>SFIW01000067.1 GCA_004556055.1 Planctomycetaceae bacterium
TAATCGAACTTTTCAGTTCGTCAATCGTCTTTTTCATTCTTTTTTTTAAAGATCAGTTGCTTTCAAGCGCTTCGTTGCGTTCGTTGCAAGCAACAGGTACAAGTATATCTGTCCCTTTCAGAAACGCAAGGGGATTTTTTCTTTTTTCGTGACTTTCTTGGAATCGACGGTGAATTACCTCTCCTGCGCCAACAGAAAACGGACTTTTTTCCCCATGAAAAAAGTCCGCTGATTAATTCAGAGTCCTTTAAATTCTCATTCCTCAGTCAAATCAAAATCGAAGACGTTCTGCTTCGGATCGTCAGTAACGGTGACGGTCAGAGGGGTCGCGTTCGTGTTGGAGTACTGCGCGGGCGTTAAGAGTTCCCCTGTTTCCACTTTGGCATACGGGCCTTTCGCGGATTTTCGTTCTTGCAGTTCATCGTAAGTGATTTCACCGCTTTCATAAGCTTGCTGATCCTCGTCGACGACGTCGGAGTACTTCGCAATCGTCACTTTATACGTGCCGGGTAAGAGCCCGCCCTTAGTAGCGCTAGGAGCGGTGATGGAGTATGCGCCAGACGCGTCGGTCTTACCGCCGCCGCCTTCGCCGGTCGAATCCTGCGCGTAGAACATCAAGGACGCGCCGTCGACAGGAGCGCCGTCCATAGTGACCTTTCCGGTGACCTTACGATGGGGGGAGTCGGCGCCGCATCCGGAAAAACAGACAATTCCGACAAGAAGACAAGCAATAAGGCTGGTTTTTGCAAAAGACGTCATAGTATATCTCCCTATAAAGCAAAGTGTTGAAGTTCAAGTTTTCCGTTATCATTACAGAGAGGCGTCGCGACAGAATCGCGGCGCCTCTCAAGTAAACACGTTAAAATTCATGCAACGCTATCAGAGCGTAACGGTCTCGCCGCCGCTCGCGGAACCATAAGCGCCCCAGACGCCGTAAGCGGACTTTCCGCCGTAGTCCTGAGGACGTTCCTTGTTAGGAACGAGGTTATAGAGGTCGTTCGACTGATCGCCACAGTCGATCGTTTCGCTGATGAAGCGGACGGAGCCGTCGCCAAAGCAGGTGTTGACGCCGCCGGAATGGTAGCTCGACGCGGAAACCATGGTGAGGTCTTCGTTGCTATCTTTAGCGCATGTCGGCGCGTTCGGGGGAAGCATCGTCCAGAAGAGAGTATACGCGTTATGAGAGTCGTCCCAACGCCAACCAAGATGCTGATCGCCAACCGTTCCAACGCTGTATGCGTTGGAGATTTCGCCGTTGGAGCCGCGAGCCGCCGCGCAGATGGCGGGGGTGAAGCAGAACGCGCCAGTGATCGAACGACCGTTATAGAAGTTGCCTTGAAGGAGGACGATACCGCCCTTAACTTTCTTCTCGTTGGCGCTAGTACCGATACAAGCTTCGCTGAAGAAAACGGTGTTGCTCGTACCGTCGGTGATCGCGGAAAGGTTGACGGTCTTCTTCTCTCCGTCGCCGAACGCGGAACGCGCTTCGTCCCATTCCCAGCTTAGCGGAATATCCCCGGTGCAAAGACGATAATTCGTTCTACCCAGTTCCGAAGTACTCGTGCGTCCATTACCGTCGGAAGGGCAAAGGAACCCGTCGACCATTTTACAAACAGCGCGTCCCTCGCTGGGGCCCCAAGGAGTGTAATTCTTTTCAAATTCCTCGTAAACGTCGTTATAAAGAGCGGTCTGTTCCATGTAAGGAAGCATTACGCAGAGGCCGGACCAGCGAGTCCACTGACCATTTTTCGAAGCGACGCTCTTCCAAATCGCCTGACCAGAACGGCTTGGAAGGTATCCGTTGACGTCATGAAAGTTCTGAGCCGCAAGGCCGAGCTGTTTGAGGTTATTGGTGCACTGCATACGACGCGCAGCTTCGCGCGCAGCTTGAACAGCGGGAAGAAGAAGGCCGATCAAAATACCAATAATGGCAATGACGACCAAGAGTTCGACAAGAGTGAACCCCTTGTGATTATTATATCGAGTCATGCTTGAGGATCCTATGACACAAGTTATCAAGACTGGCGTTTCTATACAAAAACGCCGTCCCGACTAAATAAAGATAACAACAATAAAACAATGATAGTATAGATTATGAGTTTTTCAACAAGATTCGGTTCTAAAAACAATTTTTTTAAAAAAAACTGTTTTAAACATCCAAAACTCCAAAAAGTTTCGGTTATTGGTAAAAATTTTGTAAAATTTCTTACCTAATAAAAATATCGGGTTCCTAAGAGGAGCCCGACGCATTACTTCTTCGTCCATTGAATGTCATTCAGCAATCATGACAAAAACGTTCTCTTCAGATCGATCTTCGGGACGTCGTTTCTGTCAAACCATCGTTAATTCAAGTTAGGCGATCAGAGCGAAACAGTCTCGCCGCCAGCCATGGTTCCAAAGGAGCCCCAGACGCCGTACGCGGACTTCCCGCCGTAGTCCTGAGGACGCGACTTATTGGGAACAAGGTCGTAGTAGTCGTTAGACTGATCGCCGCAGTCGATCGTTTCGTTGATGAAGCGGACGGAACCGTCGCCAAAACAGGTGTTGACGCCGCCGGAATGATAGCTCGACGCGGAAACTTTCGTTCCGTCTTCAGAACCGCCGATCGCGCAGGTCGGGCCATTGGGAGGAAGCATCGTCCAGAAAAGAGTGTAGAGGTCTTGTGCGTCTCCCCATCGTTCACCTTGACGCATACGTTCCGAAGCGGCGACTTCGTAAGCGCTGGCGATCTGGCCGTCGGAGCCGCGAGCCGCAGCGCAGACGGCGGGAGTAAAGAAGAAGTTAGACCAACCAGTCGTGTGTCCGTTATTAAAGTTGCCGCGAAGCAAAACGACTCCGCCCTTAACTTGACGATCCCGACTAGAAGAACCGACGACCGCTTCGCTAAAAAAGACGGTGTTGCTCGTTCCATCAGTAATTGCGCTGAGTGAAATTTGCTTTTTCTCGCCGTTACCGAAGGGCGAACGCGCTTCATCCCAGTCCCAGTTCAGAGGCATGTCGCCGCGACAGAGACGATAGTTCGAATTACCCGTTTCTCCGCTCGCGTTCTTCTGATTGCCTTCAGAAGGACAGAGGAAAGAGGAAACCATCTGACATACCGCGCGATCAGCCGCTCGGGTCCACGGAGACGCGCCGCTTTCAATATCGTCGATAAGTTCGTTGTAAAGAGCGGTCTGTTCGAGATACGGCAACATGACGCTGAGACCGGAAAAACGTCCATAAGCGCCATTACTGGAATACTTTTGATAAACGATTTGCTTCGAAGCGCTCGGCAAAAAGCCTTGAACGTCATGAAAGTTTTGAGCGGCCAACCCGAGCTGTTTGAGGTAATTGGTGCACTGCATGCGTCGCGCCGCTTCGCGCGCGGCTTGGACGGCGGGGAGAAGCAGACCGATCAAGATACCGATAATAGCGATAACGACCAAAAGTTCAACCAAGGTAAAACCCTTACAAGAAGAATAGGTTCTCATAATCTTTCCTCCTCGAAGTAGAATTTAAAAATGAACGTCTTTGATGAAATAAAAATAAAAAACGGCTAACTTTTTTTCATCACAGATATTCAAGACGGTTTTTAGTGTACAACAAACGTCATAATAATTCAACAAGAAATAGTTTATCGTACAAAAATTTTCAAATTTTTTTGAAAAAATAAAAAGAGCCGCCGGATCTCTATTCCAGCGGCTCTTTTTTAGATGGGAACGATTCGAAACTTAGATCAACGCGATCGTCTCGTCTAGACCATGAATAAGATTAAAGTTCTGCACAGCGGCGCCCGCCGCGCCCTTAATGAGATTATCAATCACGGAGATCGTCAAGATTCTCGCGCCGACGCGGCGTACCGTCAGGTGGCAGCGATTCGTATGAATAACGTCTTTCGTCGACGGAAGCTCTTCGACAACCTGCACGAAGGGTTCGCCTTTATAGAAATCGCGAAGATATGCTAATAGTTCTTCCTGGCTCGCGTCTTTGAGAGGACGCGTATA
>SFIW01000008.1 GCA_004556055.1 Planctomycetaceae bacterium
CGCGTTGATCGACTTTTCCAAACGCTCGGGATTCGCCGACGCGATATTGATCAGATAAGAGTCGTGGATTAAAGGGCGCGAGATACCCGTTTCCGCGAGCGCGCGTTGGAATTTCTCCGCCGCCGACGCTAGAATCGGTTTCGCGACCCAGCGCGACGCGTTCGCCGAGAATATTTGGATGCAGTCAAATCCGTTTGCCTTCACCTTTTTTACTGCGGCGTCGAAACCGCCCGAAATTGATTCATGTACTCCAAAATATGGCATAAAACCGCCTTTCTAGCGTTGGCAAATATCTTTACGCGATCTAAGCGCGCATAAAACAAGTTCCGGTCTATTAAAAAGCCGCGTTGGGATCACGCTTGAACCAAGCCCGCGCGATATGATCTCGCGCGTCTTCCCAATCTCGTGAATACCCGCCGTATACCGAGGAAACCAACCTTGACCGGGCGCGAAAAGACCTTCCGGACAAAGTAACGGAAAACGGAATTGCCCCCCGTGCGCGTGCCCGCTGAAGACGAGATTATATCCCCGCGCGGCGTAACGCGCGATCCCTTCCGGTCGATGCGCAAGGAGAATCTCAAAACGCGACCTATCGCGCTTACCCTCCAGCGCGTCGAGCCTCGCGTCGACTCCCTCGAAAAAATCTTCCTCGCAAGGCGGATCCGCGACCCCGTAAAGCCGAATCCTGTCGTCCCCGTTCCCGCGCGGCGAGAGTTCGCAGACCTTTCCGTCGAGAAAGATCGCCCCGCTTGCCTCGACGAGGGTCAACGCTTCCGCCGCGCTCGCGTAATCGAGATTCGATTCGTGATTCCCCGTGATATAGTAGACGGGCGCGACCTCTTTCGCGCGTTCGAGAAATTCCCTCGCTTCGAGGTCGTTTGTATGTCGTTCGTCGAAGAGGTCGCCGGTGACGAGTATCGCGTCGGGGCGCGCCTCATGCAACGCGGCAAGGAGCGGCTCGTTTCGCGGTTCGAAGAGCTTTCCGTGCAAATCGGAGACTTGCGCGAGGAGGTATTCGTCGAAGGACGCGGGAATCTTTGCGTCGACGATTTCGTAGCGCGCGATTTGTAGCGCGTTGTTGGAGCGAAAGAAGAGGCGTTCGAGGAATCCGAGCCTTTTAAATACGGCTTCCGCGGCAATGCGTTTTCGCGAGAGCTTTTTGCGCGAGTATCGAGTCGTCGGAGGGGCGTTCGTCATGATCGGCGTCCTTTGTCGGAGGATGGATTATTTCCGTCGCCAGAAGAGGTCGTCGGGTATTTCGAGGGCGCGTCGCGCGTCTTCCGTCTCCTCTCGAAAACGCGCCGCGTCGACGGGGTATCCGGCGGTTTCGCGCAGTTCTCGAGGCGAGACGGCGCGACTCCAGAAGTCGTTGAAGAGACGCATCGAGAGTTCGCGCAAGTATTTCGCGACGATCGACGCAAGCGCGGTCGGCGCGTTCTTTTCCCCCTTCGCCGTGAATCGAACCTCCAACTTGACGCGACGCGGGAAGGAGAGGAACGCCCCCGCGCGGTCGATTCCCCCCGACGCGGCCAGACGGTAGACGCTTGCGTCGCGCCCTTCGCGTAAAATCTTGACGTCGTCGCATTGAAAGCGTTTTTTGAGCGTCGCGGCGTAACGCGCGGAGCCGCCGAGCTTGTCGCACAGGACAAGCGCGCGTTCCGGCGTGGCGTCCCCTAACGCGCGCAACGCGCGGTCGAGCGTTTCGACGACAAGGGACGTCGTAATCTCCGCGATGATTGCGCTCTTGAGTCCGAGTCGATCGTCAAGGGCGTTGAATTCGCGCGGCTGGACGCGCCGCGCGGCGAGAAGCAGGAGGCGCGTGTCGGACGCGTCGAGGCGTCGACGAATCGCTTCGACAGACTCCTCAAGGGGTTCTCGGAGCGTCTTGGGATCGCTCGGGAGCGCGAGATTCGCGTCGACTTCCCACGGCGGGAGGGAATCGGACGCGTCCGCCTTGAGGCGTTCGAGGAGCGTTCGAAAATCGGGAGCGTCGATTTCCGCGAGGGTTTGCGCGATCATGCACGGACGTTCGAGAGTCGCAAGGGCGCGAGTCGCGCCGAAAAGCTTCTTCGAGTCGACGAGGGGAAAGACGCTCTTGCGATTACCCGCGAAAGGACTCAGAGCGTCGTTGAGCGCGTCGGGTGAGAACCCCTGATCGAGCGTCGCGTTTTGCGTCGCGGCGGGGGGAAGGAACGCCAGCAGGGAGTCGCCTGGCGGATCCGACGTCGACGGCGCGGGACGATTCGGCGCAAGCCAGCAGGACGCGCCGACCGTCAGCGGCCCGAGATTGGGTCCGTAACCTGCTTCGTCGGTTCCGAGAACGAGGATTTGCGACGTCATTCTAGAATAGAGGCGGAGCTTACTAGCGGGTCGTTGTAGGTCAACGCGGCGACGCGCAGAGCGAGAGCGGTTCCGGGCACGTCGTGAACGCGCAGAACTTCGACCCCCTTTGTCGCGAGGATCGCGCTCAAAACGCCGGTTTCAAAATCTAGGGTCGCGCGGTCGGGAAGCGCGTTTTCAGGCGCGATCCCACATTCTTCGCGATAGCGTCGCGCGTTTTCACGCAGCATCGATTTGCGCGAGTACCCGTAAAGAACCGGCCCCCCCAAGCGTCGAAAATATTCCGAACGCATCGCGAGTTCCCAGTTCTGCTCGAAGGTTTTGCCGAATCCGAGCCCTGGGTCGTAGCAGATCTTATACTCGTCGACTCCCGCGTTGAGGAACGCGTCGCGGCGTCGTTCGAGGAAGGCGCAAACCTCCTCGACGACCCCGAGGGGATACTCGATTTTTCCGGTTTGCATCGTTTTTGGCGCGCCCTTCATGTGCATGAGGACGACGGCGGCGCCGTATTGGGCGACGACCTCGGCCATCTCTTCGCGGAATCCTTCTTCATTTTCGTCGGCGAATCGTTTTTCCGACTCGATATATCGTCCGGCGGCGACGTCGTTGACGATCTCCGCGCCTTCTTCAAGCGCTGCGGCGGCGACCGACGGGCGGTACGTGTCGACGGAGATCGGCGCGTCGACTGCGCGGCGCAGCGCTTTCACGACGGGAATCACGCGGCGCAGCTCTTCCGCCTCTTCGATCGGATCCGTGCCGGGGCGCGTGCTTTCGCCCCCGACGTCGAGAATCGCGGCCCCGTCGCGCAGCGCCTTCTTAGCCGCGTCGACGACCGCGTCAAGATCGACTGCGAACGCGCCGTCTTGCGATTCGCGGAACCGACCGCCGTCGGAAAAACTGTCGGGGGTGACGTTGAGGATCGCCATTATTATCGGTTGTGCGTAGTCGAGCGTCGTTGTGCGCAGACTCCAGGGAGAAAATCGACAACTCATCGTTAGAGAACTCCTTATAAGATCGTCGCGCGTTTCGCGCGAAGTTTGAGATCGTTTCTTAACGGTTATTCTAAAGAATAGCGACGCATATTCAAGCGACGAAATTCAAAGAAAAAGGACGTTCGTCACGCTTGGAGAAGGCGTGGGAACGTCCCAAAATTTGAGGGATGGTCGGACCGCGTTATTTTGTTGCGAGCTCTGCGATTTGGACGGCTGAGAGCGGCCATGAGTAGACCTTTGCGAAGGCGACGCGCCCCTTGAAAGAGCGGCGTTTATGGCCCCCCGGCTCGACGTCTGCGCCGACCGTATACGCGGAGACGACGTGATGCGGAAAGCGCGTCAACGCGCCCGGCGCTTCGGTTCGCGCGACTTCTTCCCCGTTGACGTAGAGAATCGCGCATTGTTCGTTGTAGACCGCCGCGACGTCGGTCCACCTTCCGAACGAGATCGGCGCTCCGATCGATTGATATTCTCCGTCGTTGACGCTGAAGCGGAATAAGACGGTCTTCTCCTGCGTGTTGACGTACAGTTCCGCGCTTTTGGGGTTCGTGTTCCCAAGGAGGGCGCAGAACGGGTCGGTCTCTTCCGTCTTTTCGAACGCCTTAAATCGCGCGACGAAGGTTCCGCGATAGAGTCGTCGCGCGTTGATCGGCTTGCCGTGGGAGACGGCGACGCTCTTGCGCCCGTCGAGTTCGAGAACGCAGGCGTCGAGCTCTTCGTCGACGACCGTTCGCGGGGAACCGAAATATTGGCATGGAATCGGCGCGGGGGCCGCGGGCGCGGCTTGGTCGGTAAAGCGTCCTTCTAGGATCGAGAGTTCGAGAACGTCGGGATTCCCTTGGGCGCCGATCGGACGCGCGGCGGGAACTTCGAAGAAACATTCCGCCGACTTGGAGGAGACGCGCTGATAGCAGTTGATCGGCTTAATGAGCGCTCGGTATGTTTTGCCGGGTTCGAGGCCGTCGATGTTGACATAGGCGTCCGACGGAATAGGACGTTCGTAATATTGCGCGTGAAAGTACTGGGGATCGTAATATTTGGAGGGTACCTCGGAATGTTCCGAAATCTGCGCCATGTATCCGAAGGGAGCTGAACGGAACGTCGCCTGCGGGAAGCGGAGTCGGGCGCCGTCGTCGAAGGTCTCGACGACTTCGACGATCGGTTTATTGCGCCGCCAATCCCAGTCGGCCTCTTCCGTTTCGAAGTATCGCGCGTCGGAGTAGGGGCGCGGAGCGTCGGGACCGGGAGCGGCGAGTTCGTAGCTGAAATCGTAGAATTGGTTCTGCGCGACGTTCATCGGGGTGAGGAGCGACGAATTGTCCTCGCGAACTTCGAGTAAATAACACTCGCCGTAGTTGAGTCCGTCCGATTCGTAGGAGTAGAAGTATTTGTCCTCATGACAGATATAGGACATGGAGCTTGTTTGGAGAGCCGTGAAGGAGCCCTGCCAAATGCTGCGCGGATCGGTGATCGGAAAGTGAGTGTGTCCTGAGAAGTCTACGATCTGCGGGTATCCTTGGAAGAGGTCGTAAAGGTCGTCGACGCCCCAGTTGTCGGGGGCGCGCCCGCCGGTGACGGTTCCGGTGATCGGCAGGTGCTGGAAGACGAAAATCGGTTTCAGCGGGTCGGCGTCGCGCGCGGCTTTGAGCTCCTTTTCGAGCCAGCCGAGGGCGTAACGGTACGAACCGTTGAGACACGAACCGTCGGCGAGGGAAAGCGCGATGAACTGCACGCCGTTGACCTCGTAACGCGCGTTGGGATTGACGCCCATAATTCGGGTCCAGCGCGCCGTGTCGCCGCCGTAAAATTCGTGATTCCCCATGCATAAGAGAGGTTGGGTTCCGGGTCGCAACGCGGCGTCCATCGTCTCCTTAAAGAGGGCGAGCTGTTCTTCCGAACCGACGTTGGACATATCTCCCGCGACGACAAGGGCGTCGAATCCCTTGTAGGCCTGTCTCCCGGAATAGTCGTAAACGAATTGTATGGCGCGTTTGAAGCGTTCGGGTTCGGGATCGTGCCGACCGCCTTCGAAGTGAACGTCGCTCATGACGAGCGCGCGCATGACGACGGGATTCTTGGTGGATTGTGCGAAAGCGCGCGGAACGAGCGCGAGAGAGAACGCGGCGGCTCCCGCTTGCAGGAAACGGCGACGCGACAACGCATGTTGCGGCATGGGGATATTCCTTATTTCTTTGGAGTGGAAGGATCAAAAGATAAGCGCGATCCGACCTCGCCGCTGACGAGACCGGATCGCGTCGCGCCTTGTCATTTTGCGATTTCCGCAATTTGTTGGGGCGTCAACGCCCATGAGTAGAGTCTTGCGCGTTCGACGCGTCCTTTGAAGAAGTAGCTTCCCGCGCCGGCGGGCGCGATATCGGCTCCGACGGAGAACGCGTTCGCGGTCGGTTCCGTCGGGTGCGTCAATTTGCCTTTGAGCTCTGCGCGGGCGACTTCCTTGCCGTCGAGGTAGAGGACAAGGCTGGAGCCGTTGAAGGTCGCCGCAGAGTCGTACCATTTGCCGAATTCGATCGGCGCGTCGAGAATGGTATACGGCGCGTTGTTTACTGTCGCCCACAGACGCAGGGCCTTGCGATCATAATCGACGGCGAACTCGATTCCGCGCCCCTCCGTGTCTCCGAAGATCGCGCAAGACCCGGCGCCGTCTTTGTCGGCGCAGAATCGAGCGGAGATCGTGGCGCGTCGCAGACGCTTGAGTTCCGCCGGTTCGAAGACGATTTTCGCGAAGGATTTCTCGCCGTCGAACGCGACGACGTCGGTTCCGCGCGTTTCGTCTTTGACGACGACAGGCCCGTCGACAAGCTGACATTCCTTTTGTTTCTCAAGGGAGTTAACGGGCGCGTTGACAAGAACTCCGTCGACGACGCGAACGTCGATCAGGTCTGCGGAGGGGCATGGCGCCGTCTTGTCGACCGCCGGATCGACCGGTTCGGGGGCGGTTTGGAATTCGAAGGTTAAATGCGTTTCCGCTTCGCGCATGAACGGATTGAGCGCGTAGATTCGTCCGCGGTATTTCGCGTTCGGTTCGAGCTCTTCGAGGTTCGCTTTGGTAATCTCGGGGGGCGTGTGCTCGTAGTAGGGAGCGCGATAATATTTCGGATCTTCGGGCTCGAAGGCGTCTTGTTCTTGACGCTCAAGTTCGACGCGGAATCCGTAGACGGTTCCTTCGCACGAAGGATTGGGGATCGTCAGCGCCGCGCTCGAATCGGTTACGGCGTCGATCTTGAGGGCGTCTTGCGCGTCGCTTCCCCACACGGGAAGAGGAGAGTTATAGTACCGCGCGTCGGTGTATTCGTAAGTTGAGGGATCTCCCGGTTTGGCGACGCGATATTTGACGTCGTAGAAAGCGCCCTTCTCAACGTCGTAGGGGAGGAGATCGACGGAATTGTCTTCATGGACTTCCATAATGTAACATTCCGCGTAATTGCCGCTATTCGCGGGATATTGCTCAAAGCCTTTTCCTTCGCCGCCGTGGCAGATATAGCTGAGCGTGCTCGTTCCAAAGGCGCTGAAGTTGCCTTGCCACGCGATGCGCGGGTCGCGAAGAGGATAGTGAGTATGCCCCGAGAAATTAATCACGCGCGGGAAGAGTTGAAGCGTCGAGAAGAGGTCGTTCGCGCCCCAGTCGTCCGCGCCGCGCCCCCCGTAAACCGTCGGAGAAACCGGATAATGCTGGAAGACGAAGATCGGCTTGTCTGGACTGAGTTTCGAGACGTTTTCGAGTTGCGTCTTGAGCCATCCTTCAGCGTATAGGTAGTCGCCGTCGGCCATCGTTCCCTTTTCCGGGGAGACGGCGATGAAAGAGAAGCCGTTGACTTCGTAGACGTCGTTCGTTTTTACGCCGAAGACGGAGCGCCACAAGTCGGGATTACCGCCGTAAAATTCGTGGTTCCCCATGCACAAAAGCGCTTGTGTTCCCTCTTTCAGACCGGCGTCCATCGTTTCTTTAAAGAGTCGAATCTGCGGTTCCGTGCCGTTGTTGCTCATATCGCCAACGACGACAAGGGCGTCGAATTTATCATACGTCTGCGCTTCGCTGTACTCGTACATGAACTTGAGAACTCGCTTGAAACGCGCCGTTTCGCGCGAGTCGGGGGAGCCGTTGAAGTGTACGTCGCTAAGGACGAGACATCGCAAGACGATAGGGGAGCCCTGCGCTTTTTTGGAGGCTGCGCGAGCTGCGCGCGGGTCGAGCGCGTTCGCGACCGCGAGGGTTGAAGCCGCCGCGCTTGCCTTTAGAAAACCGCGACGAGAAAGTGCGTCTGATACGAGGGACATAACCTTATTCCTTTACTGTGAGAGAAAAGATCCGGTAAAGACCCCATTATATCGCATACGAATTTTTAAATCAACAATTTCGCGAAGTCTCGGAATAAAAAGGCCCCGACGTTTGAAGCGTCGGGGCTAATAATTAGGCTTGCGTCATTTGAGGGACCAGTCGACGACGAAGGTCGCGTTGCGAATCTGCTTGCTGCGCGGATCGAAGACGCGAATTTCGACCTGGAGGCTCTTGAGCGGCACGTTGTACGGGGGCGGGAAGTCGAGAAGTTGCGAAGAGCTGATCTCTTGCATACTGTCAATATCCATCGTCGAGTTAGAAGAATTCGCAACGTTCGTGTTGTTAAAAGAGTCGAACGCGTAGAGGTTCTTCTGATATTGTTCCGACCATGTGTCGTACACGCACGGCATGTTGTTTGTCAAAGTGGAACCGTCCGCAGCTGTTCCTCCCCACGCGTAGTATCCAAAAGAGCGGAGGTTGTCGGGATTGTCTCCGGAAATGGAAGGATCGTTCAAGCTTCCGCTTCCTAGATCGACGTAGTCGGAGAGGTCGGAATCCCACGCGCGAACGTTGAAACTTAAGACGTTCGTGAGGATAACGTCGCTGGTGTAGACGACGTCGTCTCCGGTCGGCGACGCGTAATTCAGGTCGCCCGTTTCCGCGTTGACCTGTCCCCAGACGTTCGGATTATTCCAATAATCGATAAAAGGAACGGGCAAGTTTCCAGATCCGCCGCTCATGTCGTAACCGGCGTGGTCGATCAAAGGGAGAGCGCTTCCTTCCGTGTCGGCGTTTAAAGGCGTGTCGGGGTTGGCAAGAAAGGTCAACTTTTGATCGTAACCGTTCCATTTAGGATTGTTCTGATCATTGTCTGCTTGCAAGGCGTCGGCGCTCGCGATATCGTCCCAGACTAAACCGTACTTAGCGCTGCCGAAAGGAGCGCCGGCGCGGAAACCGACGTTTGCCGATTCCTGCATCGTCGGCATTCGCAACCAGTACCACGATCCATATTGACCATGCGCCGATTGCGCGAATCCGTAACCTTGTCCGCCGGCCCATCGATCCGCGCCCGTGTAGTTGACGTCGTTGGGATCGCCTGGATACGCTCCGGGAAAACCGTAGGTGGGGTTTCCGTTAGGATCGGTTCCGACGGTGAATTGCGTTCCGGATATGGGAGCCCAAACGCCGTAACGATTCGCGCGGTTCGTGAGATCCCCGAGGGTGTTAGCGACGGGCCATCCGTTGTTTCCCATGTGAACGGAGACGTCGTAGTAGCGATAGAAGCCCATCCCCTTCTGAAGCCTTTCGGGATCGCTGATACCCAGCGCTTGAGCGACGCGCCAGTTGACGGCGTTGCCTTCGTCGTCGATCCCTTGCGCGGTTAGAGAATTCAAGCTGTCCTGCAAGACGCTGTCGGGGATGATCGGAAGAACGCGACGATAGAGAGTCGTGCCGCGGAGGAACCAGACGACCTCGGCGTATTCCGTCTCATAAATTCCGATCTGCGCGCCGGTGATGACTCCGGAGTCGTTGCGAATCGGTTCGATATACCTTGCTTTGAAGAGAGAGCCTTCCGGAGCGCGCGTCGTGAAGGAAAGGATATCGTCCATATCGCCGACGGTGTTGTCGCAGGCAAGGTAATTTTCTACGTCGAGCCCGTCCATCGCGTTTGCGTTGAGCCCGTAGTCAAGATAGCGTTCGGTATCGAGAGCCGTACATTCGGTGGAGAAGGCGCGCGGGCCGCCGACGTTCGTGTAAAGTCTGTTAAGAGGGGCTCCCATTCCTTCGACGTAGCAGAGATAGCCGTCGTTGAGATTGGAGTTGCGAGGGGGAGCGATCGGGCAAGTGACGCCCTCGAGGTCGGCGGTGAGCGTGTCCTTGGCGTTGCGCAGTTGGGACGACATGGACATGATGCTCGTCGTTTCATTCATCGTGCCTCCGACGCGTGTGAAGATTCGCGCGACGGCGTACATCAGCATGAGGGAGAGCGTAACGGACGTCAAGATTTCGACAAGCGTGAAACCGAGACGAGCCGAATACGCAAAACGCGCGCGGCGCCGGTTCAGACTGTTGGTCATTTTCTGAGACTCCTCCGATCCAGGCGATTCGTTTTAGGGACGATGAATCTATAAATAATAACTAATAAATGAGACGCGACTATCGCGCCAAAGTTCCTCGAAACATGCTTGTCGACGCCTGACGAACGCACCGCCGAGAATCCAGTTTCATTGTAGACTCTTTGGCGCGTCGCGTCTACCGTTTTTGCGTAGTCTGTGGAAATTTTTTTATTTTTCCCGCGTTACTCTTTACGATTAAGAGGGCGACGTGGCTTTTGAAGACGACGCGTATTATTTCTTTTTCGTCTTTTTTTTCTTTTTGCTTGACATAGGCGTTTGACTTTGGTAAAACCACACCTTGCCATAAGTTGATATTTGCGTCTCCAATTGACGCCTACGCGATTCTTTTCGACCTCATCGTTCGATAAGACCTTTAGGGAGGTTCTTGCCGTGAGAAAATTTTCCGTCTTTATCTCGACGCTCGCTTGCGCTTGCGCTGCGGTCGTCTCCGCCGCAAACGCCGTTGAACCGAACGTTTCGTTCAAGTACGACGGTAAGGACGCCGTTCTTCAAGCCGTCAAAACCGCCGATTCCGACACGCGCGATACGTGGCGCTTCACGACTCAAGACGGAAAAGTCGCCGTCGACGTCGACGTGATCGAATATCCCGATTTCCCCGATTTCACGAGGATGACGACGCGCGTCTCCAATCTCTCCCTGACCGAATCGACGGGAGTCGTCTCCGATTTGCGCGTCTTTACGCAGACCGTCGATCTTCCGTCGAAGGACGCTCTCGTCGCCGTCAACACCTTGCGCGGATCGAATTGCGTCGCCGAGGATTTCCAGCCGGTTGAAAAGCTCGTCAAGCCCGCTGAAACGTACGTCTTGGCGACTCCGAGCGGGCGATCCTCCAACGAGGTTTCCCCTTATATCGAAACGAGCGTCGATCCTCTCAACGGCGCGCTTTATTGCGTCGGTTGGACGGGGGCGTGGCGCGCGGCTTTCACGAACGAGGGCGGCAAGTATCGCGTCGAATTGGGGATGCTCAACACGAATTTCAGCCTGAGACCGAACGAATCGCTTCTGCAACCGTCGATTCTCGTCGCGGAACGCAAGAACGCGGAGCGTCGAAGCTTCAAAACGACCGTTCACTCCTTCATGGTGAAACATAATTCGCCGCGCGACGCCGAAGGAAATGTCTGCGGCCCGATCGTCGCGCTCACCGCCGGGGGCGGAAATAAGACCCCGGAAATGATGCTTAAGATTCTCAACTACGGTCTCGATAAGAACCTTCCTTTCGACGTCTACTGGGTCGACGCGGGTTGGTACGGAAAACCGCACGAAGCGGATCCGTATCCGAACTGCGGCGAACATTGGTGGCGCTACGTCGGCGATTGGCGCGTCAACTCGACGACGCACCCAACCGGCGATCTACGACCGATTACCGACGCCGTCCATAACGCGAATAAGAAGTTCCTCTTGTGGTTCGAGCCCGAACGAATCTGCCAGGAAACGCCGATCGCGCAAATCGAGCCCTTCAAGAGTTTCGGAGGTTTTACTTATTACGGTAATCCCGACGCGTACGGGTGGATCAAGAGCGTCGTCTTCTCGATGATCTCCGAGCATCATGTGGACATTTATCGACAAGACTTCAATATGGATCCTGCGGCTAACTGGGCGGCGATCGACGAGAAAGACGGGGCGAATCGCGTCGGGGTCGCGGAAGCGAAACACGTCGAGGGTCTCTATCGTTTTCTTGACGAAATGCGCGAGACGTTCCCGTGGATTGAGCAGGAGAACTGCGCGTCCGGAGGACGTCGTATCGATATCGAGATGACGAACCGCGCCCATTCGTATTGCCGCAGCGACTATTACATCGGGCAGAAACCCGGCGATTCGTGCTTCAATCTTGGGCAAGACATGACGCTCAACACGACGCCGTATCTTCCCTTCCAGGGAGGCGAAACGAACTGCGTTCCGAATTTTGACGATTACGGTTTCATGAGCGTCGCGTCGTCGGGAACGGTCTTTACGCCGACGGATCTTGACGGGGGGATCGTGCGCCGCGATTTCACGGCGGAAGAGACCGCGTGGTTCCAGAAGATGCTCGGTTGGGCCGCGCGTCTTAAACCGTACTACATGGGCGATTTCTATCAGCTCACTGAAGAGACGTGCGCCGTCGACGATTGCTGGTGCGCTTGGTCCGCGTATCGCGAGGATCTGGGCGAAGGATTCGCGATCGCGTTCCGTCGCGCCGCCGCTCCCGACGCGGAGATGACCTTCACGCTTCCGCAGATCGACAAGAACGCCGAGTATGAAGTCGAACGCTTCGACGGTTCGAAGACGACCCTTTCCGGAGCTCAGCTCTACGACTGGAACGTCAAGCTCGATCAACCGCGCTCCTTCGAACTCATTGTCTTTAAGAAAAAATAGTCCGCTTTGAACGCGCGATCGCGATAGAGCGTCTGGAACTCCGGACGCTCTTTTTTTGTCGATCGATTATCGTTTCATTCGAATTGCAAAACGCCGAACGCCTTTTCTCCGCGGTCGGAATTCTCAACGTTCCAACATTCGACGCCGACTCCGGGAACGACGCGCCTTGCGCTCATTCTCCACGACGCGCCGGGACGAGGGGGCGCGGACGCAAAGCTCGACAAGGGGATCGCCGTTTCGAAGCTCCATTCGTCGCTTTCTTCATGACGCGCCAAAAAGATCGGAGGATTCCACGACGCGTCGTCCCACATGGAGTCCGCGAGCCACCCGTTGCAGTCGACGACGAAATTGCACGACGTCGCGTAGTCCCCGTCGATATCGATCGCAACTTCGACGCGATCCTTCTGCGAAAGGTTCGCGTCGCGAGGCCGCGTTTCCTTGTCGTCGCGCGTCGCGTAACGATATCCTCTAACCTTGGGACAACGACCCGCGATATAGAGATACTCGGAATCGACGAGGAAATAGAGTCGAGCGCCCAAATCGGAGGAGAATGCGCGGTTCTTAGCGCGCCATTCGTCGCGGAGTTTTTCGTCGGGAGTCGCTTCTCGACTTCGCGCGTCGGGATACGGTTCCGAGAGTCTCAGTTCAGCCGCCGCGTCCCACGTTTCCGGTTCAAGGACGCCGTCAAGGAACGGCTTGGCGATCGCCGCGCGGCACGTCGCGACGCTTAGAGGGCAGAACTCCGCCTTATGAGTCCCGATATCCCCGTCGGGGGCGCGGAGCCAATATTCAGCGGCGGCGCGAACCGCCCAGACGTCGTCCTTGCCGCCTCCTGTCCCCGATCCGCCGACGGAAGACTGAGATCGGGCGAGATAGAATCGCATCGCGCCCTGATAATCGCCGGACGCGAGCTGCGCGACGGCGAAGGGAAAGCGAATCTCGGGAGCCATGAACGCGTCGGGAGCGTTTTCGCGGAGTCGATCCGCGAGGATTTGCGCTTCTTTCAGGCGTCCGCCTGGTTCGTCGTCGAGCGCCGAGCCGCCTTGCGCGAGCACGCGTCGTTCCGGTTCCGTACCGCAGTAGTATTGCATGAGCCACGCGAGCGCTTCTCGACTTTGCGGATCCGAGTAAAGGGTCGGAGAGAGGGACGCGAAGATCTCCGCAGCGGGACGCCACGCGCCGATCGCCGCGAAGAGTTTACCCGACGTCGTGATATATTCCACCGCCAGATCGACGTCGACTCCGCGGAGCGAATCGTTCAACTGTCCCAGGAAGAGATCGGCGCTTTGGGGCGTCTGACGACTTTGCTTCGCAAGGTTTTGCGCGATCGCAAGTCGGGATCGCCGCGCCGCCGCGCGAGCGACGCAACGTTCCGACGATTCCGCGTCGACGCTCGGACGCGCGCGTCTTGATTCCCCCCCGTAAGGAATTTCCAACCCGTCGAAGAAGGTTTTATTCGCGTTTTTCGGCGCGCCGACGGTGAAGAGCGTTTGCAGGTTAAACGCGCCGGGAAGCGTGGCGTCGGTAGCGAGAATCGCGTTGGCGCGTCGCGAAATTTCGCCGACGGCGCGCCCGAGGTTCGGACAATAGGAGCCGTCGTCGATCGTCATATCCCACTGAGAGGCGCCGCGACACAGAATCCGCGCTTTTTTCACGCGCCACGGTTCGAGCCCGCACGCCGTAAGATGCTCGGGGAACGCGGTTGGATCGGCGGCGTCGCGAATCGCGGACGCAAGTTCCGTCAGGAGGAGCTCCTGGAACGCGTCGCGAGGGCCGCTTTCTAGTTTTTGGGCGTCAGACGCGAGCGCGGGGACAAGACCAGGCGTCCGACCCGGCTGATAGCCCCCTTGGAGGGTCGCCGCAGGGGCGTTCGCCGCGTCGTTTTTTTCCGTCGCGTCGAGGGTTAGGAGCGCGTCGGGACGCCATGTGCGGAGCGTGCGAACGAGAGATTCGCGCAGTTTGAGACGCCCCTTGCCGTCGTGAACCGCGTCGAGACGCGCGACGGCCTGGTCGATCGCGTCCCGTTCTTCTCGCGACGCGATCGGGAATCGCCCCCCTTGAGTTGCGCCGACGCATCCGCACTCGATCGCCGCTTCGTAAAGACGATTGGCGCGCGTCGCTTCTTCCGACGCGTCTTCGTATCGCGCTTCTCTCGCGACGATCTCAATTTCCGAAAGGTACCCGTCTTCCGCCGCGAGCTGCGCGAAGACGCTTAGAGGAACGTCGTCGATTCGCGCGAAAAGCCCCAAAAGCGCGACGCGAGAGCCGCCTCGACGCACGACGCGCCACGTTTCGCCCCCGTCGCGCGTCGACGCGATCGTCCCCAAATCTCCGACGCACCATCCCAAGTTGGCGTCGAGAAAGAAGACGCGACGCATCGGCGCCGTCGATCCCGTCGCATGAGACCGCCACGACGCGCCCCCGTCGCTCGACGAGAAGACGAGAGAGCCGGGAGAACCGACCGCTGCGAGCTTTCCGTCACGCGCCGAGACGCTTGCGAGATCGAAATAATCCCCCGTCCCGTCGGGTAGGGGCGCGTCGCTATAGCGCCATGATTGGCCGAAGTCGTCCGACCGCATGACGAGCCCTTCCGAGCCGACCGCCCACGCGGTTCCCGTCGAGGCGTCGTACGCGGAATCCGCGAAACTTCGCGACTCCGCGTCGAGAGGACGGCGCAGCGCGTCCCCAGAGACCGTTTGCAACTCCCCGCGCATCGTGACCCCCGCGCCGAGACGTTCCGCAGGATCGTAAAGAATCGACCGCCAACCGGAATGTTTAGAGCCTGATTCCGCGATCCAAGATACGCCTGTGTCTTCGCTTACGAAGAGTCCCGACGGATACATAGTCGAGGAATCGCCGGCGATCCATGCGGTTTGCGGGTCGAGTATTTTCACGTCGCGCAATATTGGGAACGCGGCGTGCTCCACCTCGCCCCACGTGACGCCTCCGTCGATCGTGCGCAGAATAACTCCGAGCCCCCCCTTCGTCGACGGCATAACGCGACCGCCGACCGCGAGGCCGTAGCGTTCGTCAAAAAATGAGACGGCGAAGAGATTTGCGTCGACGTTCGTTTCGCAGAGATTCCATGTTTCTCCGCCGTCGACGGATTTGAGAACGACGCCGCGATCGCCGACGGCCCAGCCGACGTTCGCGGAGATGAAAAAGACGTCGTTAAGCGCCGCGTCCGCGCGTTGTTCGGGACGATTGCGATAGGACGGTAGAGGGGGAGCGAATTCTTCCTGCGTTTGACGACTTTGGAGTATCGCGACGTCTTCCTCGTCGATCGGAGCGGAACCTGTGAGATTTGACGCGTCGTCCTGTAAGGCGTTGGAGAAATCGAGAAGTCCTAGACCTTGAGCGGCTTCGGATGGGCTTTGTTCGAAAGAGGGATCGACCGCTTCCGTCTCTGAGACGGGCTCTTCTTTTTTAGCGTCGCGTTTAAACGTGTCGGTAAAGAGCTTCCACGCCTGGGCGTAAGCATGCGTCGACGAGGATAAGAGAATAGCGAGAATGGCGACAAGAATGATAGTCGGCTTGAATTTGCGCATCGGTAGGACCTTTCGAAGCGTGTCGAATCGCGGCGCGGGAGAATCCGGCGTCTTACCGCATGTTGCGCAAGAGAGGGGAGAAAGTCAAGAGCGATAAAGGATCGGGAGCGTTTAAAAAAAAGGGAGAAACCCCAATTCTGGGAGTTTCTCCGCATTTTCGGTCGAGTTAAGCAGGCGCCTTGTCGCGTCTTGCGGATGGCGAGATCCGCTCACATCTCGACGCCTTCGCCTTCTTGAGCGACGGCGTGCAGATGGTCTTTGTCGATATAGACGATTTCTTGAGCGTCTTTCTTTTCAATGGTGTAAGGAATCGGCCAGCCAACGCGAACCTTTTGTTCGTAGTAGACCGTACACTTGTAGTGGACGTGGTGGACTTGGACGGCGCCGACCATGGGGAAGAATCGCGGCGGATCGACGTAGTCGGCGACCAATTCTTTCTTAATGCGAACGTCGTTGCGATAGCGCGTTTCAAGGAACGGCACGCCGCCGTTATCCGGCTTCGCTCGTTCTAACAGACGAATAACTTCGTCGTCGCTCGGGGCGTCGAGTCCTTCAGGGACGCCCTCGACAATAGGCGGCAGTACGGGAACTTGGCTATAGCGATCGTTCTCGAACGACATATCTTCGTAGGCGCCCTGGAAATACGGACTGACCGGAACCGGAACGCTGAAGATACCGAGCGAAAAGCCCCCGAAACCGAAGCAACCGCTCGTGACTGCCGCGGCAAGCAAAAGCAAACTTGCGGCAATTCTTGAGTTCATTTTTTTCATTTTAGCTTCCTTGACAAATGATGTAAAGGGTGGACGCCTCGGGGCGTTTCCTCAGTTCCTGTATCCGCTAGTTCTTTACGTGAACACGACGCGTTAGCAAGGCGCCTTCGCACAAAACCGACCGATTTGTTTTGTCGATTCACACGAACTTGGAGCGAGTAGAACAAGATCTCCCCGTAATCCAAAACCGCGATAGGAGCTCGCGCCCCAACTCGCTGTAACTATATCGAACCTCCGCGCCCCTCGACTTTGCTCTTTTTGGGCCTCTTTTCAATATTTCATTGAAAAATCCCATCCAAGCTCGTTTTCTCCCTGTCGAGCGGCTCTTCATCGAGCGCATCAAAGCGCTCTGTCGCCTATATCGGCGTTTGTCTAGGAAACAGTACATATTATTTAACAACTTTTCGGGTTTTTCTGGTAGAGGAGAGTTTCATCTGAGAAAATCGCGGCTTTCCGAGAAAATAAGGAGAAAAAGGACGCGTGGAGAAAAGTATAATTGAGGTCGTCTTATGAGCGAGAGTTCGTTCCTGACAATATATTATTAATGGATTCCTTTAGCGCTGCATATAGCGTTGGTTCAGAGCGTTGAAACGCGAGAAAAAACACATCTAGCGGATTGAATATTTTGAACGCTATGACGTCAAGAGACGTTGGCTTTAACGGTTTTTTTGAATTGAATCAAAATATGAGTGGCTCTAAGGAAAGACTGTATTTTTACTATGAAATATAGGAATCTTTTCAGGAGACGGGACGATATTGAGTCCTAGCGAATCACTCGCAAGCGCCTTGCGCCGGAAGGTCGTTTACGCCCGGTCGTGCGCATGACGTGAAGATAACCGATTCGGAACGTTTTTCACAAGATGACGGTTGTGTCGTCTTGGTTGATTGTGCAGAGCTCCAAGTTCTGTAAGTCTATGAAACGCAAAGAAAACGGTCTTGTAAACTGTGCTTGGCGGTTTATACTCGACTTCGACCACGTTAAAGGCTGCGCCTGGCGTAGGTAAACCAAGCGTCGGTCTCGTGGGGTCGTCTTCTTATGAACTGGAGAAGTTCGAGAGGATGCTAAAGCGAGAAAAAATATGGGATCTGGCAAAGGAAGAAAAAAAGCAAAAAAAAGCTAAAGATTCTTCAACAGATCGCCGATACCATACAGAGAATTACATGGCGAAATGCCAACATAACAACTCATGTTTTAGGAGTCTTAAAGATGACCTATCGTAACCTTCTTCTTTCCGTCGCCGCTCTCTTCGTTGCCGCTTCTAGCGCTTTCGCTGGCGATTGCGTCGCTCCTTGCACGCCCGTCACTCCTTCCTGTGACGCGACTCCGGCCGCTTGCGCGCCCGTTTGCGCTCCCGTCGCTTGCAAGACGATCACCGTTCCTTGCATCCGTCCTCTCGCCACGTTGAAGGCTGCCGCGTCTTGCGCCGTCGCCGACGTCAATTGCGCCGCCGCCAACATCAAGGCTCGTCTTGCCGCTCTTAAGCCCTGCTGCACCGTCGCTCCTTGCACTCCCGCTTGCGTCGCTCCTTGCGCGCCTGCCGCTCCTTCCTGCGAAGCCGCTCCGGCTCCTTGCGCTCCTGCCGCTCCTTCTTGCGAAGCCGCTCCGGCTCCTTGCGCTCCTGCCGCTCCTTCCTGCGAAGCCGCTCCTTCTTGCGCTCCCGCGACCTGCGCGCTTCCTTGCGTCAAGTTCTCCTGCAACATTAAGCCCTTCCAGGCTCTGAAGGCTCGTTTCGCGCGTCCTTGCATCGCCGCTCCCGCGTGTGTCGCTCCTTGCGCTCCCGCCGCTCCTTCCTGCGAAGCCGCTCCGGCTCCTGCTTGCGCGCCTGTCGCTCCTTGCGCTCCCGCTTGCTAATTACGGCTTTGACTTCGAGACGCTTCCTGATCTCTCAACCCAATTCGTCGGGAAGCTTCTCTAAGCTATAGTTCAAGAGCCCGCAGAACTCCTTGTCCTGCGGCTCTTTTTTTATTTGTTCAACGCCTTGCGGATCTTCAGAACGTCTCTAAGTACTTCAGGAAGTTCCGGCAACGAAAGCATGTTCGCCCCGTCGCTGGGAGATTGACGCGGATCGAAATGCGTCTCCAAAAAGAGCGCGTCGATCCCCACCGCAGCGGCGGCTCGCGCTAACGGCGCGACAAATTCCCGAGCCCCTCCCGATTTTCCGCCGTCTGCGCTCGGCTTCTGCACGCTGTGCGTCGCGTCGAAGAGTACTGGAACTCCGAATCCCCTCATGATCGGAAGCGCGCGAAAATCATTCACCAACGATCCGTAGCCGAAAAATGTTCCGCGATCTCCCAAAAGAATATTGGGACATCCGAACGCGCAAAGTTTCTCGACGACAAAGCGCATATCCGTCGGCGCCATGAATTGTCCTTTTTTCACGTGCGTTGGTTTACCAGTGCGCGCGGCGGCGGCGAGTAAGTCTGTCTGACGCGCGAGAAACGCCGGAATTTGAATCAGGTCGACGACCTCGCCTACCGGCCCCGCTTGATATGGTTCATGGACGTCCGTCGTGACCGGAACGTTGAGCTCCCGTCGTACTCGGGCAAGTATTTCAAGCCCCTTTTCAAGGCCCGGTCCTCGCCACGAATCGACGCTCGTGCGGTTCGCTTTATCGAAAGAACCTTTGAATACTAATCCCAAATCAAATCCCTCTCCCTTGAGGGCGGCGACGATTCGACAAAGTTCTTCCGCAATTTGAAAGGACGTCTCTTCTTCCAAAACGCAAGGACCCGCGATTAAAAGAAGGGGAGCTCCTTCGCCGCACTCGCACGAACCGATCGTTACTCTCTTGTTTGGACGCGCCGTCATTGACATTCTCCAAAATCTTAAAATATTTTAATTCGATGGGAAATAATATTTTTTTTATTAAGAAATGTCAAGAGTCCTTCGGAATCCTTTATCCTTGACGATTCAAGTATCATATGTAAAATAGGGTAGAATAAATTTTTGCGTAACTTTGCTATAGTTCGCAAATTATCTAACTGTCGCTTTTATAGTCGCAGGTTAAATTATGATGAAAAACTATCAAAAGAAGCGTTGGGGGTGCAGAAACGCCTGTGCGTTATCTTTGCTTCTTATTGTTTTCTTTGGAGCTTCGTGCGATCGTCAAAAGAACGTCCCCGCGACGGGAACGCAAGTAGGCTCGAGCGCGCGCGTTGTGCGTCCATATATTGTCGAAAAGGGAGCGTTGACGGAGACGCGCACTTTTCCCGTCGTTCTTAAAGAGGGAATGTCAGCGAAATTATCGTTTCGCGTCGCTGGTAAGCTAGATGGATTCAGCGTGGTTCCCGGTCGGCGTTTTGAGAAGGGGGAGCTTGTAGCGAGTTTGGATCCGCGCGATTATCAGCTGATCGTGGACCGCGCGAAGGAAGCGCTCAAAGAAGCGAACGCCGCGCGCCGAGCGATGGAAACAGGAGCGCGTCCCGAGGATCTTGCGACGGCGGAAGCTACGTACGAGGCCGCGAAATCGCAGCGCGAGACTGCGGAAAAGCAGTTTAAGCGAATGGAGAGTCTTCGCCAGGACGAGGCCGTTTCAGTGATGCAGTACGATTTGGCGAAGTCGACGTACGACGCCGCAGTCGCCGCGGAACGCGCTGCGGATAAGAACCTTGAAAAGGCGCAGGTTGGCGCGCGCGCGGAAGAGATTGAAATGATCAAAGCGAAGATTGCCGGTCTGGAAATCGATCTGCAACTTGCTGAGAATAAACTCGCCGATACGAAACTTTACGCGCCCTTCGCGGGGATTGTCTCGGAAAAGTTTTTCGAAGATCACGAGACCGTCGCGCCGGGTATTGCGGTTTTGACGTTAGTCGACGACAAGTCCTTTGAAGGTGAGATCGGAATAACGGAAGAATTGGCGCTGCGTCTTAAAGACGTGGAGAAGATCGAATGTCGGTTCGAAGCGATTCCTGGCAAGACGTTTGACGCGACGATCAAAGAGACTTCGACGACCGTTCAGAAGGACACGCGCACCTATTTAATGACGATTAGCGTCGACGCGACGGAAGAGGACGGCGCTCTTCTTGGAATGGTCGGAACAGCGCGTATCGATTTCAAAATATCCGACGGAGCGATTTACGTTCCGACGTCGTCTCTGGTCGTCGGAACAGACGATTCAGGCGAGCCTTCGGCGTCGGCAACGCACGTGTGGTTGATCGACGCGTCGAGTAAGACGTTGTCGCGCCGCGCTGTGGAAGTAGGCGATTCGGCGGACGATCGCACGCGGATTCTTTCGGGTTTGGAAGGGGGCGAAATGATCGTCGGCGCCGGCGCGCGTTATCTTTCAGACGGACAGGAAATTTGTTTGCAGGAAGCGCAGTGACGCTCGAAAACGGTAGGAATTATGTTGCCAAAATATGCGATTAATAATCGCTTTGTCGTCGGATTCTGCGTTTTCCTGATCGTCGTGGGAGGAATATGGTCGTACTCCACCCTTGGACGACTCGAAGACCCTGAATTTTCGGTCAAAACGGCGGTTGTCGTAACCCTCTGTCCGGGCGCGTCCTCGGAAGAGATTGAAGAGCACGTGACGAACGTTGTCGAGCGCGCCGCTCAACAGATCAAAGATTTAAAACAAATACGCTCCATATCGAAACCGGGCGTTTCTATAGTTTTCGTCGATTTGAACGAAAGTCTCGATCCGAAGAAAATGAGCGAACGGTGGTCGGATCTTCGCAATAAACTCTCGACAGTGAAGGCGGAACTTCCCGTCTTCGCCCTCCCTCCGATCGTGAACGACGACTTTGGGGACGTCTACGGTTGCGTCTTCGCGTTGACGGCGGACGGGTTTAGCGACGAGGAATTGATCAAAGAAGCGCGCGCGCTTCAGAAGGAGCTGCTCCTTGTCGATCAAGTCCGGCGCGTAGAATTATGGGGGCTTCCAGAGGAGCGAATCGAGGTTGAGATGTCTCGCGCGAGGATGGCGGAGTTAAACGTACGTCCCGCGACGATTATCTTCATGCTTAAGCGTCAGAATCTCTCGCTCGACGCCGGGACGATGAATATCGACGGTTCGAAAATCCGCATAGCGCCCGAGGGACAGTTTGAATCCCTCGAAGAGATTGAGAATCTTCTTCTTCCCGACGGCGACAGCGAAGTTTCGATGAATCTGCTTGCGTCGGCGCTTTCTGAAACGCAACTTGCGTCGGCGGCGTCGCGAATGAACGACTCGGTTGGCGCCGGTCGGCGTCAGATTCGTCTGAAGGACGTCGCGACGGTGCGCCGAATCTCGAACGAAGAGCCGACGAAGCTCATGCGTTCCAACGGCGAACGCGCGGTCGTGATCGCGCTTTCGCCGATTCCGAACGGGAACGTCTTCAAAATGGGGGAGGGGGTGCGCAAGACTCTTGACGAAGCGCTCAAGAACATGCCCGTCGGGTTCCGTATTGAAGACGTGAGTTATCAACCCGACAGCGTTAAGGTTTCGATTCACGCCTTTACGAAAAATCTTTACGAAGCGATTACCATCGTGACGATAGTGGTCATGCTCGCCATGGGATGGAAGAGCGGCATATTGATCACGGGCAGTCTTTTAATCGTGATATTGGGAACGTTTTGCGTTCTTCGCGCGCTTGGAGTCGACCTTCAACGCACGTCTCTCGGCGCGCTCATCGTCGCGCTTGGAATTCTCGTGGACGACGCGGTCGTCGTCGGCGATATGATCCTGGTGCGCATGCAGCGCGGGATGGCTCGCAAAGAAGCGTGCGTAGAAGGCGCGAGTCGCGCGTCGATGCAACTCCTCGGCGCGACGATCGTCGGCGCCTTGGCGTTCTGGCCCGTCTTCCTTTCTCCGAATATGACCGGCGAGTACGCGGGCTCTCTCTTCATCGTTGTTGGCGTTTCCCTTATCATTAGCTGGTTTATCGCGATGTTGCAAACGCCGGTGGTCTACTACTGGTTCGTGAAGCCCAAGCCGATCAAAAACGGGGCGGATCCTCACGCGGGGCCCGTCTATCGCATCTATCGCCATACCCTTGAAGCGACGTTGCGATTTCGATATTTGACGTTGTTAGGGTTGCTCGTCGCTCTCTTTTTCGCGGGCGTTGGATTTACGCGTATTCCGCAAATCTTTTTCCCGCGAGCGCAGCGCGCGCAGTTCATGATCGACTATTGGCAGCCTGAAGGAACGTCAATTTCGCGCGTGTCGGAAGATTTACGCAAAGTTGAGGATTATTTAGCGTCGCAAGAGGGCGTGACGAACGTCGCGAGCTTCATCGGCGCGGGCCCGCCGCGATTCTACCTACCGTACGAGCCGGAACTGCCCAATTCGAGCTACGCGCAGATCGTCGTGAACGTCGACTCTCTGAAGCGAATCGACGAGATTCTCGAACCGTGCGAAGAATGGATGACGATTCATTGCCCGGAAGCGGAAGTTCGCGCGCAACGCTTTGCTCTCGGGCCGACGACGAAATCGGAGGTCGAGGTGCGCGTTAGCGGGCCGGATCATAAGAAATTGCGACTTATCGCCGACCAGATCAAAGAGATCTTCCGCGCGGAAGAAGACGCGAAGTTCGTTCGCGACGACTGGCGGCAATACGTCGCTAATTGGCGACCGTACTATTCGCAGACGAAGGGACAGCAAGCGTTGATTTCTCGAAGCGAGACGCTCCTAGCGCTTCGATGGGCGACGAAAGGTATTCCTTGCGGGTACTATGCGCAAGACGAGGAGCAGCTTCCGATCGTTTTACGCGCCGCGCGCGAGGATCGAAACGATCTCGAAACGCTTCGCAATATTCCCGTGTGGGGAATCGGTCCCAAGAGCGTTCCTCTTTCGCAGGTTTGCGAAGGTATTCGCTTCGATTGGGAACCGGGCGTTATCTGTCGGCGCGACCGGATTCCCACGATCACCGTCGGCGCGGATCCGATTCACGGCTCATGGTCTGATCTGGTTAAGTCCGTGCGTCCTAAGATCGACGCGCTGGAGTTGCCAGAAGGGTATGCCATTGAATATGGCGGACAGCTGGAACGTTCGATCGACGCCACCAAAGCGCTTGTGGGCATGACCCCGATCGCCTTCCTCTTTATGGCGATTATCGTCGTCGCGCTCTTCAACGGGATCATTCAACCGCTGATTATCGTTTTGACTTTCCCCCTCGCTCTCATCGGAATCACGCTGGGAATGCTCCTGCTGGGCAAACCCTTTGGGTTCATGGCGCTTATCGGCGTCATGAGTTTGCTCGGAATGATGGTTCGCAACGGGGTCGTCCTGATGGATCAGATCGAGGAAGATTTGAGAAAGGGATTGAGCCCTTACGAATCGATCGTCGATTCGTGCGTAGAGAGAATGAGGCCGGTGACGGTCGCCGCGCTGACGGTGATCGTCGGCATGATCCCGCTCTTAAAGGATCCTCTTTTCGATTCGATGGCGACCGCGATCATGTTCGGACTAATCTTTGGAACAGCGTTGACTTTATACGTCGTTCCGATCTTCTACTCGATCCTCTTCCGTGTGAAGACGGATAAGAAGTCTCGCGCGCTCGCGCTAGGAGCGAAGAAGGACGCGACTAAATAAATAAACTCTCGCCGCGAAAGCCCGAAATGAAAGAACGCGCGTCTTAGATTCAAGGCGCGCGTTTGGCGTTTAATAGGTGGATGAAGCGGTTCCGTTCGGGGACAATGAAATCGGCGCGCCCTCGGGAAGGGGACGAAACGCCGTCATGTAGCCGAGCGTGAAGAGATATTTTTTGACGTCGTTGAGGTATCCGAAAGAATCGGGATAGACGAAAACCGTGATCGTCGTGTCGTCGCGAACGTACTTCAACAAACGGTTGCGGAAGACAGAATCGGGATTCGCAAGCGCGTCGTCGACCGGTTCGCCGATCGTGTCGGACGTCGGAATACATTCGCCGTATTTGAAGTCGAAATGGTAGGATAGCCCGTCGCCGTTGCGGTGGGTTCCAAGTTCGACGTAGTATTTGAAGACGTAGTTTTCGACCGGGCCGATCTTCTCTTCGAATTCACGGGGCGTGAGTTCTCCGCGATAATTCTTGAAGTTGAGCATGACGCGCTCTTGAAATTCGACGATGGGAACGTGCGAAAGCCTGCCTTTTTTCAGACAGAAGAACCCTTCGCGTCCGTCCGCGACGCGTTTGGAGAGGGGCGTGGGGATATTCTCTAAGACGGTCGCTTTAGGGCGCGCCGCGACGAGCGCCTCTTTTTCTTTTCGGAGCCTGTCGAGTTTCTGCTCTTTGTCGACGAGGGAGCTCTTTAAGTCGAAACTTTCCTTTTCCTCGGCGCTCTTCTTCAACGATTCGCTTTGAAAAAGCGCGTCGAGTTCCGACATAAGGGATACGAGACGACGATGCTCGGCGTCGACGTTTTCCGTCTGTCGTTCGAGCGCAAGAAGCTGTTCGCTCGTCGTTTGCGCCTCCGCGCGATTTGTGTTGAGTTTTTCTTCGAGGTTTTCGAGCTCCGTCACTGCGGCGACGTACTCTTCGCGCTCGCGTTCTTCCTCCGCGCTTAACGTCGATTCCGACTCCGCTTGCGCTTCCGAAAGACCCGACAATTCCGCCGACGCGTTTCGGACGCGCGCTCCCGCAACCATAATCAAGATGATTAACACCCCGACAAGGTTCGAGACGACGTCCAAAAAGGAATCCTGCCCATCCTCTAGTCGGTCTTCCGTCCTCGCGCGTCGCGCGATCTCTTTTCGTCTTCTTTTCATTCTTCTACTTCCAATCGGGGACGCGTCGTTCTCACTCCCTTGAGATACGAACTTTCCCGCGACGTATCATAACGAAGAAGAGACGTTCGCGCAAGACCGCGCCTCAGCCTTTGACGCGCGACGTCCCGCGCGTTACAATGAAACGCGTCTCGTTATCCCTTAATTATAGGAGGCCTTTCGTATGCGAAGTCTTACGCGGTTATGGATTGGTATTTGCGCTGTCGCCGCTGTCCTTACGGCTTTTTCGAACGACGCGTCGCGCGCGCAGGAAAAGAGCGCCGACGAACTGGTCGCGCTTCTCAAGAGCAAACTTTTGACGGAGCGCGACGTCGACGCCGCTCCGCGCTTCGACGTTATAACCTGCGATCAGTCGGGACCGCGTCTTACGATCTACAAGGGGGGCGCTGACTGGAACGATCCCGATTCCGTCCTTTGGAATTGGGAGCCTGCCGACTCTCTCCCGGAGACTGAAGCGAAACGTTTCTCCGCGATCGACGAATGTAAACCGGCGTTAAACAATACCGCGGTTTTGACGAACGCTTCCGCAGGGGCGGTCGCCTTGATCCGATTGAACGATAAGAAAGTATTATTTTACGGTTTCGCGGGAGGAAATACTCATTCTGTTGCGCTTTTACCGGATGGAAACGTTGTTTCCGCGTCGAGTACGGGACGATTTCTTGCGCTTTTTGCGACTCCGGAGGGGGAAAGAGAAGCGGACGAGGAAGCGACGCCAATTTATAAGACGTTTGAACTCGACCAGGCGCACGGAGTGGTTTGGGACGCGAAGAGAAAGACGCTTTGGGCGTTAGGTTACGGCGCGCTTGTCGGGTACGAGTACGTCGGGACGAAGAGCGAGCCGGATTTGCGCGAAATTTTTCGTTTACCGCTGGAAGGAAAGTATCGCTCAGGGCACGATCTGTATCCCGCGTCAGGTTACGACGCGCTTGTGACGACGGACGGAACCGGGATCAACGTATTCGATCCGGAGAAAAGGACGCTTACGCGCGTTGCGGATTATCGAGATATCAAGAGCGTCTCCGTTTCACCCGACGGAGAAACCCTTGTGTTGAAGCCTACGGAAGAATGGTGGACGGAAAGCGTGTTATACGGAGACGCGTCGGAACGCGCGGCGGGAACGAAGAACGGCGCGCGCTTTTATAAGGCGCGTTGGTTCGTTCCCAACCGCTTTAGCGAACCGGAATGATCCTCGGTCACTTCCTTGAAGAGGGAGTGGGAGGCAAGGCGTATTCGTAACCAGATTGCGCCGCGTTTGAGACGTAGTAGGGCGTCGTCGACGTATCGCCGGGGTACGGCGATACGAGCGGATTATAGGACGACTGCGGATTCGTCCCCGTCGCCGTCGGCGCGCTGTTCGGGGTTCCTTCCGGCTGCGAGGAATATCGGTTGTTAATCGGGGACGAACCGGGGGAGGACGCGTTTGGATACTCCATATTGTTGAAGATCGCGGCGCCAGATCGTGCGCTTGAGTCGTAGAGTTCCGCGTCGCGCGGCATATACAAGCTCTGGTCTTCGGCGGTCGATCCGTTTTGATCGTCGACGCGGGTCCACCCCATCGCGGCCATGTTCGCTTCGTTGAAGTTAAGCGCTTCCTGCATCTCTGGAGGAGGCGTCGTCGTGATATTGCCGTTGGCGTCTTGATAGAACATGCGCCCTTCCATCAACTCGGGCTGTTTTTCGAACATTTCCATTTCGCGCTCGCGGTTATACCGAGCGCGCTCTTCGTAGGCGCGACGTTCTTGCTCGATTCGAGCGGTCTCGCGCTGATATGCGCTGGGACGATGTTCCGCCGGTCGGACGGAGGAAGTGTTGTAGCCGCGAGAAGGGGGCGTGAAGATCGAACGTTTTGCCGTCGTCGGTTCAGGACGCGTTTGCGCAGACTGGAAGAGGACGGAGAATCCTTGCGTGAAGAGCGGGTTGAGTTGGAATTCGTTCGGATTCGTCGGCGCGGGGATATACGGTCTGGGCGCGGGCGCGGCGGCGCGTTCGACGTTCGAGACGAGGCGCACGTCGCTCTTGGCGTTGCGTAGATCGCTCGCGGGATCGAGCGTGGGGACGCTTTTCTTGGCGGTTGATTTGTCGTCCGTTCCTTCGTTGTCCGCTCCCTTATCGTCCGTTTTGTCGAGGGGTTCCGAGGCTTCCGACGCCGTATGACGGATGAGTTGAGGAGAATCCAGATCATTCTCGTCGCTTGATTCTTTCGAATCGTCTTCCGCTGGTTCGGTAAAGGGCGCGGGCGTTTTGACGGGGCCTAGGGCTGATCGAACGGCTTTGTTGTTGACGTCCATCGGCGAAGTTGTGACGTCGCGCCAGACGTTTCCCTCTGAGTCGCGCGCGACGGTGCGAACGTAGAAAGGCTTCATTTCTTCAGGCGTCGCCGTCCAGGAATATCCGTTTTCTTCGACGTTTAAGTCTTCCGCGATGATTGTCCAGGGGCCGTTTTCGGAGGGGCCGCGTTCAACGCTTAACGATTTGATAGAGCGCCGGTCGGCGGGATTGAGCTCCGCCGGAGTGAACCAACGAACAGTTGCCATGAGCGCGCCGCTCGCTTTGCCGACGCCGAATGAAAGATTTTTGAGTTTGCCGGGCCAGGCGATCGATTCGGCGGCTGGCTGAACGTCCTCAGTCGCGGGGGGAGTCGGCGCTTCTTCTTCGCCTTCGAAAGACGCGTTGTTGATAAGGAGCGATCCGGAGTCGTCTAAAGAGAGGGGCGGGGGCGCTTGGAGATCGTCGAGTTCAGAGAGTTCCTCGGGATCCTCCGAGGGCGCGGAGAGCGGAGCGGGCGCGTCGACGCTTCGAGCGGTCGAGACGGGCGTAAACGCGGCGTCCTCCGCCTCGTCGGAATCGTCGGCGAGCGCGAAGTTCTCTTCTTGTTCGCCAATTCCTTGCGCGAAAGTCATCGCGCGCGTCGAGCTGAAGGAGCGCTTTCCCGATTTGAAAGTCGTCATGAGCGCAAACCAGTATTCCCCCGGATCGGGCGCTTCGAAAAGGAACTGTCTGCGCGAGTCGCGGGTTGTGACGACCGCGTAAGGATACCATGTCGCGCCTTTGTCGTACGAGCTAAGGAGCGTGATCGATTCCATTCCGTTCGGATCGGAGCCTTGAGGAAAGACGAAAGGAAAGACGAACTGCGCGTCGTTCACAGGCGAGGGGCTACCCGATGGGGCGGGAAGCTTAAGAGGTTGACCCGCGTTGGGAGCAAAAGCCCCCGTGACGGAATCTTTATTTGAAGACGCGGAAAAACTTGCGTTAGAATTATTGCTAGCGCCTTTGTCGTTATTTATAATAGCCTGTGCGAGAAGCGCGTTTGGACGCAGGTCTTGCGACGCAACGTCAACCGCGCCTAAAAGCGCTAGAGCAAGCATCGCGGAACGCGTAAGCTTAACGGCTCCTTTTTGAGGAGCGTTTCGACGACGTGACGAACGATTTTTCATCATAGAACGACGCCTCCCGGCGGATAATAAAGGTGAATTTTCGGTCAGACGCATCTCGCGCGACCTTATCGTCTGAATCGACAAGAGAAGAAGGGAATATGATAATATTTCGACGAATTACTCTTGCGCAAAATAGAGAAAATAGGTAATCTTGATTTAGAAATCGTTTTAAGTTACGATTGTTGGATGCGTTTTGTGGATCTTTTCCTTAGGGAAAGGGTCGGGTGGGGAGTTATGGAACATCTTCCGGGCTTGATACTTGGTTTTGCAGGACTTGCGATTCTTATCGCCGTCGCATGGTATACCCTTGGGAAGATTCGACGCGGCGGTAAAACTGAAGCGTCGATCACGGCGAACGAGCAGTTGTCTCTTTTCGGGAGAATGTACGAGCAAGGGGAGTTGACGAAGGAAGAATATCGCGCGATAAAGTCGGCGCTGGCGGAAACGATATCGCTCGAGGCGGAGCGGATAGCCGCCGCGAACGAGGACGAGGCGGCGTCGCGCGCCGCGAAGCTAGAGGAGCTTTTGAACGGGCGTTTGAGATAGTTTTATGGAATGACGACGGCAGAATAGGATAAATAGGACGCCTTTTTGTTTTTTATAGAACATATCTTTAAAAACGAAAGAAGCAGCGTCGATTATTTTTTTGTAGAAAACGTTTGAGACGGTCGATTTCCTGAAAACGCGTCTGTGGACGAGCGTTTTAACGCCGCGCCGCACGCGTCGCGCGAGAGGGTTCGCGCCGAATGAAGATGAGAATATCGATGGAAAGAGAGTGAAAAACGACGTTTTTTCTCTTTCTTGCAACGTCTTCGCGAACAGAGCGTATAGTATACGTTGAACGCGTTTTTTCTCATTGACGGCGCCGCGCATGGAAGCGGAACGCTTAATGACTCGCGCGTTATAGGGATTCTTAGAGACGTTCGTTTTCGTGTTAAACGACGCGTCTGACGGAGGCTTCAATGATCGACGAACACGACGAAATAACCTGTGACGCCACGACTTCAGAGAATGTCGAGACGAACGACCAGCACGAGAAGGACGCTCCTAAGAAGAACGCCCATTGTTCTTTTTGTAGGAAAAACTACCGCGAGGTAGGCCCGCTAGTCGAAGGGCCTAACGACGTCTTTATTTGTGAAGATTGCGTCGAACTCTGTTCGAAGATTTTAGGTCAAGAACGTCGACGACGAATCGGCAAAGGGAGCGCTTTTGCCAAAACTCCCACTCCGCGCGAGTTGTTGGAGAAACTTAACGACTATGTCGTCGGCCAGGACTACGCGAAGAAGACGCTTGCCGTCGCCGTCCACAACCATTACAAACGAATTAATTCTCTCACCGATCTCGACGACGTCGAGCTAGGGAAGTCGAACGTCCTTTTGTTAGGCCCTACGGGAAGCGGAAAGACGCTCATGGCGCAGACCCTTGCGAAGACGCTCGACGTGCCTTTTGCGATTGGGGACGCGACGACTTTGACCGAAGCGGGTTACGTCGGCGAAGACGTCGAGAACTTGATTTTGAAGTTGCTCAGCGCCGCAGATTTTGACGTCGAATTGGCTCAGCGCGGAATCATCTACATCGACGAGATTGACAAGATCGGCAAGACGAGTCAAAACGTCTCGATTACGCGCGACGTTTCCGGCGAAGGGGTGCAACAGGCGCTCTTGAAGATGCTCGAAGGGACTATCGCCAACGTGCCGCCGCAAGGGGGACGCAAGCATCCGGAACAGCAATATATTCAGGTCGATACCTCCAATATCCTCTTTATTTGCGGCGGAGCTTTTGACGGGCTAGAAAAGATTATCGAAAACCGTCTCGGAAAGAGACGGATTGGATTTGGTTCTTCGGAGACGGAAGATTCCGCCGACGCGAACTTTAGCGGCGTCGTCGGACGTGTCAGCGCTATGGAACGCGAGTCGATTCTTGAGAAGACGACGTCGGAAGATCTCTATGAATTTGGACTTATTCCGGAACTTGTCGGAAGACTTCCGGTCGTGGCGTCCCTAGCGCCGCTGGGCGTCGACGCGCTGTGTAAAGTCCTTCGCGAACCGAAGAATTCCCTCGTTAAACAGTATCAAAAGCTCTTTGCGATGGAGAACGCAACCCTCGAATTTTCAGACGAGGCGCTACGCGTTATCGCGGAGACAGCGTTAAAGCGTCGCACCGGCGCCAGAGGTCTGCGCTCTATTATCGAAGAATTGATGCTCGAACCGATGTTTTCGCTTCCGGACGTGGGTTGCGGGGCGCGTTATTACGTCACGAAGGAGATGGCTGAGGGTAAGGTTCCTGTCGAGCCGACGGTAAGCGAGCGCCTGAAATCGGCGTGACGCCGTATCTCTTGAAATCGAATAGAAATTTGCTACAATGATTTTCGTAGCATGAAATAGTGAGCGCGTCGGAAGGCGCGCTCTTTTTAAAAAATTTTTTTTGCCAGCAGAGCGCTCAAGGAGTGTTGCCATGAAAATTGTATTCGCCGCCGATCCTTTCGCGATTGGTCTTCGTAACGCGATTGTTGAACATTTGGAAAAAGCGGGCCACGAGGTGATCGACTACGGCGCGTCTGAAGGTAATACCGACATTCAGTATTATGAGAGCTGCGTGAAGGCGTGCGAGGCGTTGCAGAGAGGCGAAGGCGAACGCGGAATCCTTCTTTGCGGCACGGGCATGGGGATGAGCGTGATCGCGAACCGTTTCCAGGGAATTCGCGCGTCCGTCGTGGAATCCGTCTTTGCGGCGCGCATGTGCCGCGCGATCAACGACGCCAACGTTCTGTGCCTTGGCGCGATGATCTGGGGCGACTGGATGGCGTGCGAAGCGGTCGACGTCTTCCTCTCCACGAAGCTTGGCGACGGTTTGGAAAACCTCAAGGAATTCCTTGAACAGGCCGCGAAGAAGGTCGAAGCGATCAAAGGCAACTGAGATTAATCTCTGAAATTAAAGTGAAAAGCGCGTTTGACGGCGAGTTAAACGCGCTTTTTTTTTTCTAAGAACAGCTACTGAAGCCCGTGTTTTCTGAAACTGTGAAACTCTAGAAAAATAGGGACGATTCCTTCATTTTACCCCAAAAAGGTTTAAGCCTCGCGAGGATTTTCTCGATATAAGAGAAGTATGAAAGTCTGGCGCTATCGTCAGACGAACCGAGCGCAAGAACTAGCCGACGCTGGAGCGTCGACCCATTGCGCTCCCGACGCGTTGTCGCGCGTCATGTTAAGGATGAAAACGAGGCCGTCAATGTTTGGAAGGAATTCCTTTTATGCGATTGGCGTTATCGCGATCCTCTTTCTAGGGGGCTTATCCCTCCGGCAGGATCGCGAGCAACCCGAGAAGTCGTTGCATGCGAATGTCACGACGAACGTCGAGGAATCGAACGAACGCGTCGATTTCCTCTTCGATTACGACGAGGCTCTGGCGAAGGCGCGCCGTGAAAACAAGCCGGTTATGGTCTTTTTCATGGCGGATAATTGTCGTTATAGTCGTCAGATGCTTGCGCATGCCTTTGTCGATCCTGACGTGGAACGTTTTTCAAAATCGTTCGTCTGTTTGGAGATTGACGTCAACGAGCCCTCGAACGATCGAATTTGCGACGCGTTCGGCGTCGTGGCAACCCCAACCGTTCAGTTTGTAACATCTTACGGCGTTCCGCTGCAACGCGTGACGAAGTTGCAAAGCGGCGCCGATCTTCTTGGGCAGATGCAAATCGCTCTGACTTCTATCGCATGGCGAACCGCGCAGGAACCCGACGAGGGAACGATCCTTCGGTAACGACGTCTGGATAAGAAAAAAGCGCGGATTAACCGCGCCGTTGGTAAGACCGTAATATTGAGAGTTCCTAGAGCAGGCATGATTTTGATCATGCCTGTTCCGCTTTTAGCGGTTCGCCTGCGGGGACGTCGCCTACGAAATCGTATTCGAGAAGCGCCCGTCGCCTGCGCTTGCCGCCGATTTCCATTTGGAATCTGACTCTTGCTACCATCGAAAATATGAACGGCAAGCAAATCAAGCGGGAACCTCCCGTGCAATCATTTGTTTTGTAGCTTCCCCAACCCTTCAACTGTTTCAAAGAAATTGGCCGTGCGCCGACGCCCTATCCCTCGTAAAAGTCGCGGTAGGACGCTCGCGACTTTTTGCATTTTTCTTGCTTCTCTGACACTAACAGCGCCTTAGAATTCAGAGGCCTAGTTTTTTACCCCAGAACTTTCTTGCAATATTCTATTTCTTCGGGGGAGAACAGAGATTGATATTCAGGTTTGCAAACGGAATCTTCCATTGTTAAATCTAATCTTCCACAAAGGAGCAGCGTGGTAAAACCGTCTGACGTCTTTCCAGTTAGAAGGGCGTCAGCGATTAGCTTCTTGGCCGTTTCAACGGCGCCATACTGGGCTAACATCTGGATAAAACGCGTAGGATTGTATCTACACTCTTTTTTTGCACGACGCATCTTGTCTCTGATTTCTTCCTCAAATCTATTTGCCAATGCTTCCATGGGTCTTTATAAAAGTTGAATATCGTCTATTTTGTTTAATCCTGTTTCGCAATTGCCGATTTCGTAATTTTTCCGAGTTACTCTCTTACCGGCACACGCGAAATCGCTCTTTCTTTGTTGCTTGGGTTTCCTCGCAACGCGAGGGACGCCGAGAATCTGCGAAGGTTCATTTTCAGGGCTTTTCGAAATCTCCTTCGCGACGAAGTCTCGCGAAGCGCGAGGGTCAAAGGCCGTTTATTTATCGACGACGGCGAAAGAAACGTCGCCGAATCCCGTTTGAGAACATAGGACGAGTATCGGTTCGATCGTTCCGTAAGGGACGTTCTTATTCGCGCGAATTCTCACCGACGCGTCGCGCGTCGCGCGCGCCTTTTCGCGTTCCAAACGCTCGCGTAATTCGCTCAACGTCACCCGACGCGTCCCGTAGTAAATTTCGTCCGCCGACGCGACGTTCAGAATGATTTTGGTTTTGTCGTTTTCCTCGATCGTTTCTCCCGACCGCTCTTGCGGCAGATTGAGCTCCATCGCCGATTCGCTTTGAATCATTCGACTTGACATGACGAAGAAGACGATCAGCAGAAAGGTGACGTCGATGAGAGGCGTGATGTTGAAACTCAAGCCTCTCTTTTTCGGCTTAACGTTCAGGCGCATCGTCGGGAGTTCCTATGTTAATCGGGCACGCCGGCGCGCCACCCTTCAAATCGTTCGTTATAGTATTCTAAGAAACGATTTTCTTCAATCGCCTTGCGCGCGCCGGCCACTAGGCGTTGATAGTACGTGACGTTATGAATCGTGAGAAGGATCGGTCCGAGCATTTCGCCAACGGAGAAGAGGTGGCGGATATACGCGCGGCTGCGCTTGCACGCTGGACATGGACAATTCTCCTCCAACGGACGCGGATCCCTTTCGTAACGCGCGTTGCGCAGACGCATTGGCCCGTAGTCTGTGAACGCCATCGCATTGCGACCGTTGCGCGACGGCATAACGCAGTCGAACATATCGACCCCGCGTTTGATTCCTTCGAGAATATCCGCGGGCGTTCCGACGCCCATGAGATATCGCGGCTTATTTTGCGGCAAGTAGGGAGTGACGGCGGAGATGCAGTCGTACATTTCCTGCGGTTCTTCGCCGACGCTGAGCCCGCCGATCGCGTACCCTGGGAGATCGAGTTGCGCCAGAGCTTCCGCGCACTCGCGTCGCAAATCGAACTCAAGGCCGCCTTGAACGATCCCAAAGAGCGCTTGATCTTCGCGCGTATGCGCTTTCTTGCAACGTTTCGCCCAGCGGAGGGTGCGACGCATCGCGTCTTCCACCGCCGCGCGCGAATTCGGGAGCGAGATCACATGGTCAAACGCCATAGCGATATCGGAGCCGAGCGCTTCTTGGATCGCCATCGAGCTCTCAGGCGAAAGTTCAATGCGCCGACCGTCGATATGCGATTGAAAGATCGCTCCTTCTTCGGAGATTTTGTTGAGTTTGGCGAGTGAGAAGAGCTGAAAGCCGCCGCTGTCGGTGAGCATAGGTTTTTTCCAGCCGCAGAATTCGTGGAGTCCGCCGAGTTCGCGAATCGTTTCCGCGCCTGGTCGAAGCATCAAATGATAGGTGTTGCCGAGGACGATCTGAGCTCCTGTTTCTTCGAGTTGGCGCACCTCGACGCCTTTGACGGAACCGCGCGTTCCCACGGGCATGAAGGTAGGAAATTCGACGACTCCATGCGCCGTTGTAAAAGAACCGCGTCGCGCCTCCGTTTGGGCGTCTTTATTGCGGAGAGTGTATTCGAAAAGGCCCATAGAAAATCTGCGTTGAAAAGTAAAGGATATGAAAAAGCGCGCGAAACGTTAGGATAAACGCGTCGCGCGCGGCGAGATACTAAATCAAAGGCGCATGACGACTCAATCGCCCTTGAGACGAATGTTGAATTCGACCAGTTTGTCGCGGATCTCCTTCAAGCTTGTGACGCCGAAGTTCTTACATTCGAGGAGTTCGTCGGCAGACTTGGAAACGAGTTCGCCGAGGGTGCCGATGTTCAAACGATTCATGCACTTGCGAGCGCGAACTGAAAGGTTGAGATCGCCGACGGGACGACTGAGAACGCTCTGTTGTTCGGGAGACAGCTGAGCGACTTCAGGAGTTTCGACGCGCTGCTTATCCTGGGAGAACATGCCGAGACGCAGGTCGCGTTCGGCGAGCATTTTCTTGATTTCCTCGAGACTCGTTTCGCCGAAATTCTTGCTGGAGAGGAGTTCCTGTTCGGTGAGCTTGCAGAGGTCGCGCAAGGTGGCGACTCCCATCGAAGAGAGGCAGTTGCGGCTACGAACGGAGAGGTCGAAGTCGGTGATCGGCTGATTGAGTTTGATGCCGAGTTCTCGTTGACGATATTGCTCTCTTTCGTCGACGTGCATATTGTCGGCGCCCTTGACGTCTTTGAGGAAAAGAGCGGCGCGCGCGTTTGACGGATCCGCGTCGAGGACGCGCTGATAGCATTGCTGAGCCTTGGCGTATTCTTCGCGATCTTCGTAAAGAATCCCGAGATTAATGAGGGTGCCGACGTTCGTGGGGAAGCGGCTGACGGCGCGTTCATACTTTTCGCGCGCTTCTTCGTCGTTTCCACGACGTTCGTTTTCGAGGGCGAGCCCGAAGAGCGCGCCGGGATGATTCGGGTCGACGGCTTCCGCGCGTTCATAGAGGGCGATCGCTTCTTGAGGATTGCCGCCGATCGCGCTGACGGTCGCTCCGCGCTGATAGAGGTATTCCGCAGTCTGTTCGACGGCTCCCGAGAGGGAATCGAGCTCCTTCAGGCTTTCCGTGAGCTTATCGGCTTCGCGATAGACCTCGGCGCGCCCTAAAATGCAGTCGTCGGCGTTATAACCGGCTGTTTGAGCGGTGTTGTATGCGGCGATCGCTTCGTCGTATTCATGACGAACGAAATGCAACTTCGCGAAATAATACTGAGCGAGAGCCCCCCCGTCTCCTTTCTTGAGAGATTCTTGCGCGTCGTCGTATCGTCCGATGAGGAATAAGCACACGCCAAGTTTGACGCGAACTGCTGGACTGAGCTCGTCGTCCGTTTTCCCCTTGAGTTCATCGACGGCTTCCTTGAGTTCGTCAAACTTTTTAGAGTCACGACTGATGCTTCCGCGCAACTGTTCGATCTCCCGCGGTCCGAACGCCGTCCCAGCCAGAACGAGTTGCCTTACGTCAAAGTCAGCGTTGATCATCGTCACGAATCTTCCTCCTACCGAGTAAAACGCTCTTTATCATAGAGACAAAGAGAATTCGCGTAAATATAAAAAAACGCGTTGGAACGCGTCTTATTGGCGCCTATTCCTGATTATAGAACAGAATAACTAATCAATTCTATCTGTCTATTATAAATTTTCAATAGGATTAGTTGGCAAATAGAGAAAATATAATCAATATTTCGGTCTCTAGACGGAAAAATAAAAAAAGGGAAACGTTCAAACGTTTCCCTTGGGGTTTCAATAGGCTCTTCATTGCGCGTCATTCACGATTCATCGCCATGACGAGGCGCAGAATGTAGAAGAAGAGCATGACGACGGAGGTGAAGAGGTTGATCGCGTAAAGGACTTCTAATCCTTCCTCTGCGTCGCGCATGATTTGCGACGTCTCATAGAGGATGTACAGGCACGCGAGGGCGACCATGGCGGCGCTGAACCAGACTCCAAGGGAGAATCCGAAGAGGAGCGCGACCAGGACGACGACGAAGGAGCCGATCGACCCGAAGAGGATCGCCGCGCGCAAGAACGAGAAGTCCGCGCGCGTCATAAAGACGACCGCCGAGAGCGCTAAGAAGAGGGATATGGAGAGCGCAACCGCCGTCCAAATGACGGAAGGGCCGAAGAACTGCGCGGCGAGCGCGAGAATCGGCAAGGTTATGATCGTTTCAAATACGACGTAATAACCCAGAACTGCGTATTGTCCGGCGCGAGTCGGGAACGCCTTGAGAATCGCGTTCCCAATGAAGGGGCCGGCAAAACATAGCGCGAGGATAATCAATCCCGTCGCCTTTGCGCCCGTCGCAAAAAGCTGGAGGATCGGTTCTACCCCAACGCTCGCGAAAATGAGCGCCACAAGCAGCGCATATGCTACCACTGCGCCCGTAAGGTTCAAGTAGACGCGCGAAACAATCGCGCTTCTTGTTGATTTTGAACAGCTTGAAATGTTGCTTACATAGGGATTGTTATAATCGTTCATCGAATTCTCCGTAGCGACATATACTGACGCGGGCAGAAACGTTCTAAGCGCGTTTCGCTCCGCAACGACTATTCTTATAGTATGCAAAAAACGCCCTTCTTGACTATAGGAAGGACGTTTAAAGAGGCTTTTTTTATTATTTTTTAACAAAATCTTTTGTCAAACGCGTCAAAGGCCAGTCTTTTCTTCTATTTCAGAGATCAATTGTACGCGGCGGAGGTGACGTTCGCCGTCGAAAGGGGTGGCGAACCAGGTTCGAACTAGCGCTTCCATCGTCGCCTGCGACAGGAGATCGCCGGAAAAACACAGGACATTGGCGTTGTTATGACGTCGCGAAAGTTCCGCCGTGACCTCGTTGTAGCAGAGCGCGGCGCGAACTCCCTTGAATTTGTTCGCCGTAATGCACATTCCGATTCCCGTCCCGCAGATGAGGACGCCGCGATCCGCGCGCCCTTCCGACACCGCTTCCGCGACCGCCGCGGCAATGTCGGGATAGTCGACTCCTTGTCCCTTTGCGACGCGCTCGCGCGGCCCCTTGTCGAGGCTGTAGCGTATTTCCACAATACGCGGACGTCCCGTCGGGGGTTCGATTCCTATGCAGGCGTTCTCGATAAGCGCCGCGCCAGGCTGGAGCGTTTCGATTGGATCGAGACCGCCGTAGTGATTCGGGAGAAAAAGATTTCGCGTTAGTAGTTTCGCAAATTCTGCTCCGTGATGATCGCTTCCGATGGCAATATTCATTTTTCCGTTCCTAGGTAAGGGTCTCTTTATTGCGAAACGCAAGTGGGATTCGACGTCTCTCGAACGCATTTTTGCGTGTCTAAATTATTTTCATCATACAAGATAGAAGGTTGCTGTCAATGGGATAATTCTCCCAAATTCTTCATCTTGCGTTGAAGCCGCCGTTGACTGCGATCGTTTGCGCGTTGACGAAAGACGCGTCGGGGTCGAGAAGGAAGCGCGCGACCTTGGCGATTTCGTCCGCGCGGCCCCAGCGTCCAAGGAGCGATTGCTCTGCGGCGCGCGCCGACGCTTTCTCCGACGCTTGCGCTCCCCACGTCGTTTGGATCCAACCCGGCGCGACGCAGTTCACGCGGACGTCCGGCGCAAGATCATGCGCAAGGGAACGCGCGAAAGACGCGAGCGCCCCCTTGCACGTCGCGTAGATTTGACCGCTTTCCCCCGCGAGACCTCGATCGGCGCCGTCCCAGCTGAAGAAGAGAACGCATGGCGCGGCGTTCGTCGATCGCGGGGAGGCGGCGCGCCAGTAGCGGCGCATGGCGTCTCCGAGGGAACGCGCAAGGGCGATATGCGCGGCGACGTCGACTTTCCACGCGAGCGCGAGACGCGCGTTGAAGTCGAGAGATTTGCTTTCGGGGGTCATGAGGTCGGCTCCCGCCGCGCAGACGAGCGAGTCGATGCGCGGAACGTCGATTCCTTGATCGTCGCGCAGGGCGGCGAGAATTTGTTCGGCGAGTTCCTGCGCCGCGCCGTCGAGCGCCAGGTCGGCGGCGAAGACTTTGGCGTTTTGAAACGCGCGGCTTTCACGATCGGCGGCGAGAAGATCGCGGAGCGCCTCGGCGCCATGACGCCCGACGAGATACAGCCGCGCGTCTTCGTTTCGCCATGTCTCAAGGAGCGCGCGACCTATTCCGCCCGACGCGCCCGTCATGACGACGACCTTTTCTGTTTCCTGAATCCCGGCGTTCTTCATGGGAGCGTCCTTTCTGTTTCGATCAAAGTTTGACGCATCGCCGCGATTTCGAGCCGTTTATTCTTCACGTCGCGCAGAAAGAATAGGACGGTGACGACGCAAGCGACGGCGTCGGAGAAGGGGAAGGAGAACCACACGCCCGAGAGTCCGTTCCCCAGCAGACGCTGCATAAGCCACGTTGAAACGTAAAGGGTCGGGAGCAGGACGAAGAGTTGTCTCAGGAGCGACGTCATGAGCGCGAGGATCGGACGCCCTTGCGCCTGGAAATAACCGCAGATGAGGATATTGATCGCGACGAGCGGGAGAACGAGCATGACCGAACGCAGCGCGAAAACGCCGAGCGCTTGCTTTTGAGGGAATCCTTCTTCGTCCGCGTTCAGGAAAAAGTTGATGAACCATTCCGGCTTCCACATGACGACAATCCACGCGAGGACGCTCAGAATAAGGGCGTAAAAGATGGCGGTCGTGATCGTTTCCAATGTTCGATCGGGGCGTTTCGCGCCGCAATTGTACCCGACTATCGGCTGCACCCCTTGCCCAAAACCGAGGAAGGGCATGAGAAACATATTGATAGTCGCGATCGCGGCGCCCATAATCCCGATCGCGAAGTCTCCTCCGTCGAAGTCGAATCCCATCGACTCCCCGTAAAGGCGACCGTATTTTCCCATCAAATTATTCGACGCCGTTTGCAGAATCGCCGAGCACGCTTGCGTCGCGAAAGGCACTGCCCCCGTGATCGCGATGAGCTTTGCAAGGGGCCAGTTGAAGCGGAAATATTTCCAGCGCCATTTTAGGGTCGTTCGACCGGAGAGATAGAGCCATCCGACCCATGCTGCGGCGACGGCGCAGGCGAGTACGTTGGCAAGTCCCGCGCCCCATATTCCGGTTCGCAGCACGAAGAGGAAGACGTAGTCGAGAAGAGCGTTGGTAAGCGCGGAGATGAACATCGTGACCATAGCGATCCGAGGCTTCCCCTCCGCGCGGATGAAGTTGTTAAACCCGTAGGCGATATGCTGTGTGAGAACGCCCCACAGGACGACGGAAAGATACGATTTCGCCAGAGGAAGAACCGTCTCAGACGCGCCGATAAAGACGAGGATCGGCTCCATGAAGAGCTGCCCGAAGGCGATGAAGATCGCCGACGTCGCGACGGAGAGAAAGAGCGCCTGACCGAGCGCCTCTTCCGCCTTGTCGAGTTTACGCTCCCCTAGGCGGATTGAAATAAGGATCGTCGTGCCTGCGCCAATCGTCATTGCGACGGCGAGAAAGATCAGGATGATCGGAAAGGAGACCGTGACGGCGGCCACCCCGTCGGTTCCGAAACGTTGAGCGACGAAGATACGCGCGACGAGATTATAGGACGCCGTGACGAGAGAAGCGACGATCGCGGGAGCGGAGAACTCCAGGAGCAGTTTGGGGATTGAACGAGATTCGAAAAATTCAGGCGTCTGTGATTCCGGCATAGCGAGCGCTTTTGAAAGGTTGTCGCGCGTCCGACGGGACGGCGTGATTTGTTTCATTATATCCCTTGCCCCGAAGTCGGAAAGGTCGGAGGGACGCTCATAGAAAAAAAGGACGCTCCGCGCGGCGCGGAACGTCCTTAGCGCGACGAGAGCGTCTATTCTCAGAAGAGTTTGACGTAGTTGGGGAGTTCGCCAACGAGCGGGCGGAGATATTCGACGCACGCGTCGGTAACGAAGAGTTTGTCGGCGTCGACGTATTCGAGAGGCATCGGTTTCGCTTCGACGGCGACGGCGTCGAGAGGCGCGGTCTTGTATTCGATCTTGTAAGGATTATTGGAGACGCGATCCATGGTGACCATGACGCCGCTCTTGCCTTCGAGAGCGAGTTCGACGGCGCGACGACCGCAGTTCCACGCTTCTTGAACGTCGAGCGCCGTCGTGCGATCCGCGCCGCACATCGGGAGCGATTCCGTGACTTGGAATTCGCCGCGGCATGCCCCGCCGTCCGCTTTCTTGAGGTTCTTGCTCAGCATCTGGTGCAACGCGACCGCGACGCTCGTTCCCGCCATCGCCCCGAGTTCCTGGTTCCCGAACTTGTCGACCGTTTTTTCCTTCTTAATTTCTTTTCCGTACGCGTCAAGGGAGCTGACGACGACCCCGTTCTTATCGCGAATACCTTCGCCGCAGACGACGCTGACGAACCCGTGCGTGTCGAGAACTTCTTGAGCGCGCGCGATGAAGCGATCGAAATCGAAAGGAATTTCAGGGACGAGGATGATGTGAGGAGCGTCCTCGGGATCCTTCTTGGCAAGCGCGGCGGCGGCGGGGAGCCAACCGGCGTCGCGACCGATCGTCTGGAAGACGACGAACTGGTCGACCTTCTTCATATCGCGCGCGAGAACGCCCGCCTGCTTGACGGAGAGGGCGACGTAGCGCGCGGCGGAGCCGAAGCCGGGGGTGTGATCCGTCGCGAAGAGGTCGTTGTCGACCGTCTTCGGAACCCCGAGACCGCGGAGTTCGTAACCCTGGGCTTTGCAGTACTTTTCGACGCGACAGATCGTATCCATCGTGTCGTTTCCGCCCGCGAGGAAGTAGTAACGGATGTTGTACTTCTTGAGCTGTTCGAGAATGACGGGGAAGTCGGCTTCCTGAACCTTATGTCGGCAGCTTCCGAGCGCGCTGCCGGGGGTCGACTTCAAGCCTTCGACGACCGCGGGGTCGATCGTGCTGAAATCGATGAGTTTGTCCTGCATGAAGCCTTCGACGCCGTACTGCATGCCGAAGACTTTGTCGATTTTCGAATCGGCGTACTTCTGACCGAGCTCGAAGCAACCTTGAACGACGCCGCAGAGGCTCGAGTTAATAACGCTGGTGGGACCGCCGCTTTGACCGACGATGGCGTTGCCTTGTAACATTGCTAAACTCCTAAATACTATTTTTAACATGCAGCGCGACAGGGCGCTCGATTAATTTTAACAGAATGAGCGATATGCGCGAGCGGGGGATTACAAACGCCCTGTCCAGCGCAAGAGTTGAGCGAAGAACTGCGCGTAATCGCGCCCGACTTCGATAAATAGACCGTCGCCGAGCTTAGCGGGAAGTTCCTGGAAAACGCGGGGAACGCCCCAGTCGACCATTCCGCCGATCCAGTGGGGAGCGACGTCGGAGGCGAACGCCGCGACGCGTCCTTCTCCGACGCTGTCGACGACGAGGAAGGGGAAGGATTCGAGCAGTTTGACGGTTGCGTCGGAGGAGTCGAGAGGCGCGCCGAGCTTCCCGACGGGACGAAGCCACGTCGTTTCCGTGCGGACTCCTTCGAGGAGAACTTGCGCGCCTTCCTTCGCTTCGAACGCGTTGAAGCCGCCGACGCCGGGAGCGGTCGACCATGGGAGGCCGTCGACGATCGGATGCGAGTCGACGACGGGACGCAAGAGGACGGGGGAAGAATAATTTCGTCGATCGTCGGAGGACGCCATGACGACGGGAAGAATCTCCGCGAGGGGAGTGTCGCGGTATTCCCCGAGTCGCCCGTAGTAGCTTTCCCATCCGCCGAGCATGAGGAGCCCGGAACCTTTCTTAACCGCGTCGACGATATGTTCGAGCTGTCCCGGTTTGAAGGAAGCGGCGGCGTAATCGCTCAGGACGTAGAGCGCGTAGCGCTTAGAGAGGAAATCGTCGGCGGGCGCGAAGCCGGAGTCGACGCGATCGAAGTCGATTCCCTTGTTGGTCATGACGCCGCAGAGATAGGCGGCGGCTCGAGTCGCGTCGTCGTCGCCTAGATAGCAAACTTTGTTGAGAAGTTCCATGATCTATTCTCCTGAGGTTTCTTTAGGGGGCCGCGATCAGGCGAGCCCTTGCGCGGCTTTCGCGAAGAGTTCTTTGCAGCGCGCGGGGACGAAGATGTCGAATTCACATTCGCGGATGAACTCTTCAGTGCCGTTTTCGCGCTGAATCTTGATGGTGAGATCGATCTGTTTCTGGCTCTTGTATTGGAGGATGCCGTCGATTTTCTTTTCGAAGAGATCTTCGGAGACGCGCACGCGCAGTTGGGGAGGGGTGGTGAAGTTGCTGTAGGTGGCGTACTCGTAGATGGCGGGGATTTCGGGGATCGGTTCGCCGAGTTCGGGCCAGATGGAACCCTGAGCGTGGAAGATACTCATCATCGCCTCGGAGTTGGTGAACTTGTGGTCGGGATGGAGGTCGGTGATGGTAGGAACGAAGAGTCGCGTGGGTCGCGTCTTACGCATGAGCCACACGAGGGAGTTGGTGACGCCCGCGCCGCCGGCGATCACGGGGCCTTCGCCAGGCGCTCCGGTGGCGTGACGACGACCCGCCTGGAGATTGAGGGATCCGTCGTCGTGGTTAAGGAAGAAGAGATTTTCTTTGGGGAGTCCGAGGGCGCCGAAGGAGTTCGCGCACTCTTCGCGGCGCACGTCGGCGATCGTTTCGCGTTCTTCGGGAGTGCAATATCCCATTTTTCCGTTGGTGACGACGCCCGCGTATGTCGTGACGCCGCAGAAGAGAGACGCGATGAAAGTGAGACCGCAACCGCAGATGATATCGTCGTCATGTGGCGAGAGGAAGAGCCAACGCTCATCGTCGCCCTTCCAGTTCTGGAAGACGTCGCCGGGGTTAGAGGAGGTCAACAAACCGTTAGCAGAACGACGATCGAATAAAACAGTAGAACCCATGGTAATTCTCCTGCGCGAGTACCGCGCTCAAATATAAGGCGAAACAATAGCAGTCGCAGATGCGCGAAATAGAGCCGTTCGAGTGCTTGAACGGCGAGACGAGCGCGAGGCGGCTAGACCGCGCGCCCGAGAGTTAAATGTAACTAACAAGTTGTTAGTTTTGTCTAATATCGGCGTATAAAAAACGTCCCTGCTGAGCTCGCGCAAAGCAGGGGCTAGTCCTTATCGCCGTTGTTTAGGGGTGAATCAACCTTCGAATTCGTTGCCGATCTTACGCGCGCGTTCCGGTTTGTCGAGATTCACGCCAAGCGCGATACCCGTCTGAACGAGGAGGTTCCAACCCGCGACGAGTTGGAGGTAGGGGCCGAAACCGCAAACCTTAGGAAGCTTGATCGTCGGGAAGATCGTGTCTTCGGAGGAGATCGCGATCACGTTTACGCCCGCGCGACCTTCGATCAGTTCCTTAATCTTCGCGCACTCACTCGGGAACGGCTCGATAAGAACGCACGTTTCACCCTTGCGCATGACCTCTTCGACCCCGTGAAGGAGGTAGGTGCCTTCAAGGTAATCGCTCTTTTTACGCGTAATTTCGTTCGTTTTGAGGGTCAGTTCTTCGGCGGCTCCGTTGTTGCGACCGGCGAAGTAGAGTTGAGGCGCGTCGGCGAGCGCCTTCACGATGGAAGGATCGAGTTCCGTTTCCATGACTTGCTTCATCGCTTCGGCGGCTTCCTTCGCTTTGCAAGCGCAAGAGGGACAGCCGACGAGGTTGCCGATGATCGCTTTATAGACGAGCGCTTGTTCGACGACGCTCTTCGTCGCGGCGACCGCGTCTTCCTTACCGCAAGAGAGGAGAACCGTTTCTTGCGTCACGTCGAAGATTTTAGTGCCCGCGTTCGCGGTGACGCCGACGAGACGTTTGTGACCGGCGTCTTTGAGGTTCTTCAGAAGAGCGATGATTTCTTTCGTCTGACCGCTGTTTGACGCGCCGCAGACGACCCAGTTCGTAAGGTCGTATTCCGCCGCCTGGAAGCTTCCTTCCGTCGCCGCGGAGATCGCAAGCCCGCGACGCATCACTTCGTTGATGAAGCTCTTCGCCGGGAAGATACGGCTGGAACCTTCGCCGGTGAGGAAGATGCGACCGGTCTTGCGAACCATATCCGCGATCGGTTTAACTTGCGCGAAGTCGAAATTCGCAACGACTTCGGACGTTTCAAGCATTTCCTTAACGAGGGCGAAATTCTTGTACTTGGAATCGGTCAAATTCATTCTATCTCAAACTCCCGCGCGTCGAGAACGCGCAATAAGTTACACGGCGAGAACGCGACGGCGCGCGCAAACGCTCCGTCCTCTCGCGTTCTATATACGTAAGGACTACGCTTATCATAACTGAGCGGAGCCTTATGTTCAATAGGTTCCAACTTTTTTTTACTTTTTCTGGAAATATTTTTGCATATTATTGTACAAAAAAAGAGAAGGAATGAAAGAACTTTTCTAGTTTGCTTTTCTTATTTAAACTTTCTAATTTGGTTAAATTGTTTTTGCTAAAACTTTAACGTTTTTTGGATCTTTTTCAAAAAATTTTAAAAAACGTCTTTACTCGACGCCTCATCTTTGTCAATACTGGGCAAACAAGCCCTGATGGATCGGGGCGTAAGCGAGCGTCGCGGAGACGCTTGAGATAGGGCGCGGCGCGCGGCGTCGTCGCGCGTCACAGCAAAGGATTGTGCGTCATGGGACGAAAGAACGTTACGAATAGGACAAAAGCGCAGGACAAGCTAGCGGAAATTTCCAGAAAGACTCGGCGCCGCGAAGCGTTTCGTCGAGGATTTCGCCTTCTCTTCGCGACGGGAGCCGTCGCGCTCGCCTTTGCGGCGAACACGGCGTTTGCCCAGACGTCCGACTCCCAGCTGACGATCGACGCCAATAAGAAAGCGTCGACGATCGACGACTCCGTGACCTCGGTCGTTTATAACGGCGCGTATTCTCTCACTCTCATCAACGGTCAGACGCTCAGGCCCGTTTTTCTCTCGCGCGAACCTGGCGCCAAGTTAATCTTAGGAGACACGGCGAAGGAGCAAACCTGGACGATTTCGGGAAACAGCCCGTCGTGGAACGGCGAACTCTCGCTGATGGAAGGACATACCCTTAGCGTCGCGACAGGCTCCGCCAATCCTTTAGGGGCGTATTCGGAGACGAACGCGGGTTCCTTTGCGACGACGTCCCTCTATTCGGGAGCGACGCTGGAGCTTGCGGCGATCAAGGCTGCGGACGGTTCGTCAGTGTCGAGCGAAACAAAGATCGGGCGTCTCGCGACGGCGAAGAGTTCGTCGTCGAAATCGAGCGCGGACGCCGTCGTTTCCGTCGGAAGAGGGCGCAATCTCATTGTGGAAAACGGGCTCGAGGTCGATTCGAAAGTCGGTCTCACGAAGAAGGGCGAGGGGACGATGACGGTTCTCGCCAACGGCTCGGCGGTCATCGACGGGGTCGAAGGGGGCGGATATACTCCGATCGCGCTTGGCAGACTCAACGTGAGCGAAGGAACGTTCCGCGTCGCCGACGGATCCGCGAAGGTTAGCTCCGTTGGGATGAAGATCGACGGCGTCGTATTAGGAAAAAATAGCGTTTTGGATATTTACAACGTTGGAGCGATCGACCTCGGGGGAACTTCCGGCGACGTCGTTTTCGACGCGCAAGACGGTTCGACCGTCCGACTTTACGTCGGCGCGAAAGACTCCACGAGTTATAACGCGAAAGTCTTCAACACGTACATGCAGCTCGGCAAGACGACCCTCGACGTCGTTTCGGAGATTCCTGGCGCGTACGCTCCTAATTCCCTCGTCGCGTTCTCCGCGAAAGACGTCGGCCAGGTCTCTTACGACGCCGACGCTCTGACGATCAAAGACAACATTCTCGGTAAGAATTACGTCGTCGACAAATCGACGTCGACTGCGGAACAGGTCGTTTTGAAGCTTGTCGATTCGCAGAAGTTCGATTCGGCGAAACTTGACGGCAACGCTTCGTCGATCGCCAAATCGATCGACCGACTCATCGCCTCGGGGAAATATACCGACGCGGAGTATAAGATCCTCGCCGATATGGAGAGCAACATCGACAAGATCGACTACAACTACCTTGGGGGCGAGACTTACGCGTCGGCGGTCGGTTTTCACTACATGAATTCGTTGATGGCGCAGCAGTCTCTCTTTTCGCAGCTTCGCAACAACTCTCTCGTCGCGTATTCCGAGACGGGGGCGTCCGCCGTTTCGCCGATGGATTACGACGCGGGTCGAGTGAATACGCAGCAGAGCTATCCGATAACGTACGGAGGCGCGGCGCAGGGGAACTTCGACCAGGGGCCGCTTTATTACAACACGGACACGAATTCTTACGCGCCGGGCGTCGTTCCGACTCAGCAGCAGTATATGCAGCAGCAATACATGCAGGGGACGCAGCCTTCGTCGACGGGCGTTCAGTACATGAACGGGATCTACAACGGGGAAACGATCGGCGGCTACGGCGCGGGGGATAGTTACGGCGCGTGGACGGGCTCTCCTCAGTATTCGACGCTTCGCGGTCAGGCGGCGCAGTACGGCGATCCGGGCACGTTGATCTATTCGGCGTGGGCGCAGGCTTACGGCTCCGGATTGCAAGCGAAGACGCATAAGCAGTACTTGGGTTACGACGGAAACCAAGGGGGCGTTTTTACAGGACTCGATCTTTTCGGATCATGCGACTGTCGCTTTGGCGCGTATTTCGGTTACGAACGGGACGACTTCAAGGGAGGGGATTACCTTGGCAAACTGAAGCAGAATTCGTATCAAGTCGGTCTTTACCACCAGTTTGGGGACGAGAACGTCTACACGATCGCGACGATCCGCGGCGGATACGAGCAGACGGACGCGACGCGTTGGTCGAAGTATCTTGCGCAGACGCAAATGGTTGAGGCGAATTACGACGGCTATTTTGGCGGCGCGACGTTGGAACGCGGAATCAATTTGAAGACGAGTCCCTTCACTTTTTCTCCTTACGCGCAAATCGACTATAACTACTATCTCCGCGAAAAGTTTACGGAAAAAGGGGGCGATTGGGCCTACGCGCTGCAAGTCGGACGATCCGATTACCACAGCTTGCGAGGACAGATCGGCGCGCGACTCGTTCTCGACATGTACCCCGGTTCCCAGCAGTTCAGAATTATCGCCAACGGCGCGTACATTCACGAATTTTTGGACGCGGTTTACGGACAGACGAGCGCGAAGTTTACGGGGCTCTCTACGTCGACGGGATTCAGTATTTACGGAAATAGTTTAGGGCGCGATTGGGCTCTGGTAGGACTCGGGGCGGAGTGGATACCCATTCCGGCGTTGAATCTTTTCGTCAAAGGGGATTACGTCGTCAACAAGTACGTGAATAATCCCGGCGGATCGGCGGGTTTAAAGTATCGCTGGTAAAAGCGATAGAATATGTCGACGCGTAGAAGAAACGAAAAAGAACCCTTTTAGTAGATATTGGCTAGGACGTTATGTCTTCATTCCTTGAATTTGATTATTCTATCGTGAGAGCTTGTTTGAAGAACGAGCGTTATTCGTGGGAAGATTTTGTCGATCGATTCATGGACTTGACGCTTCATGTGATCGAGCACACGGCGTCGCGTCGCGGCAAGACGATCGACGAGGCGGAGAAGATCGAGCTTTGCGAAGCGATTTTTCGCGCGTTCCGTTACAACAACTACCAGCTTCTTCGAGAATTTTCCTTCAAGAGTTCGGTATCGGCGTATTTAACGGTGGTAGCGCGGAGAATCGCGTGCGCGTTAATGGCGTGATAATCCGCTCCCCTTGCGTCGCCTTAACGTTGTGTTATAATACGGGGCTATAATTATGAATATGTTAGGGCGAGCGAAGCGCGATAGAAGGCGACGCTCGGGGCGAGACGCGCGGTCGCGCGTCATAGGCGAAGATTTGCGAGGTTATTATGCTTAATCCTGAGGATTTGAAGGAAACAGCCATTACGTACGACGACGTCTTGCTCGTTCCGCAATATAGCGAGGTCGTCCCTTCCTCCGTGAGTTTGGAGACGCGTTTGACCAAACGGATCACGCTCAACATTCCCCTCATGAGCGCTCCGATGGACACGGTGACGGAAGCGAAGATGGCGATCGCTTTGGCGCGCGAAGGGGGCGTCGGCGTCATTCATAAGAACCTCAAGCCGGAGGAGCAAGCGCGTCAAGTGCAGTTGGTGAAACGTTCCTCCAACGGGGTCATTGAGAATCCCGTCACGGTGAAGCGCGACGTGAAGATTCGCGAAGTCCGCGCGCTCATGGACGCGAACAACATCAGCGGTATTCCGGTCGTCGAAGAAGACGGCACTCTGGAAGGAATCGTGACGCGCCGCGACTTGCGTTTTGTGGACAAATCTCAGGAAGACGATCCCGTCGCGAGCGTGATGACGTGGGAAGGGCTCGTGCGCCGCAGCGGCGAAATGGATTTGCAGCGCGCGGAACGCGTTTTGCGTCAGAGCAAGGTAGAGAAGCTCCTTCTCGTGGACGAAAATGAGAAGCTCACCGGTCTCGTGACGATTCGCGACGTCGATTTGTACTATCGTTATCCCTCGGCGTGTCGCGACGCGAAGGGTCGTTTGCGCGTCGGCGCGTCCGTTGGCGTGCGCGATTTCGACCGCGTTGAAAAGCTTATTGAAGAGCACGTCGACTTCATCATCGTCGACAGCGCTCACGGACATTCGAAGAACGTGATCGAAACGGTTTCGGAGATTAAGAAGCGCTGGGACGTCGACGTCATCGCGGGTAACGTGGCGACGTACGACGGAGCGAAAGCGCTGATCGACGCGGGCGTAGACGCGGTCAAGGTCGGTATTGGACCGGGCTCGATATGCACGACGCGCGTTGTTTCCGGCGTCGGGATGCCGCAGCTTACCGCGATTAGCGAAGGGGTTCGCGCGGCGGAGCCGTCCGGGATTCCGGTCATCGCCGACGGAGGTATTCGCTTCTCCGGGGACGTCGTCAAAGCGCTTGGCGCGGGGGCGAGCGTCGTCATGTTGGGGAGTTTGTTCGCGGGTTGCGACGAAGCGCCGGGCGAACTCGTCTTCTCACAAGGTCGCGCTTTCAAGGCGTACCGCGGCATGGGCTCTTTGGGCGCGATGAAGCGCGGCTCAAGCGATCGTTATTTCCAGAAGGACAAGCCCGCGGACAAGCTCGTGCCCGAAGGCGTGGAAGGACGCGTTCCTTACAAGGGAGCGGTCGGGCCTTACGTCTACCAATTGGTCGGCGGTATTCGTTCGGGGATGGGATATTGCGGAGCGGCGACGGTCGACGTCCTTCGTCATACGGCGAAGTTCACGCGCATTTCCTCCGCGACGCTGCGCGAGAATCATCCGCACGACATCTCGATCACGAGCGAAGCGCCGAACTACTCGCCGAGTTGCGATTTTGGCGCTTGACGCGGACTTCAAATTTGATTATTAAATAGAGGCTATTCGATATCGATCTGCGGACGCGCGTCCGCAGGTCGGCGCCCTTTCACGGACGAAAGGTCGCGTTCATCCTTCAGCAGGAGGCTTTTTCATGATTACTCGTCGTCTCAACGCGCGCGCGCGAACTCTTTCGCGGCTCGTCGTTTTTTTCCTAGGCGCGGCGCTACCCGCGACGTGCGCTTTCGCGCAGCAGAGCTCCGCGAACGGCGCGCAATTCCGCGACGCGCGGCTCTTCAGCATTCTTGCGGACGACGATTCGTCGCAAGCTTCGCAAAAGCTTCAGGGCCCCGTCAAGCCCGCCGTTTCCAACGAACGACAAGGGGACGAATCCTCTAAGATTCGCCAAGTCTCCGCTTCTACGCGCCTCGCAAAGCCGGTCGCCGCAGTTCCTCTTCCTTCCAAGAGCGGGAGCAAGGCGAAAAACTCAAACGTCGCTCAGATTCAATACGCCGAGGCGGCGACCGCCGAAGCGACCTCTCAGGGAATCGGCGTCGTCGACATGGACGGCCCGTTCCAAGACGTTTGCCCCGATCCGCGCGAAATTTCGTCGATTCTCGACGTTCCCTACAAAGTGATTATCCCCGCGGACAACGTGCCTCAAAGCTGTCCGCTCCCCGACGAGCCCTTTGCCCGCAAGGCGCCGACGCCGATCACCTTCACGTGGAAAGCGTCCTCTCTCTGTTACAAGCCGCTCTACTTCGAGGACGTTCAGCTCGAACGTTACGGACACTACTGCAATCCTTATTTGCAGCCCTTCGTCTCTCGCGCGCGTTTCCTCCTGACCGTTCCGTGCTTGCCCTATCTTATGGGCGTCGATCCGCCTAACCAGTGCGTTTACGACCTCGGATATTACCGTCCCGGAAACTGCGCTCCGAGTATGCTCGAACCGATTCCGATTTCGTTGCGCGGCGGACTCTTGCAAGCGGGAGCCGTCGTCGGACTCGCCGCCGCCATTCCGTGATTGCGCGCGACGACCTGCTGAATACTACCTACGCTTTTCTATAAGCGTCAAAAAACGCCTCGCGAGATTTGCGTCTTGCGGGGCGTTTTTATTTCTTGCGGAAGGAGGGGGTTCAGAAGAGGGGGCGGCGGTCGCGGCGACGATATTCGCCGAGATCGTAGAGCCACGCTTCGACGACGAAGGGGAGATTCGCGTTCCTATCGATCTGTTCGAGCGCTTCGAGGGTGCGTTCTTCGCACGCGAGGACGTATTCCGGGCTGTGCTCGCGCGCGTTGAGGGCGCGGCGCGCGAAGGGACGCGCCGTCGCGAAACCCGGTTCGGAGTCGAAGCGCGCCCCGTCGGCGACGAGTTCGCGATACATCGTCCGGAAGTAAACGAGAGCGGAGAGCAAAATATGCTGCAATCTCGGACGCCGAACCGACCCCTCCTTGCCCCCCGCGTCGACGTATTCGCAGACCTTCGCCGCGAGTTGAACCGCGTTGAAAGGCGTTCGGGAAAGCTCGGTGAGGAGCGTGTGCAGGAACTGCGAGAAATCGGGATTGAGGGCGCGGTACGCTTCCGTCATGGAGCCGCCGGAGTTTCGCGCGATCGCTTCGGCTTCTTCGGGGGAGCCGACCGCCTCTTGGGTGAGGAGGACGTCGGCGACGTTTGCGCTTGTCAGAGGGGCGAAGCGGAAGATTTGGCAACGCGAACGGATCGTCGGGAGTTGCTTCGTCGCGCTTGTTCCGACGAGGATGACGATCGTGTTCTTCGGGGGCTCTTCGAGAGTTTTGAGGAGCGCGTTCGCCCCTTCTTCGTTGAGATAGTCGGCGTCGTCAAGGATCGCGACGCGTCGTCCGCCGAGGAAAGTCGTGCGTCGCAATTCCGCGCAGAAACCGGACTGCATACGCGCTTCGCGTTCTCCGATCAGGAGTTCGATTGGGATAAAGGATCGTTCCGCAGGTTTACGGACGTAGATGAAGTCGGGGTGCGTCGGCATGACGACTTCGGTTGCGGCGACGTCGAAGTCGAACTGTTTGCACGAGTCGCATTCTCCGCAGGGCTGGAATCGCGCGAGCAGCTCTTCGTTCGACGCGAACTCGACAGACTCGCCGTCGCGTAAGATCGGCGACCCGGACTCGACGAACTGTCGGCGACAGAGGAGAGTTTTCGCGAGTTGGAAAGCGAAGACGCGTTTCCCGATCCCCTGGGGGCCGACGAATAGAAAGCTCCCGCCGAGCCTTCCGCGGGCGTTGGCGCGCGCAAATTGCAGCGCGATCTCTTCGATTCCAAAGACCCCTTGCCATGCCATAACGTTTTCCCCTTTCTTGCGCGCGTCGCGCTACTTTGACGATAGCTAGGATACCGATTTTTGAGGAGATTTCAAGCGCTACGCCTCGCCGAGTTGAAAAGGACGCGCGGCGATTGTTGAAAAAAGGGAGGCGCGTCGGTACAATATTCTCGGAGGCGTCGGGAGCTCGCGCGGCTGGAAGCGCCCCTAGGGCGTGGAAGGAACGAATGCGTCGACGTCTGCAAAGCGAATCGCCATTCGTACAAGAACGCGATGACGAAAAGCTTCGTGAACGCGGTCGCGCCACGCGATATAAGGTTTACTATTTGTCGGCGCATGACGAAAGTATGACGGTCGACGCGGTATGCGGCCCTTTGAATCGGGGTCGAGAAGTGAGAACGCTTAGGAGCGAGAAGGAGGAATATGATGACGACGCGACGCGAATTTTTAGTGAGCGCGGCGGCGATTGGCGCGACGGCTTATTGGGGCGGGACGCGGACGAAGAGCGCCGCGGACGACTCCGAGGTCGGAAAGGCGTACGGCGGATGGAAGGAAGGGGACTTCGACCTGCACTTCATCCACACCGGCGTCGGGGAGTGCGCGTTTTATATCTACCCGGACGGGACGACGGCGCTCGTCGACGCCGGGGATTGGAAGATCGCGGATTACGGGGAGAACGGCGCGGCGCCGCGTCCGAACGACTCGAAGCGGCCGGGGGAATGGATCGCGCGCTATATTTCGCGGTTGCTTCCCGAGCTCAAGACGATCGATTACGCGGTCGCGTCGCACTTCCATTCGGATCACACGGGGGAAGTTCGCATCGGGGCGGGGATGAAGGGCCTTTCCGACCCCGACGCGGATTATCAGATCAGCGGAATCGCGCACGTCGGCGAATATTACCGCTTCGGGAAAGCGTTCGATCGCGGCTATCCAGATTATTCTCGCCCGACGCCGTGGGCTCCGGAGGAGCGTGAGAATCTCGTTCGCTTCTGGAAGTACGCGGAATCGGAATACGGCCTCAAGAGGGAGCGTTTCGAAGTGGGAGCGCTCGACCAACTCGGAGCGGTTCGAGCGCCGGATCGTTACGCGTTTCATATCCGCAACGTCGCGGCTAACGGGGTCGTGTGGGAGAATGGCGCGGCGGTCGATTATTTCGCGAAGAACGCGGAGAATACCAACCAGCAGAACGAGAACACGCGTTCTTTGGCGTGGGTGGTGGAATACGGGCCCTTCCGCTTCTACGCGGGGGGTGATCTGAGCGGCGTTTTGCGCGACGCGGAGGGTCAGAACGCGGACTTTGAGGGCGCGGTCGGTCGCGCTGTCGGACGCGTCGACGTCTGCAAAGCGAATCATCATTCGTACAAGGACGCGATGACGAAGAGTTTCGTGAACGCGGTCGCGCCGCGCGTCTTCGTCGTCTGCGTCTGGGATCGATGGCATTTCCAGGAGAATACGACGGAGAATATGTGCGACGATTCCATGACGGGCTATCCCGGCCCGAGAATGATCTGTCCGACGACGATTCACCCGTTGAGCAAGCCGCTCTTGGAGGGGAAGTCATGGCGCAAGAACGTCGTGGAACGCGAAGGACACGTCGTGGTGAAGGCGTACGACGGCGGGGCGCGGTATAAGGTTTATTATCTGTCGGCGCAGGACGAAAGCATGACGGTCGACGCGGTATACGGCCCCTTTGAGTCGGGTCGGGCGATTTGAGATTTTGGGAAAAATGAGGGAAGAAGAATGACGACGAACAGACGAGAGTTTTTACGCGGGGCGGCGGCGTTTGGAGCGGCGGCATGGTTGGCGGTCGACGGCGCGTCAAGGCGCGCTTGCGCGGACGCGCCGAATCCGGAGGATCCGAACGACCCGAACGCGATCGTCGATCCGGATCATGAGATCGGGAAGGCGTACGTCGGGTGGAAGGAAGGTGATCTCGACCTGCATTTCATCCATACGGGGCTGACGGAAAACTGCTTCCACGTCTTTCCTGACGGAACGACGGCGTTAGTCGACACGGGTGATCGCAGCTCGAAGAATTTCGGGAAAGTGTCGTGGAATCGCACGAAGAGCGACGCGGCGGCGTGCGCGGTAAAGCCCGACGACTCGCGCAGACCGGGGGAATGGGTCGCGCGTTATATCTCGCGAATTTGTCCGGACTTAGAGACGATCGATTACGCGATCGCGTCGCACTTCCACGCGGATCACGTCGGGTGCGAAGGTCACGGCGCCGGTAAGAAGGGGCTGGAGAATGGGAAAGACTACATGATCAGCGGAATCGCGCACGTCGGCGAATTTTACAAATTTGGGACGGCGTTCGACCGCGGGTACCCCGACTACGAGAAGCCGGTGAAGATCAGCGGGGGCGACATTCGGAATTTGACGCGGTTCTGGTCGTACGCGCAGGAGAAGTACGGTCTCAAGCGCGAGGAGTTCCGCGTCGGGGCGCTCGATCAGATCAAGTTGACGAAGGCTCCGGAGAAGTACGACTTCCACGTGCGCAATATCTGCCGCAACGGGGTCGTCTGGACTGGCGAGGGGGAGAAGACGATCGACTTCTACGCGGAGAATCCGGCGAATTTTGAGAAGACGAAGAGCGAGAACACGCTGTCGATGGGGCATGTGATCCAGTACGGGGCGTTCCGCTATTTCACGGGCGGAGACGTTTCGGGGAAGATTTTGGACGCGCAAGGGGCGGACGCGGACTTTGAGGGACGCGTCGGTCGCGCGACGGGGCCTGTCGACGCGTGCAAGACGAACCACCACGCGAGTCTCGACGCGATGCGGCGCACGTTTATCGAGGCGGTGCAGAGCCGCGTGTACGTCACCTGCTGCTGGTGGATGGGTCACGTTCCGGAGCAGTCGTGCGCGAATATGTGCGACGAGAGCCTCTACGCGGGCCCGCGTCTGATGTGTCCGACGGATCCTCACCCGATGAACGCGCCGATCTTCCAGGGCAAGGCGTGGCGGCGTTATCTCTGCGAGCGCGGCGGTCACGTCGTGATCAAGGCGTACGACGGCGGCGCGCGATATAAAGTCTACTTCCTTACGGCGGAGGACGAGAGTATGCGCGTGAATTTGGTCTTCGGGCCCTTTGAGTCGATGGGAACGGCGCGTCTTGCGGCGCGCGATCGCGCGTAAGATAGGGAGCGGATAGCGATGGCGAAGGAAACGCTGGAAGAGTTTTGGCGCGACCCCGACGGCGAAGTCGGGCGTCCTTATCGCGGATGGCGCGAAGGGGAGTTCGACGCGCATTTGATCGACGTCGGGATCGCGGAGGCGTTCTTTCACGTCTACCCGGACGGGACGACGGCGCTCTTCGACTGCGGGGATCGCGATCCGGATAGTCGGGGCGCGTCGGGCCGCGCGCCGCGTCCGAACGGAACGCGGAGGCCGGGGGAATGGGTCGCGCGGTATATCGCGCGGCTTTGTCCGGCGCTTGAGACGATCGACTATCTCGTCGCGACGCATTTCCACAAGGACCATATCGGCGCGACGGGAATCGGCGCGGAGGTTGCGGAGGGGCGCGGCGACGATTACGAGCTCTCGGGATTCGCGCAGGTCGGGGAATTCTTCCGGTTCGGCGTCGCGCTTGATCGAGGGTACCCGGAGTATCGTTTCGTAGGGGAGAAGAGCGCGGCGGAGGTCGAGAATTTTCGTCGCTTTTTGTCGTTTCACGAGAAGGAGCGCGGCTTGAAGCGCGAGGCGTTTCGCGTCGGGGCGCGGGATCAGATCGCGCTGCGTCGGGCGCCGGAGCGGTACGCGTTTCATACGCGCAACGTCTGCGCGAACGGGATTTTTTGGACGGGAGTCGGGGAGGAAACGGAAGATTTTCTCGCCAAAAGCGGGCTCGACGATATCCGGTCGCGATTGGAGAACACAATGAGCTTGGGCGTCGCGTTCGAGTACGGACCCTTCCGTTTCTTCACGGGGGGCGACCTGATGAACGTAACGCGCCGGAGGGATTGGAGCGACGGGGTCGACGCGGAGGGTGCGATCGGTCGGGTAATCGGGTCGCAGGACGCGTGCAAGGCGAATCATCACGCGAGCCGGGGCTCGTCGACGCGCGGTTTCGTGAACGCGGTTCGGTCGCGCGTCTACATGACGAACGTCTGGCAAGACCGACATTTGAAGCTTCACGCGTTGGAGGCGATGGGAGACGACGGTCCGACGGGATATCCAGGGGCGCGTTTCATCTGTCCGACGGGGCTGCTGGAGTGGAAGGCGGCGCTTGCGGATCGTGCGCCTTGGGGACGTTATCTTGTGAAGCGCTCGGGTCACGTCGTCTTGAAGGCGTACGACGGGGGCGCGCGTTTCAAGGTCTATTACGTGAGTTCCGTCGACGAAAGTATGAGAGTCGACGCGGTTTTAGGCCCTTTCACGGCGCGACTGGCGCGGTCTTAGTTTTCTGATATAATAAACAATTCGTATTACAAAGTTTTAATCGTTGTGCGACGATTAGGCGAAACGCGAGATAAACTTGGAGGATTATCAATGAAATTTTATTTAACGGCGGCTTTGGCGTTCGCGGCTTGCGTCGCGTCCTTCGTCGGCCCCGCCTCGGCCCAAGACGTGGAGCAGCCCAAACAAGCGATGCGCGCCGTACCCTTTACCGACGTGCAGCTTGACGACTGGTTCTGGGCCCCGCGTATCGAAGCAAACCGCGTCGTTTCCGTTCCCCACAACATCAAGTGGTGCGAAACCGAAACGGGGCGCATTGACAATTTCAAGATCGCCGCAGGATTGAAGGAGGGCGAATTTAAGGGAATCTTCTTCGACGACTCCGACGTATACAAGATCGTCGAAGGCTTCGCGTACTCCCTCGCCGCGCACCCTGACGCCGAGCTTGAGAAGAAGGCCGACGAATGGATCGACTACTTCGCCAAGGCGCAAGAGGACGACGGCTACCTGATGTGCTACTTCTCTTTGGTCAAGCCGGAAGAGAAGTGGACGAATCTTGCGGGAATGCACGAGCTCTACTGCGCGGGTCACATGGCGGAAGCCGCGGTCGCGTATAAGCGCGCGACGGGGAAGGACGCTTTCCTGAACGTCAACCGCAAGTTTCTCGATTTGATCTGCAAGCGTTACGGCCCGAACGAAGGGCAGCTCAAGAACGTTCCGGGTCATGAAGAGATCGAACTTGCGCTCGTGAAGATGTATCAGCTCACCGGAGATCGCAAGTATCTCGACGAAGCGAAGTTCTTCATTGACGTCCGCGGGGTCGCGGAAGGCCGCGAGAAGGGGATTTACGGCGAATATTGCCAGGATCATATGCCGGTTCGCGAACAGAGCGAGATTGTCGGACACGCGGTTCGCGCGATGTATCTCTACGCGGGCGCGACCGACGTCGCGGGATATTACAAAGACGAAGAGCTCATGAACGCGATGCGCAGAATCTACACGAATCTTACGCGCAACAAGACGTACATTACCGGCGGTATCGGTTCTTCGCGTCACAACGAAGGGTTTGAAGAGAACTTCAAGCTCCCGAACGTCGAAGCGTATTGCGAGACGTGCGCGTCGATCGGCATGGTTTTGTGGACGCATCGTCTGAATCTTGCCACGGGCGAAGCGCAGTTTGCCGACGCGATGGAGCGTTCCGCGTACAACGGCTTCATGGCCGGATACAGCCTCAACGGCGACAAGTACTTCTACGTCAATCCTCTTGAGTCGAAGGGGAATCATCACCGCGAGCCCTTCTTCGGATGCGCGTGCTGTCCGTCGAACGTGATCCGCGTTTTGCCGTCGATCCCCGGTTACTTCTACGCCGTCGCGGATTCCGCCGACAAGGGCGCCGACACGATCGTCGTCAACATGTACGCCACCGGCTCCGCGAATATCGAGCTTGCGGATAAATTCGTCAAGATCGACCAAGCGACCAGCTATCCTTTTGAGGGCGCCGTCGCTATTCGCACCACCGTCACGATGAAGGACGAGAACGCGACCCCCACGCCTTTCATTCTCAAGACGCGCGTCCCCGCCTGGTCCGGTCTTGAATCGGATCCCGACGGATACGTCTGCCATACGATCGATCCGGCGAAAGACCCCGTCGCCATCACCGGACTTAACTTCCCGATGGACGTCGTGCGCATGATCGCGAATCCGAACGTGAAAGCGGACCTCAACCGCGTCGCGCTCCAGCGCGGACCGATCGTCTACTGCTTCGAAGAAGTCGACAATCCCGGCGTTCGCGTCGACCGCATCATCCTCGCGAAAGATCCTCAGTTCAAGGTCGAAACGCGCAAGAACTTCATCTCGTCGAAGGACGACGTCGAAGCGACGAAGAACGCTAAGTCCCGCACCGTCAACGTCATTACCTGCAAAGACTACATGGGGCGCGACCTCGTCGCCGTTCCCTACTGCGTCTGGGACAACCGCGCGCCGGGACGCATGAACGTCTGGGTTTATCAGCAGGGGCTCGACATGAGCGAAGGTTCCCCCGTCGCGTCTGAAGAATGGACCGACGCGGAAGGCGCTCCGATCCTCTACAAGGCGCTCGACGCCTCCAAGTTGACCGACGACGTTCCGGAAATCGCGCTCGCGACCAGCTTCGAAGGATCCTTTACCTCCGACGCCCATTCCACCCTCGACGCGACGAACCAGGGCGACCCCGCGAACTCCGCCGATCAGAGCGTTCCGCGCGCCACATGGTGGGACCGCAAGGGTACCGAAGAATGGTTCGCCTACGAGTTCCCCAAGGCGAAGACGATCTCGAAGGTCTCCGTTTACTGGTTCGACGACGAAGCGATCAACGGCGGGTGCCGCGTCCCTGAGTCCTGGAGCCTTTCGTACTTCAACGAAGATACGAAAAAATGGGTTCCTCTCGAGACGAAAGAGGGCTACGAAGTGAAGAAGGACGCGCCCGTCGACGTGACCTTCACCCCCGTCGCGACGTCGAAGATTCGCCTCAACGCGAAGTTGCAGAAGGGCTTTTCCGGCGGAATCCTTCGCTGGACAGTCGATTGACGCCCTTGCTGGCAATTGACAAAACGCCTTAACCGCGACATAATGAGAGAAGCGCGCGTCGGTTTGCGATCGGCGCGCGTTTCCCTTCCACACACTCGATTAAAGACGGCGCGGTATGAGAGAAAAAAAAAGAGGCGGACTCGACGATTCGAGCCGATTAGGAACGCTCCTAACTTTTCTCTGTTATTGGTTTTATTGGGGCGGATTATACGGCGCGTTCTTCTATTGCGCCCAAGATAGCGGGCTCTTTTTTTGGGATTCCGAGTTCTTCTGGAATCGCGTCTCGCGACCCGGCGGGATGGTGTTATATTTCGCTTCCTTCCTTGCGCAGTTCTTCTATTATCCGGTTTTAGGGGGCGCGATTCTCGCCCTAATCATGACCTTCATCCGCGCCGCAGCGCGTTCTCTATTCGAACCCGTCGACCCGCGTCGGCGATTTTTAGCCCGCGTCCTTGCCGCCGCGCTCCCTCTTGTCGCTACCGTCGCTTCTACGTGGCGCGGATATTCCGTATTTACTCCTTTCGAGCCCGACGCCCCCTTTATCTTTCCAACGGGGCTCCTCGCGACGCTCCTCGTTCTTCTCGGTTGGCGCAAGGTCGTCGCGCGATTCCACGCCGCGACGTCGCGACTCAAGATCATGATTCCCACGACGGCGTGTCTCTATCCTCTCATGGGATTCTGGGGCGTTCTTGCGACCTTCCTCTGTTTATTCTTCGAGCTCTTCCTGATTTCGTCGATTCCCGCGCCGGTATGCTATCAAGTGCGGATCGACGAATCGCTCATGGACGCGTTGCCGAAGCGTCGCAAGATGAATCGGGACGAGGACGACGGCACGGTGAGAATCGTTCCCAAATCGGAGAAAAAGAAGAAGCGCAAGCCCGCGCCGGAGAACGCGGAGCTCAAGGCGCGCGCCGTCGCCGGAAGGGCTAAACGCGCGGTCGCGCGAGGTATGTTGGAAGCGGAGTGTCTCGTCGCGCTATGCGTTCCTCTGGGATGGTATTATTTCGCGTTTTATCGACGCACGACGCTCGACTCGATTTTATGGCGCGGCGTCACGGAGCCGTGCTTCGACCTAAAGGACGCGGGGACGCAGTTCTCCTGGAACGTCGCGATCGCCGCCGTCGTCTTCATTCTATTCCTCGGGATTGGGATATCGCGGCGCTCGCCCGTCAAGAAGCGAGAGACGAGCGGTTTCTTTAACTTCGACGAGGAGGACGAGGAGGAGGCGACGGAGACGAGCGCGAAGTCGAAGAAGAAGCGCGCGGCGTTGATCAAAATGCGGCGAATCTTCGGACCGCGCTCGAAGGCGACGGTCGAGACGCTCGCGGCGGCGATCGCGATCTTCCTCTGCGGCTACGGGGATCAGAACTTCCGGATTTTGTGCCGCGTCGGTAGGGAGATCGAAAGGGAGAATTGGGAGGAGATCGAGTCGATCTGCGGCGAAGCGGCGCGGCCGACGGGGGCGATCGTCGCCGCGCGCGTCTTGGCGCTGACGCGTCTTGGCGCGTTGCAAGACCGGTTGTTTACGCGTCCGATCGACGGTCTTGACACGACGACGGCGAAGGGAATGGACGAATCGCTCGCGCTTACGGAATCTTTCGCGCTCTACCACGGGCTGCCGAATATAGCGGCGCAAGCGTCGACGTACAATCTGGTGCAGACGGACGACCGTAACGCGCGGTGTTTGAAGAATCTTTCGCGCAGCGCGTTGGCGAACGGGGAGACGCAATTGGCGCGACGTTACGCTTGGACGCTTGAGCGTAGTCTTTTTCATCGTGGATTTTCGCGCGAGGTATTGCGCGCGGCGGACGCGATCGACGCGGGGGAGTGGGACGCGACGGAGTTGACGCGCAGCGCGGCGGCGCTTCGAGCGCTGCGACCGAAGCAGGACCGCGTCGCGTCGGGTTATCCTTTCTTTCCCCTCTTGATCGGGGTGGCGACGGACGACTGGGACGTCGCGGAGGGTCGCGCGGTCGACGTGAAGCTTTCGACGCTCCTTATCGACCGAGATTTGAGCGAATTTGCGGCGCGACTTGAGGAAGCGCGCGTCGCGGGCAAGATCGCGCTCGAAGGTCGTTCGGCGCCGAGGGCGTATCAGGAGGCGCTTTTGGTCGCGGAGGAGATCGGCGCGACGGTTCCGGCGACGCTCGACGCGGCGATCGATTCCGCGAAGAGGGAGGAGTTCGCGAAGGTCGATTTTACCCTTTTTCGCGATATTAGCCCTGCGGGACGCGACGCGTTAAGGGAGCGCAACGACGGAAGTTATTGGTATTACTACTACGACCCGACGACGAACGCGGCGCGGCGCTCCGTCCGCAAGGGGCTTTGACGAAGATGATTAGGTTGATAAAGAAGATCAAAAGCTTGGGATGGCGCTTCTTTGGGCTTCCGGTCGCGCTCGTGGCGTTTTGGGGAATCAGCGTTCTCATCATGCCGACGGTGCCGCGCGACGCGGTCGACCGCGGGGAGACGCCGCGCCTCTATCCGGATTACGACGGTTGCGTCGTTCCGGCGAATATCGCGCCGTTGAACTTCGAGATTCTCGAGACGGAGGGCGCGGATCGCGAGTGGCTCGTCGAGATCGAAGGCTCGACGGGAGAGGGGGGGAGGATCGCCCTGAGGGGTAAGACGGTCAAGATTCCGACGCGCCGGTGGCGGCGCCTGTTGAAGGCGAACGAGGGCGCTTCGATCGTCGCGCATATCTATCGTCAGGGAGAGGATCGCGACTGGAAGGCGCGAGGCGGTTTCGCGGTGGAGGTCGCGGCGGAGAAAGTCGACCGGTGGGCGCATTATCGTCTGATCGAGCCGAGTTACGAGTACGGGAACGTGCTCGCGCTCAAGAGTCGGGATTTGACGTCCTTCGACGAGCGGACGCTGGCGACGAACGAGTCGTTCGGGCAGAAGCCGTGTTTAAACTGCCATAATTTCCAGGATCGCGACGGGAAACGATTCCTCTTTCACTATCGGGACGTCGACTTTCCGGAGTATAGCGGGACGGTTTTCGTCGACGGCAAGAGGGTGGAGAAGCGCGTTTTGACGGCGTCGGACGAACTGACGTGCGCGTATCCGGCGTGGCGCCCGACGGGGCCTTTCGTCGCGTTTTCGGAGAATAAGACGCGGCAGATCTTCCACACGGTCGACACGAAGAAGGTCGACGTCTTCGACATAGAGTCGCGGTTGGCGATCTACAACGTCGAGACGGGGGAGCTGATCGAGAATAAGACGTCGAAGGATCGATTCGACACGTTTCCTTCGTGGAGTCCGGACGGGGAGTATCTTTACTTCTGCACGGCGACGGTCGCGCTCAAGGGGGAGGGGGACGACGCGCGGGCGAAGGACGCGCAGGCGCGGATCAAGGAGTTCAAGTACGACATAGCGCGATCGAAGTTCGACGCGACGACGGGTCGGCTCGGGGCGCCGGAGATCGTCGTTGACGCCGCGTCGATAGGGCGCAGCGCGATCCATCCGCGCGTTTCGCCCGACGGAAAGTTCTTGGTCTATACGCAATGCGATTACGGAACCTTCCCGATCTGGCACAAGGAGAGCGACCTGATGATCTGCGACCTGGGAACGGGGGAGACGCGTCCTCTCGACGCGCTGAATTCCGCTTACGCGGAGTCGTACCATTCGTGGGATTCTTCGGGGCGTTGGCTCCTCTTCTCGTCGCGGCGCGGGGACGGTCATTTCACGCGTTTATGGCTTGCGCACGTCGACGCGGAAGGGGGCGCCGCCAAACCCTTTCCGCTTCCGCAAGGTAATCCCGCGAGCGACCGAACGCTCCTTAAATCGTACAACGTTCCGGAGTTGACGCGGAATCGTCCGACGGTAAGCGGTCGGAAGTTGGCGCGGTTTTAGACGTCGCGGAGCGGGAGAGGAGATAGCATGAGGAATTCTTCTGGGTATCAAGGAACGATGATCGACCTCTTCGCCGGAGCGGGGGGGCTTTCATGCGGTTTGGAAGAAGCGGGGTTTCGACCCGTCTTAGCGAACGAGATGGTCGACGTCTTCGCGCGGACGTATCGCCTCAATCATCCGACGACGAAGATGAAGGTCGGAGACGTTCGCGAGTTCGACGCGAAGGAGCTTCATGAACTTGTCGCGGAATTTGGCGAGATCGATCTAATCGCGGGGGGGCCGCCCTGCCAAGGTTTTTCGGTCAACGCGCCGATTCGATCGTTGGACGATCCTAGGAATCATTTATTTGAGGACTTCTTGCGGATAGTCGCGGAGATACGCCCTAAAGCCGTCTTGATAGAGAACGTGCCGGGAATCGTTTCACTCGGGAAGGGTACGGTCGTCGAGCAAATTTACAAGGCGCTGGAGTCGTTGGGGTATAAGGTGAAGCATCGAATCTTATTCGCCGGTCACTACGGAGCGCCGCAGATGAGATTTAGAACGATTTTTCTCGCGATTCGCGACTATACGGGGGAGATACTCTTTCCGCGTCCGGAATATTACGCGACGGCGACGGCGAACTTTCAGAAATCGAAAGAGCTTTGCTTCTTCCCGACCCCGTTGGAGGAGGTCTTGATGAAGCGTAAAACGACGGTGCGCGACGCGATAGGAGACTTGCCCCCGATCGAAGGAGGGGAGAAGCGCGCGGAATATGAGTATGAGACGGAGCCGCAGTGCGAATATCAAGCGCTTTTGAGGCAAGGGGCGACGCGGGTGACTTCGCATTGTTGTCCCAGACTTTCGGAGATCAACTTAGAGCGGCTCAAGCACATTCCGGTGGGAGGGAGTTGGCGCGACATTCCCTTTGAGCTTTTGCCAAAAGGGCTTCAACGCGCGAGGCGAAGCAATCATACGAGACGCTACGGACGCCTCGACCCCGACGCGCTCTGTTCGACCGTCATGACGAAATGCGACCCGCATTGGGGAAGCTTTTTCCACCCCGAGCAGCCGCGAACGATCTCCGTGCGCGAAGCCGCCAGAATACAAAGCTTTCCAGATCGATACCTCTTTACCGGGAGTATGACGGAACAGTACGAACAAGTGGGGAACGCCGTACCCCCGTTAATGGCGAAGGCGGTCGGCAAAGTTCTCCTGAAAATGATTGGCGAACGTCCCTGACTGAAACTCCAATAGCTAATCTCCTCATTTTTTATTACTACCTAATTCCACTCCTTCATTTCCCAACAGGCCTTTCCCATGAGTAAAATTGACGCGCTGATTCAAAAATTATGCCCGGACGGGGTCGAGTACAAGACGCTCGGGGAGAATTGCGATTTTGTACGCGGGCCTTTTGGCGGAGCCTTAAAGAAGGAATTTTTTCGAGAGAAGGGATACGCTGTTTATGAACAACAGCACGCCATATATAAAACACTAGACTTCAGGTATTTCATCGACGAAAAAAAATACGAAAAGATGAAAAGGTTTTCTATAAAACCGGGCGTTATTATTGTTAGCTGTTCAGGTACGATAGGAAAAACGTTTGTAATCCCCGAAAATGCGCCAAAGGGGATTATTAATCAGGCTTTGCTAATGTTGACTCCTAACGAGAATCTGAACGTTTTCTACCTTCAATACTTTTTCGTAATAAACTTTATTGTCATTAGTGATAATAGCAACAACATACACACCTGCAGCGATATTACTAATGTTAATGCCATTGTCATTATAGCCGTTGGTCTC
>SFIW01000039.1 GCA_004556055.1 Planctomycetaceae bacterium
TATCCCCAGTAACTACCCCTAACGCCCAAGCGCTATTTTGAAGCGAATATGCCCCTTTGCGTTTGACCGTGCGAATGATTGAAATATCTTCCTCTGTTAATAGATTAAAAATAAGATTATCTGTTTCGTAAAGAGTATCTAAATCAACTTGACGCGCATCATCGCCAGAATAAACGTAGAAGAAACGCTTATTTGCCTTGATTCCACATTCGATATCGACATATCGGGTTGCAACCCCTGAAAAACTGTCGTCGTATGCGGTAATACTAGCAAGACCCGCCGCGTCAAGAATAAATTGCCTTATGTCTTTGTGAACTTTGACGTTGAGAATAGATTCAGGAAACAAAAAACGAATTGTTCCATTTTCCGCTAATTGTTCAAACGCTTTCACAAAGAAATATGAAAAGGTTTCTTTCGACGTTATTTCAGGGATATGGCAGTATTCGGCGCTCATTGCGCCCCACGGCGGATTTGTCGCGATATAATCAAACTTCTTATCAAATATCGGACTCTGTTGAATAACAGAATTTCCCATCAGATAATCAAGACAATAAATTTGGGGAAGAAAAGCGACGTCCCTATATTTTAGTAGCAGGTTGATTTTACAGATCAAAACGGCGATAGCGTCGTTATCCGCCCCAAATAACTGAGCTGGGTTTTCTACGGTAGCGCTCAAAAGGAAGGAGCCGCTGCCGCAACACGGGTCTAAAAAACATTCGCCACGCGAAAAATCGAAATCCTTCGTCATGTTGCGCGCTATCTTAGGGGGCGTATAATACGAACCTTTGATATTTTTCTTTCCCTCTTGCAAAAAGGATTGATAAACAAGCCCTAACAAATCAAACTCGTCGTTTGGTATAACCGCCGTTGTGAACTCGTCTATGACAGATACGTCGGAATATTCGTCAATCACGGAGGCTACATGTTCTTTGTCTAAAATACCCGCTCTTTTAAGCAAATTGATTCCTAACGAAAGAATAACCGACGTAATATCCGCGTCCTTTTCGTCTATGGAATCCAATGTGTTTTGCAAGAATGCGACGTTATTTTTATTCCTAATATATTCCAACGGCAAAACGCGTTTTTGAGATTTCCGTTTATTCGCGCGTTTTGTTAAACGCCCTGTTGACGAAGTCTTTAATTTACCCCAGTTTTTGGCGGTAGCGTCAGAAATGCCATATTTTTTGATCTCAAAATTAGAAGGACTCTTTACAATTTCCACGATATCGTCGAGCCCACAATCCAAGGCTGTCGCTATCTTCGCAAGACTCTCCATTGCAATAGGCTCCCCCTTGCCCATTTTGGCAAGAATCTTTCCGCTAATATCCGCCGCCATTCGCATTTCTGTCTTAGTCATGCCTTTGTCAATCAATAGTTTCCATAGCTTGTTACAGCGGCGTCGCAGGCAAAACTCCTCCGGCGCGCGGCTGCAAATAGCCGTTGAACAGTATTGCGGAAAACGGCGTTTTTTTCAATATCCTGTCATATTCTCGTGATTTCATGGCGTCCCTCTCTTGCGGTAAAGCGTCAAAACCGCGCGATACCCTTCCCAAGGATCGACCTGCGTTATATCGCCAACGCCCCTTGGAGAAGAAATGAATCGGACGCAACGCGGGCGTTTAAAAAATCAGCCGGTAGCTCTCGTTGAGTTGCCGGCTTTTTTTGCGAGACGTCGCGTCGAGGAAGTCAGAAGAGCAAAAGAAAACCCGTCGTTTCTTTGGGAAGCGACGGGCTCGATGCGAATTGCGCGGAATCCAGACTCAAAGGGCGGGCGCCTCTTCGACGTCGATTTCGGTTTCAGATTCCATAAGCGCGTCGAACTCGGGAACGGCGTCGTCGGAGACGGCTTCTTCGACGACGGTTTCGATCGCCTGCGCTTCCGGTTCGGGGGCGGGTTCGTCGGCGCCGAGTTTCGTCCAGATGATGAGCGCGAGACCAACGACGAAGAAGAGGAACATGGCGGCGAGGATATTCTTAACGCCCTTGGAGGCGCCCTTAAATTCGCGCCAGATGAAGACGCCCCAGATCGCGGACATGAGCGTCGCGCCTTGCCCCAGGCCGTAGGCGACGGCGGCGGAAGCGACTCCCGACGCGATGACGTTGAGCGTCATGCCGATCGCCCAGATAAAGCCGCCGATCCAGCCCCAGAAGTGATCCCGGAACGCGCCTTTCCAGAACGCGCCCTTCTCCACGGGCTCGCCGACGAGAGGCTTGCGCATGAGGATCGGCATAACGACGCAGTTGCTCAGGAAGACGCCGATCGCGAAGAACACGTTCGCGGTGTACGCGGTGAGTTTCCCCGATTCGAGAACCGCGCCCTCGACGGAAAGATTCGCGAGCGTGACGGGCCCCAAAACGTCGCCGTTTTGCACGAGCGCTAGAGAACGCGCGACGAAGAAGTAGAAGAGAGACATGAGGAGCCCGCAAAGGAGCGAAAGGAAGAGTCCCTTACCCGTCTTTTTCGAGACGTCGACGTTTTCCGCGCGTTCCGCGTCGCGTTTGCGATAGGAGACCGCGCTAAGAATGATCGCCAGCGCGATGAGCGCCACGCCCAAGAAGAGAAGCGTCGCGTTTCCCGACGCCGCAGGAGCCGCGAGGAAGTTCCAAATGACTCCCAGAACGAGCGCAAGACCGATCCCGACGGGGAACGCCACGGAAAGACCTGCGATATCGATCGCAGAAACAAGAAGGATATTCGCGATATTAAAGACGACGCCCCCTGCGATCGCCCACATGAGCGCGCTGCAACTCGCCTGTTTCATATCCTCAAGGAAGGGGCGGCCAAATTCGCCGTTCGATCCGAGCGTAAATGCAAAAAGGAGCGCGGTCGCCAGCACGCCGACGACGTAATCCCAATAGAAGAGCTCATAGCGCCACTTCTTATTGACGAGCTTCTGCGCGTTCCCCCATGATCCCCAGCAAAACATCGTGCCGACGCAGAAGAGAACCGCCAAAAAATAGGTCGGACATAAATACATAAAACACCTCTTATTCTATGAAGCGCGCCCGGCGCAAGACTCGAAAGGCAAGCCTTGAAGTCGCGAGCGTCAAACGTCGAGTCACAAAGAAAACGTCTTGAGTTCGCGACCTTCGAGGAACGCTTCCGCTTCGCTCTTCGTGAAGACGCTACCCGTCGCGGAACTGTGTCTAACGCAACTCATCCCTTGAGCCGTCGCGCGTCTCATGCACTCGTAAGCGTCCCCGCCGTCGAGAAGACCCGCGATGAAACCCGCGTCAAAAGCGTCCCCCGAGCCCGTTCCCCCGACAAATTCAGTTCGGAAAATCTCCGCCCGGAAACGTTCTTTCTCAGAATAATAAATCGAACCTTCGTCTCCGCACGTGATAACGCACGTCCGCGCCCCCGCGTCGACGAAATAACGCGCTTGATCCGCGGGATCCTTGATCCCTGTGATCGCGTAACCTTCGTCGTCGTTAGGCATGAAGTAGTCGACGTAAGGAAGAAGCGGTTCGAGCGCCGGCCAATATGGACGATCCCCGTAGAGTACGACGTCGAGCATCGTTTTGCCGCCGCGCGCCTGGAACGCCTTGAAGTACTCCGCCGTCTCCTGGCTCTCCAAATGTTGCATCATGAGGAATCCGCCGACGTAAAGAATTTCCGCCTCTTGCGTCCACGCGTCGGGAATATCGGAGACGGCGAACTGCGCGTTGGCGCCCGTCGTGCTCACGAAACGACGATCTTCGTTCTTGACGTTCACGATCAGCGAGCAACCGGGGCTCATATTCGCCGCGCGACGCACGCCGGAAACGTCGACAAGAGGATTCGCGAGAGATTTCAGAATATAATCGCTGAACGCGTCGTCCCCAACGCACCCGGCGAGGCCCGTCGGAACTTCGAGTTTCGCGAGATTGATCGAGACGTTGGAGGCGCATCCGCCTAGAGAAAGCTCGACGCGGTCGGTTTGAACAAGCTCTCCTTGCGAGGGCGCGTGGTCGATCGGGGCGCACCCGACGTCGGCAAAGAGAATACCAGCGGATAAACAACGAATTTTCATAAAAGCTTCCTCATGGAATGAAGGTTAAGGCGCGGAGGCGCAAGTCAACGTCGCGCTAACGCCGCGCGTCCCAATCTTTGACAAGTTTATCGACGGCGTCGTAGCCGCTTTTGACGCATGCGGGGAGTCCGACTCCGTCGAGCGCGGAGCCAGCGAGCGCAAGCCCCGGCTGCGCGTCGAGCGCGTCTTGCAACCGTTTGCGCCAATCAAGACGCCCCAAGTAATATTGCGGCATCGCGTTGGGGAAACGCGCCACGTCGACCATCACGGGTTCGCCGCGAATCGCCAAGAGTTTGCGCGTCTCCTCCGCGACTCGTCGAATCAGCTCGCTCTCTTCAAGTTCAACCATCTCCGGAGCGCGAGCCCCGCCGACGAAGACTCGAAGGAGCGTCGTTCCTTCGGGCGCACGCGTCGGATATTTGTAGCTGCTGAACGAACCGGCTATGACCCCGTTACCCTCCGAGGTCGGAACGACGAACCCCATGCCTTTGACAGGCCTGCCGATCTGATCGTCGCGATACGCGAGGTGAACGATCGCGACGCCGGTGTGATCCGTCTGAGCGTAGATCGCGGCGACGTCCTTTGCGGAATCTTTAAGCGCGTCCGCCGCGGCGCCTGAATCGGTCGCGAAGAGGAGAAGATCGAAGATCTCCGATCGTCCTTCTTCGTCGTATAAGCGCCACCGACCGTCGTCGAGGCGTTCGGCGCGCGTCGCGCGGCGACCCAATTCAATCTTGTCGCGACCAACGCGATCCGCGAGCCGCTCGGGAAGGGACTGCATCCCGGAGCTGAGGGTGATGAAGAAGGAATAGCGCGCGCCGCTCTCCTCTTCGCGCTTAACGCGTCTCGCCGCGCGTTGCGTCTTCGTCATCGCCCAGATCAACGACCGCGAATCCTTTTCCATCTGCGCGAAACGCGGGAGCGTCGCCTGAAGGCTCAACTTCGCGGCGTCCCCTCCGTAAATTCCCCCGACGAGCGGCTCGATAATGCGATCGAACGCCTCTTTTCCGAGTCGACGCTTCGCGAACGCCGCGAGAGACTCCTCCTCCTGCGATTTCCGACGCGGCAGGAGCAATTCGAGCCCGCAACGAAGTTTCCCAAGGGGCGACAAAAGGGGCGTCGTCACCATCGGATAGAGCTTCGTCGGCGCCATCGTCATGAACCCGTCGGGAAGCGCGTAGAGGCGCGAATTCCGCACGACGAAGGTGCGGCGAAAACGGTTGTTCGTCGACGTCAGCTCCTCCTTAAATCCGAGTTCGCGGCACAGATCGATCCCCCACGGAACCGTCGTAATAAAATTGTCGACGCTAAGTTCGCAGAGGAATCCGTCGACGGTGCGCGTGCCGATCACGCCGCCTACCCGCCGCGCGCGTTCCCAAATCTTCAGTTCGGCGTTCGGCAACCGTTCCAAAACGCGTTTCGCCGCCGAGAGTCCCGTTATTCCCGCGCCTAAAACGGCGACTCTCGGTTCGCCGCGACGCCCTTCTCGTTCCGCTTCTTCACTCATTTCACGAAGCCTCGCTTTCTTCATCTCGAATAAAACGTTATTGTACATGGGCGAAAAACGCGCGTCAAGGAAAAAGAGAGGCAAATCCACAACCCGTTTCACTTTTGTTATGTGTGTCCTTGCTCCTAAAACAATTTCTCTTGACAATTTGTACTATATGATATATTGAAGACAAATATTTGTTGTTTTGCTCGGCTATTACAAACGAGAGGACTACGTCAACGATCACAACTTAGATAAGGTAGGCGTTATTATGAGACGCAACACTATACAGCAGGCTCTGACCCTTGAAGCGGTAAAAAAGCTTTGCAACCATCCCAAGGCTGACGAGGTTTATGCGGAGGTAGTTAAAACCTGCCCGACAATAAGTCGCGCGACCGTTTATCGCAACCTCTCGACGCTCGCAAAATATGGCGAACTTCTCAGCGTCGAAATTCCCGGCGGAGCCGCCGTCTACGATCATAACACTCACAAGCACTGTCACGCGCGTTGTTTAGCTTGCGGACGCATCTTCGACGTCGAATGTGAGGACTTTGAAGATTTGCGCAATCATATCAAAGAGACATACGGCTTCGAGGTCGTCGGCTACGATCTGGTCTTCAAAGGATATTGCAAATCGTGCGAAAAACCCCAGGACGACGAAGAAACTAACGTCTGATAAACGCTAAAACTAATAGAACGCGTTTCAGTTCGGAACGCGTTCTTCTCTTTTAGGCGATCTCTTTCACATACTCGACTCCTTCGAGAGCGTCGAGTCCGTTGAGAATTTGCATATGGTCGCGACGTCTTTCAAGATGGAGCAAGAAGGTCAGAGAGCCCAATTCCTTATTGAGGGTCGTGATCTTGTCCCGTTGCATCTCCGTCACTTCACATTCTTCTTTCTTAATAAAATCGGTCAACGCGCGTAGCGAGAAAGCGGCGTTATATTCGAGATAGATTTCCATGTTCTTGGAATGGCGTTTGATATATCGATCAAACTTTTTCAGAACGACGAGCGCAAACGCGACGAAAGACGTTCCGACGACGGCTCCTTCATAAAACCCCGCGCCGATCGCGAGCCCCAACGACGCCGCGACCCATAGCCCTGCGGCGGTCGTCAGACCACGCACTTCGTTTTGCCGCGTCACGATAATCGTCCCCGCCCCAAGAAAACCGATACCGCTGATGACCTGCGCTCCGAATCTAGTCATATCGACGTTCGGCGCCATTTGCTGGATATACTGGTTCGTCAGCATGAAGATCGTCGACCCGATCGTCACGAGCATGTAAGTCATGAAACCAGCGGGCCTATTCCTCAATCCGCGTTCGATCCCTAGAACGCCTCCGACGCAGAGCGCAAAAAAAACGCGAAATGTGATCGCCGCCAGACTCAGATCGCCGTTCCCGCCAAGCGGTTCAAAGAAATGATTCGTCATTCGCCTTTCTCCTCATGATGCGTTCAATTATAAATAGTATGCGAAAGAGGGGAAGAGTCGACAAAAAAGGACGCCGCGCGGAGCGACGCCCTTCCCTTGACTTGCGAAAGAACTGAAGGAAAAATCATTCCGAGGGTACTTCAAGAGGAATTTCGCTGGAGCTAGAACTGATCGTGACTTCGAGGGGAGAATTCGCCGGGTTTGTGTATTCGTCGGGTATGAGGGAGAACGAGTTGACGTAGCGCACGTCCATCGTCGCGGGATTCTTCTTCATTTCCTCGGTGATAACGACCGGGTTCCCTTCGTCGTCGACGGCGCCCTCGCGAATCTCATATTCCATTTTAACAACGCCGACCCGATAGGTTCCCGCAGGCGCTCCCTTGAAATCGCCGTGCGTGGTAAGTTCGGCGCGACCGTTAGCGTCGGTCTTGCCGCCGACGGCCCACTTGAGGGACGGATCGTCCGACTGAAGAGAGAGCGCCGCGTCGGCTAAGGGCGCCCCGTTCTGAGTGACCACGATCGTCGTCTTATACAAATCCGGCATCCCGTCGGGCTTCGGTTTTCCACCGCATCCGAAGGTCAGGAAACAGGACGCGACAAGCGCCGCGCAAAGACAAAGTTTCTTCATAACGCAAAGACTCCTATCCTATCAAAGCGACGTCGTTTCGCCGCCGTTCTTCGTGCCGAGAGCGCCCCAAACCCCGAAGGGGGATTTACCGCTCGTAACGCACGTCGCCGTCGAACCGTTCGTGTCGATCGTGTCGGAGATGAAAGTCACAGAACCGTCGACGCGCGCCGCGTTCACGCCTCCGGAGTGGTTGCTCGACGGAGCGAAAGCGCCCCAACCGTTCTGGACTTCCCAGCCGTATTCGAAGGACGGGAAGTTCGGCGGAAGAATCGTGTTAAAACCGGAGTAACGGCAATGACCAAAACCGAACATGACCGCGCGATAGCTGTCGACCCAACCGACTCCGCCACCTCCCGTGAAGGCGACGCCGTCCGTCGAGTAGTTGCCCTTATTCATCACGGAAGAAGCGCAACCCGCGCTCTGCGAACCGAGAGAAGTCGAGATGAGCAAAATTCCTTTCAGTTGCGAGCGAGGACGACCAACCCCTTCGCTGAACGCAAGGGTGTTGCTCGTTCCGTCAGTACACGACGCGATGCTGCCCCAATCGCAGTTGCTGAAGACCCCGCGTCGGTAGGGGCTCTTCGGCGGATTTGTTACATCCGCCGCCGTCCCAGTCCCGATCACCGCGTCGCCCATGTTGTCCCCCCAGCAGGTGAGATAGGAGCCGCGGATATTACCGTACGTCGTGGAGCCGCCGTCGTCGGAACTCGATTGCGCCGTGCCGTCGGAAGGACACGTCGTGTTCGCTATCGGGCCTCCGCGTTGCGCCATTTTAAAGACGTTCAGATGATAAAGAGCCTTATTCGACGCGTTCCGCGCTTCTTCCAAAAATTCGTCGTACAACGCCTGCTGTTCCATATACGGAAGCAGAAAGATCTGAGCTCCCGTGCTCGCAGGACCCCCGGAAGTGCGTTGAAGCCCAAGAAATACGCCGTTCCCATATGGGAATTTGCCCTGATTCGCGTCCGCGTAATTTTGCAGCGCCAAGCCATACTGCTTCAGATTGTTCGTGCACTGCATTCGACGCGCGGCCTCGCGCGCAGATTGGACTGCCGGTAAGAGCAGACCGATTAAGATACCAATGATCGCGATAACGACTAACAATTCAACCAGAGTAAAACCTCTGCGTCCTTTGAATAACGTCGACATGTGATTCTCCTTACTATTACGAATATGTGTTGCGAAAAGAGATCGCGAATCAATACGATTAAATCAACGAATCGACGCTCGTATGCGCCTTATTGTAAACAACTTATAAAGAAAAAACAAGAATCCTTAAAATTTTTTGTAAATTCTATGTCAAGTCATGAGACTCATTTATTGAATGATTCGTCGTTGTATTTCATCGTCGTCGATTCGTTCTCTCTTGACGATTGCGCCAGGCCTACTCCCTCGCGACGAATTCTCGCATTTTTCTCGCGAACCTTCTCTCAAAGGATCGCTTTTGCGTATAATGATAAGGGTCAAATACAACGCGGCGGCCTCTTGCGTCGACGAGGCGCCGACGCTTTAGAAAGAAAAAGGATTGATAATGAAAGCGGTTGATCTTTTCGCGGGCTGCGGAGGGCTCTCTCTCGGATTCCAAAAGCAAGGTTTTGACGTCGTGGCGGCCTTTGACGCATGGGCGCCCGCCGTCAAATGTTACGCCGCGAATTTCGACCACCCAATCTTTCAGGCCGATCTCTCCGACGTCGGCGCCTCCGTCAAGGAGATTCGAAAATTTCGACCCGACGTCATTATCGGGGGCCCTCCGTGCCAAGACTTTTCACACGCGGGGAAACGCACCGAAGCGGGGCGCGCGGCGCTCACCGACGCGTTCGCTCTCATCGTCGCCTCCGTCAAGCCGAAGTTTTTCGTGATGGAAAACGTCGACCGGGCGCGTAGGAGTCGCGCTTACGCCGACGCGCGCGCTATCTTCAAAAAGGCGGGGTACGGTCTCACCGAAGTCACCCTCGACGCGAGCTTATGCGGCGCCCCGCAGAAACGCAAAAGGTTCATCTGCTTCGGGAAAATGAAGGAAGAGGACGGATTCGCCCTCGAGGAATTCGCCGCAGGTCTCTCTGAAAAGCCGATGACTCTGCGCGACTATTTCGGCGATTCCCTTGGATTCGAATTCTATTACCGCCACCCGCGCAACTACACACGGCGCGCCGTCTTTTCGATCGACGAACCCGCTCCGACGATGCGCGGCGTCAATCGCCCTATCCCCAAAGGCTATCCCGGCCATCCGCAAGATTCCTGCCCCGTCTCCGAATCCCTTCACGCCCTCACGACGCCTGAAAGAGCGTTGATTCAAACCTTTCCCCCCGATTTCAAATGGGTCGGAACGAAGACGGCGATCGAACAGATGATCGGCAACGCCGTTCCCGTCAATCTCGCGCAATACGTCGCGAAAGTCGTGGAGGGAGTCGCGGGGCGGAAAAAGCCGCGCAAACGCGCCGGAAATTGAAACGCGTTTTAAAAACGCGACCTTTTTATCGAGAGTCTGTCTCAAGATAGGTTAAAAAACCGTCGTCTCGAATCATTAACGCGCCGCGAATTACGCCGTCTCGCGTCGCGTCCCCTTGCCTTTTCTTTAAGAAATGATTATAAATCGCGTATCGAATTAGGGTTCCAATTCGAATCCGTCAACCGTCATCCTTCTTTGGAGGAGCGTCACGTGCCGCGCGCTAGTCTATTTTCCTTTGAATATTTCACCGAAATTCTTTCTTCTCCGCTTGTGAAACCGTTAGCGCAACGACTGCACCCTTCGGCGGTTACCGCGGCGTTGAAGGGAGTTTTCGACGACGTTTCGCGCGAATTTCGCGGCGTCGTCAACGAACAGCGGCTACCCGACGTCGCGACCCTCGTCGACAAGGTTGTCGAGCGCCTAAGAAAAGCGCTCGAAGATTCGGAACCCCTGGCGATCGACGCGCGCGGACGACTCTTCCCCAATAAGCTCGAGCGGCTCGCGGACGTCGCGCTGCACGAACGCGTCTGGGTCGCCGCAGAACCGCGCACGGAGCTCTCCGCGCGGCAAGAAGAGCGTCTCAGAAAGAGCGTTCCCGCTAAGCTCGCGCGACTCGCCGGGAGCGATTCCGCTCTGGTCTTTCCAAACGTCGAAGCGGCGCGCGTCGCGTTGCTTCAGCGCCTTTATGAGTCGGATCGCGAACTTCTCGTCGCAAGGCGCGATATGTTCGAACGCGAAAACCGAGAACGTCTGGAAGATTCGTTGCGCATTTTCCCGCATTTGAGACGCGTGGAGATCGGCGCGGGCTCCGCTGTCGATCTTACGGATTACGAAGAAGGCGCGACTCAGGAGACCGGGCTAGTCTGGCGTTCGGTCGACCGCGCGAGCTCCGAGGGACGATTCGTCGATTCGGAGACGATCGCCAAACTCAAGGGGACGAAGGGCCGCGATTTCCTCATCGTAGAAGACGTCGAGTTCGCTCCGATCGTCGATTTAGACAAATACTTCTACTCGTCGACGCCGACTGTCGGTAAACGCCTTAAGAGCGGCGCGGATATCGTCCTGTGCGACGGAGCTCAGCTTATCGGCGGGCCCAATTGCGGGCTCCTTTTCGGACCCAAAGAGGCGCTCGACGCGCTTAAAACGACCGCGGCGTGTCGACTTGCGGTCGTCGATCGCACGACCCTCGCCGCCCTCTCGAAAACACTAGAGCTTTACGAAACTCCTGATTTGGCCTTCGCGTCAATCCCCGCGCTCAAGATCCTCACCGCGTCGATCGCGAACCTCGAAAACCGCGCGAAACGACTCGCTGAAATCCTCGAAACCTTCCCCCAAGTCCAAATCGCCCGCGTCGTCGAAGGACGATCCATCCTCTGCGTCAACGCCCTCTTCGGCGCGTTTCCCACAAGACTGGTCGAGCTCCGACCTCGCGCCGTCTCACCCGCCGAACTCGCAGCGCTCCTCGAAAAGGGCGCCCCGAGACTCCTCGCCAGGTGGACGCGCGACTCCCTCTTCCTCGACATGCGCACCCTACCCCCCGAGCTCGACCTTGTCGTCGCCGAGATCTTCGAAAAGCTCGACCTTCCACGCGAAGAGAACGCCGCCGCGAAAAACAACAACGTCCCCTCATAACGCTCCGTCGTCCCCTTTTCCATGATCCTCCCAATGACACGCGTTTTACTTCCCCTCATCCTCGTCCTCTCCCTCATTCTCCCGTCGTGCCGCGAACGACGACGCGAACGACGACGCGTCGCCGAGCCAAACGTTGAAAATACGCAGACCCCGGAGACGCCCATCGTCCACGTCGACGACCCCGCCGACGCCGAGGAAACGACGGGCTTCCTCGACGCCTCCAGTCCCATCCTTCCCGGCGATATCGCCGCGCACGACGAAAAACCGCCGCAAATCGACGTCCTCCCCCTCTGGAGCGCGAAAGAAGCCCGCGGCGACGCGCAGCCCCGCGCCGAGTTTTCCGCATGGGCGCGCTTCCCCGTCGGCGCATGGGCGCGGCTGCGCACCGTCACTCGCGCGTTCGAAAGCGGAAAGCCGATCGAATCGGTCACCGAAACGCGCGTCCGCCTCGAAAGCGTCGATCTCGAGAAAAAGGAATACGCGCTCGTCTACGACGCCTCCGTCATACTCGGCGACGTCAGCATCCCGCGACCTCCGGAACGCCGCGTCTTCAATTTCTGGGATATGCTCGCCGACGAAGACGAACGCGTCGAAGAAGGCGCTACGACGACCCTTCTCGTCGACGGGCGCGCGATTCCATGCCGAACTCTCCGCGTCTTCCGAAATTCAGACCGCGTCCACGAACGCGTCTCCCTCTGGTATTCCCCCGTCGTTTACCCTTACGTCCTCCAGAAGGAGATCGTCAAAACGGCGCCCTCTTCCCAAGATAAGAAAGAGACGACGATTTCGCGCGAGCTCTACGTCGTCGACTCAATCGTCGATCCGAAAAACGCGACGCGGAAATCCCCAAGCTACGCGACGCGTTTCTCCGTCTCATCCTCTGAACGCGATTTGGTCGGCTCCGCCCTTCGAGCGCAAGACGCGCCGGGAGGGATACTGCGGGAGCGATCCGTAGAAAACTCCGGCGAGAACGACAAAGCGCCCTTCGAATCGGAAACGACCCTCGTTGATTATTGGATCGGAGAGTAAATAAAGAGAACAAGAAAAGAAAAAAGGCGTCCCTTTACGGGCGCCTTCTTTTTAAAAATACGCGTTGATTAGTTCGTCATATCAGGTGCTGGGGCCCATCGTCTGAACTTCTTCTTCGATCTCGGGTCCGACGTCGAAGGTTTGGTCGTTCTTACCGGAAACGACGTCGATCTTCAGGTCGGTAGTCGTCGCTTTCTTGTATTTCGTATCGACGTGTTCGAAGACGCGTTCTTCTTCATGAACTTTCTGAGACCAGATGCGCGCTTCTTCCGGATCGGCGGGGCAACTTGGCTGCGCTTTGCGCGTTTCGCTTTCCAACGTTACGGTCTTATAGACGACGACGGCGAAGGAACCTTCGGGAGCGCCTTTATACTTGCCTTGGGTCTTGATTTCGCATTTTCCTTGCGCGTCGGTGCGACCGCCAATAAGCCACTTATAGGTCGGCTCTTCAGGTTTGACGAGCTGAACGATCGCGTCTTCGCAAGGCGCGCCCTCTTGGGTGATCGTAATGGTCGTCGGGAAAAGTTTCGGCATATCGGCGGGCGCCTTGGGGCCGCCGCATCCCTGAGCGACAAGCGCCGCCAAGATCGCAATGGACGCAAACAACATCTTCTTCATCGACAAACTCCTTATTGGATAACGGTATGCGCAAGAACGCGGCGCGAGTCGCGATATCCGACTCGCGCCGCCTTCATTATCATAGAAAAATAACGTCAAGTCAAGCGTCAGAGAGAAACCGTCTCGCCGCCCTGAGGAGAACCCATCGCGCCCCAGACGCCGTACGGAGACTTGCCCGAGCGGACGCATTGCGCGTTCAAGTTGCCGCAGTCGACCGTGTCGCTCACGAAGCGCACGGAACCGTCCGCGAGGCCGACGTTCACGCCCCCGCTATGATTCGACTGCGCCGAGAAGAAGCCCCACGCCATACCGTCGCAAGGATAAGGATAGAGGCACGAAGGGGAGTTCGGGGGGAGTACTGTGCTCACCGACGTCGTCGTCGCGCGACCGTCGCTCCAAATCTGCGCGCGCCACGTGTCGGAACCGTTGTTGATCGAATTCGGATCGTTCACATTTAACGCTTCCGTCAAGCATGGACCGGGAACGCCTTGACCGCCGTTTCCAACAGCGCCTTGGAAAATACCGTTCGTGCGGTAGATTCCTCCCTTTACTTTCGTAGAATATTGCACGTCGCTGACCATCTCGCTAATCGCGATCGTATTGCTCGTGCCGTCCGTCACGAAGGAGAGGTTACGCCAACGATAAGGCGCGAAGAATCCGCGCGACGCCACGCGTCCTTCCGCCAACTCGATCGCTTCTTCTTCGTTGTTGTGCCAACCGCCGTCGCCAAGACTCGTGCCGATGCTGATACGCGCGTGACCTTCGTGAGAGCACGGTTGACTCGCGTTGGAATCGGAAGGACAAAGGAGCGTCGAAATCGGATCCTCGTTCGGGAACCAGCACGGAGAACCTTGCCCCGCGTTCCTCGCCGTTTCGCAAACATAATCGTAACGCGCCCCTTGTTCCATAAATGGAAGAAGAGCAACCGTCGCGCTCGCGTTCCCCGCGAATCCTTGGTTTCCGCCTTGCGACCACGTCATATTGAAGAGCGCGAAGCGCGACGCGGGGATGCAACCGTTTGTGTCGTGGTAGTTATGCACGGAGATCATGTACTGTTTCATGTTGTTCGTGCATTGCATACGTCGCGCAGCCTCGCGCGCCGCCTGAACCGCTGGAAGAAGAAGACCGATCAAGATCCCGATAATGGCGATCACGACCAAGAGTTCGACAAGTGTAAAACCTTTAAATTTCATAGGAAAAGGCCCCGTATCTATTGAGGAAAAAAGAATATAAATACAATTGGTCTGATAAAAGCATTTTGTTGAGTATATTAATTATAAAAAAGAAACATGTGAAAACAACGCGTATACACACAATAAAAAAAATATTTTTTACAGTGGTCGCTTTAATCGACAAAGAAAGCGTTTCCCTCAAGAAATAAAAAACCGAGCCTCCAACGACTCGGTTTCGGAATATTCGACGTCTCGGCAATTAGCCGACGTACTTACGCAGATAGACGGCGGAAGTCTGCCCGAGGGTATTTCCGCAAAGCTTGAGGAACGACGCGCCCGGTTTCACGCCCCCTTCGCGCGAAACGTTGACTCGGAAACTCTCGTCGGGCTCTTCGTAACCAAGCGTTGGGAAGAGCTCGTCGTTTTCGAGCGCTAAGATACTCGCGACCGTCTGGATCGCGCCGCACCCTGCGCCGGGGTTGCCGATATGTCCGGAAAGCGAAACGACGGGAATCGAGTCGCACGCGTCGCCAAAGACGTCGCGCAGCGCCAGCGCCTCCGCGGCGTCGAGATTCGCGTCCCCGCGCGCCGCAGCGTTGATATGCCCGATTTCTTCCGGACGGAGCCCAAACTTCGCGACGATCGCGCGAAGAGACGTCGCATACGCTTCGCGAAGAGAGTCCCGATTCGACGCCAAGGAGCGCCCGACGCCGCCAAGATCGCTCGCATGACGGATCGACGCGCGATAAACGCCCCCGAGAACCTCCGCGTAAATCGTCGCGCCGCGTTCGCGAGCGGAATCGACGCTCTCGATCACGAGCGCCGCGGCGCCTTCGCCGGGAATAGAACCGCAGCGCCGCGCGTCGAACGGTCGACACGGCACGACGCCATTGCCCCCGTTTGCACGAAGCGCTTCTTCCGAAATTTCGCCGTATTTATACGCGTCGACGAAGCGATACGACTGTAGCCGCGTTCCCGTCGCGCCGACGATCATCGCGTCCGCCGCCCCGCGCTTGATCGTCTCGACCGCTTCCGCCAACGCCGCGCCAAAAGACGCTTCGCGATTCGTCACGTCGTACGCGGGGCCGTAAAGCGCGTTGTAAATCGTGATGTGGCTCGCGGACATGTTCGTCAGATATTTGAGCTGCCACAGGGGCGTCATCTTCGTCAGCCCCTTGAGAGGCCATTCGTTCAGATCGAGGGAGGAAACGCCCTCCTTAGAGACGCGGCACGCGGCGACGGCGTCCGTCAATTCTTGAGGAGTCGTGACGACGAAGTCGGAAGCGAAGGAGACGCCGAAACGACGCGACGGATAAAAATCGCGCGTTTGCGCGGACTCAAGCGCGAGCTGCGCGGCGGCGACGCCCATCTGGATCTCGCGCGCCATGAGTTTGCTACCTTTGCGAATCGCCTTCTTTTTCACGTCGTCGAGGGGGCCAAAATCTTGGATCTTGCCGGTGAATTCCGCAGCCGGCGCTATCGTCGCAACGGGAAGAGGAGACGCGGCGGGATTTTCACGCAACCCGGATCGTCCTTCGCGGCACGCCTGCCAAAAGGAATCGAGCGCTCCCCCCAAAGCGCTAACCACGCCTATCCCGGTTACCGCTACGCGTCTTGACGAATCTAGGTTCTTCATATTAACTTCGTTCACTACCTCGCTTATCGTGCCGCTCAGCGCATGCTCCACTCAACCAACACATACGCGCCCCCAACGCACGCAAAAGGGCCTTGCCATTATACTACGCCCCGCCGTTTAGTAAAGAGCGCCGAACAAGGCCTCTACGAGCGAGGCAACGCGTCGGCGAGAAAAGAGTTTACGATGGCGAGGTCGGCGACGTCACGGGAGGATTCGTCGAAGGAGCCGTCGACGAACCGCTCGGCGAAGAGCCAGAGGGCGTCGCAGACGAAGACGACGGAGCCGACGTCGGCGACGTCACGGGAGGATTCGTCGAAGGAGCCGCCGACGAACCGCTCGGCGAAGAGTCCGAGGGCGCCGCAGACGAAGACGACGGAGCCGACGTCGGCGACGGATCGAGCGCTTCTGGTATTGGGTTGCTCTCCACGATTCGCGCGTTAAGCTCCTGCGGCGTCCCGCTCTCGCGAAGCGTCGTCACGTCTATCACGTAAGACCCGCGCGGCGGAAGACCGTTGATCTCCCAGCGAATCCACGATTTATCGCTCGCTTCTTTCACCCACTTCGTCGTCGGCTCGGTAAGCGTCGTTCCCGGAGGCAAAACTAACTCGACGCTCGTATACTGCGCAAAGTCCGAAAGATTCATGACGACAAGCTGATACGTCACGGGCTGACCTTGAACGAACTGCTGCGGGGCGCGAATCGAGAGGGTGACGGGCGCGACGTAGGTCCACGTGTAGAAGAAGACGCGGCTGTCGACTTCCACTTGACGATAACGATCGGTCGCGGGGCGCAAAACGGTCGCTTTAATTTTCGCGGTTCCGGCGGTTCCGCGCAGTTGAGAAAGCGCGACGTCGGCGTTTCCGGACGCGTCGGTCGTCACGGCCAAGGAGTTGAGCTTATTCGGACCGAGACCCGCGTCCCCGGAAAGGACGTCGTAACGCACCGTCCATCCGTCGCGCGGTTCCGAAGTGGAGCGTCGTACGACGGAAGTCGAAAGGGTCGTGCTCGTATTCACCATCGCGAGCCCCGACTGCGGGAACTTGAACGCCGCGTCGACCCAATGAATCTGCGCCGTCGCGCGTCTCTTATCCCAGTTGCCGATCGTATCCGACATGACCGAAACGGAACTCGTCCCCTCCTCCGCCGAAGAAACCGACGTCCACGACTGACCGCGAAGAATCGTCACGTCGTCAAGGCGCGTCTCCGTTCCGCGATTGATCCGCCAAAGTTGATCCGAAGTCGTCGTCGTGAGCGTCTTCGAATCCTCTTTCGCCTTACGCGCGTTCTTGATAAGAGGACAATTCAAACAACCCTCGTATTCCCCCGTGAAGATCTTCGGCGTAAAACCGTCGCTCGGATTCGACTCCAAAAAGATTCCCGTTCCCGAAATATCCCAAGACAGCTTCTCCCCTACCCGGAGATATTGCGAATCCTCGCCGATATAACTCGCCACGACGATCACTTCCGTTCCGACGGGAGCCGCGATCTCCCCAGGCTCCACCACGAGCGCGGGGCCCGGTCCGTTCCACTTCTTCGGGAAGAGCGCGCCTCCGTTGGGACGTTGCGTCGACCATACGTACTCTTTAAGATTGATCCCCGCGTTTTGGGCGTTCTTCAACTCCTCTTCCGTCGGTTCCCACGCCTCTTTACGATTCGAGGAACCTAGACTCGCGCGCGCGATCGCGTCCTGCTCTTCCTTTTTCGACGCATTGTCGACCGTAGAGCGGCGCTTTGCGAAAATTCCCTCTTCGGAAAAGAGACAACATTTATGATTCTCAAGGGTCTCGCAACCGAAAGAAAACGCCGCCAGAAGAAGAACTAGCGCGACGCGACAACTTCTCGACGCGCGTGAACAAAATCTCAAGACGTCTTCGCCTTCTCGCATCTCCATCCTCCTTCTTTAGTCATGTCCTAATAATCACAATCAACCGCGCGGCAGTCGCAACCGACTTTACCAATATATATTATACATATTACGCAATTCATTCGACCCTCTATAATCTTCCCAGCATAGTTTTTGCAAAGAAGAAAAAGAGCATAAACGACGTTATCGTCAGAGCCTTCACAAGAAGCGTCGCCGCGATAATCGCTATCGTCAAAAGAAAATGAAAAATCGTCGCCCCCTTTCGAAAAACGTACCGATACTTATATTAATAGGGGCGCGTTCGATGATCGCGCTAGTCAAGACAATATATCATGTTCGGAGAAGACACGTGGCTCAGGAAATACAACAAGCGGAAGGTAAACCGAGGACCTTGTCGATCGCCTCGCTAGGCTGTCCTAAAAATCTCGTTGACGCGGAGTCGATGGCGGGGCGTTTGCAATCCGCAGGATTCCAATTGCTGAAGGACGCGGAGGACGTTGATCTTTTGCTGTTAAACACGTGCGGTTTTTTACGCAGCGCCCGCGAGGAAGCGGAAAAGTACATTCGAGAAGCGCTCGTCGCGAAACGATCGGGCTCGATCAAGCGATTGATCGTCTCTGGTTGCGCGGTCGCCTCCGACGGGGAAGAACTGGCGAAGCGTTATCCGGACGTCGACGCGTGGATCAGTCCTTACGACGAAGGATTTATCGGGGAGATCGCCAAGGGGCTCTTCGCGGAGGACGGGGGCGATAATTCGGCGCAAGAGGCGCAGTCTTCCGCGCTTAAGATCCTCGCGCCGGAAGAGGCCGCCGCGGCTCGATTCTTCTATCATCCCACGCGTAGCCTCGTCCTCGACGACACGAAGCGCTTGTCCCTTACTTCTCCGCACGTCGCCTACCTCAAGATCGCCGACGGCTGCGATCGCTTCTGCACCTACTGCACGATTCCGAACATCCGCGGTCGTTACGTTAGCAAGCCTCTTTCGACGATCCTCGACGAAGCGTCGCGCCTCGCCGACGCGGGGGTGCGCGAGCTCGTCCTGATCGCGCAGGAAACGACCTTCTGGGGCTCCGATCTCTTCGGCAAGCCCGACCTTGCTCGACTCCTTGAGGCGCTCAAGTCGCGAAACCAATTCGACTGGATCCGCGTCCTCTATTCGTATCCCCTCTTCTGGGATCAGGATCTCGTCTCCCTCTTCAAGATGGAAGAGCCGGGAACGACGTCGATCCTGCCGTACGTCGACATGCCCCTGCAACATTGCAACGACGCGCTCCTCAAGAAGATGAATCGTCGCGCGGACAAGGCGCAGACGGAAGAGCTCCTTTCGCGCCTCCGCGAAGAGATTCCCGACCTCGTGATGCGCACATCCTTCATCGTCGGGTTCCCGGGAGAAACGGACGAAGCGTTCCAGGAACTCCTGGCGTTCGCCGAAAAGTACCGCTTCGAACGCGCGGGGGTTTTCGAATTCTCTCCGGAACCGGGCGCTCCCGCGTCCAAGTATCCGGATCAAGTCGACGCGGACGTCAAACGCCTTCGTTACGAACGACTCTACGCCAAACAGGAGCGAATCTCTCACCAGTACGCGCGCAAACTCGTCGGACAGACGATGGACGTAATGCTTGACGCTTACGCGCTTGCGGACAACGGAGAGCCGATGAGTCACGTCTGCCTTGGACGAACCAGAGCGGACGCTCCCGACGTCGATCCGATCGTCTACGTTACCGGGCGCAACCTCCAGCCGGGCGACATTATTCCATGCGAAATCGTTGAAGTGAGTTCTCTCGACCTCGTCGCCGTCCCCGTCGATCCGGACAAGATCTACGTTCCGAAAGACGAACGCCGCAAGGCGCACGAAAGACGCGAGATGCGCGAAGAAGGCGGCTCAAAGAAAAAACGCGCGAAGAAACGACAGGGGCGCGCGGACAATTAGCTTTTCTTCCCCATAAATGAAGAAGTCGGAGAGACGCGATTCTCTCCGACTTCTTTTCTCTCTACGCCCTGCGAGAAGAAGGAAGCTTTTTTGGAAAGACTCTTTCCAAATTATCTCAGAGGCGACGGGCTATTTCGAACAGGAGAACGTTATAAGACGTCGCGTCCCGAATTCTAAAAATTTCAGAGATTCTCCGTTTATCCATCTTTTATTTCATATTTTCATATCGAAACGAACAACAGAATCTCATTTGGCCTCTCCTTAATCTAGACAGAAAACAAACTCCGCCCAATTGAGACGCAACGGAATAACGGCCCGTTTCGAATCTTAACGCTTTCGTCATCCCAATTTAGATAGAACGTCCTGAAAAAGCCTCCATAAATATAAGTAGCCCCCCTGCGTAAAATAGACCGTCAACCCCAATATGTTGACAATACAAGCCGGAATAAACCAGCGCAATCGTACTGTGCGCCAATGAAATAAATGATAAATGATATCGACAACTCCCAGAAACCATGTAACGTGAGTCAGATACCACAAAACCGCAATTAGATAATCGTAAGGTCTAAGCCAGCCAAGCCATGGATTGCCAAACGCAAGCTCCCCAATCAGAAATAATCCACCGAACCAGAGCGGAGGAGCGGCGATCATATTGATCTTTCTGAGCGTGTTCATAAATCACCTCGCAACGTTCTTTTGAAAATAATATCAAGTTAGCTTGAAGCTTGGAATTCGCAT
>SFIW01000040.1 GCA_004556055.1 Planctomycetaceae bacterium
TGGCGGAATTGGCAGACGCGTCAGGTTGAGGGCCTGATGGGAGTTTATCCCGTGGAGGTTCGAGTCCTCTCACCCGCACTGACAAGCGAAACCGAGTTGATCTTAGAAAAGACGGCTCGGTTTTTCTTATTTCTTGTATTTCTACCGTTTTTAGTCGCTCTTTCGACCCTCTCTACTATTTAAAGTGGCAGAAGATATAATATGGGGGTGCGACGTTTCGTATGCATATGACGTAACTCTCGATATATTATATATGAATACGCACCAATAAGGACGCCACGTAAGAAAATGACAGAGATTGGTATCATAAATAATTGGAGCGAACGTATTCGATTTCTTGCGAGCGTAGTTTTGTTAATCTGCGTTCTAATTCCATGCGTTCAGGCCTCTGCCTCAGATACTTCGAATTTTTATTTTGGAACGGCTCCTCTTAGAGCGCACGATTTGACGTCGCGTCATTACGACGTCGTGTATTACGCGAGTTTGCCATGGTATGTGCTCGCCAAGGATTATGTCGCCGACGAAGCGTCCGCTAATCAAGGAATTTTGATGTTGACGCAGTACGTCTATAACTGCGGACAACAGTGGATGGCGTATCGACCAAATCGAAATGGAGTTCTTCCGGAATCGGATTTGCCGATTTTTTTAAACTCTGGGTTCTACGGTGGAAGCATTACTAACTGCGCCGTTTTTTACGGAGAAAATTATCCGTTTATTCAGAGGGATTTTTCGTTCAATTCGTACTTTCTACGGCGCGAGACAAATGTTCCAGTCGAAGGGGTTAAGGAGTATTTTTTACGAGTCGAGGAGTGCGCCACGCCGGTTATTCTGACGGAGGAAGATTGGGCGACGGGCGTTTGGTATGAAGAGAAGGGGGGGAAGTTGTCGCTGTGCAATGGGGCTTTTGATCCCTCTAAAGTCTACTATAGAGACGATTCGTCTTATACATACGCAGCGAATCCTGAATGGGAGAGCGGACAGACCTATTCTTACTTTGTCCCGGAAACAAGAACGGCGAGTAAGCTTAAGGCGACTTATACGGACGTTTTGATCGGCGGAATGTACTATGTTGGCAAATCGATCACGTCTCACAGCACGTTTAGCTGGACGTCGGGACATCGAAATCGTGCGATTGTAAGCGGAAAATACGCGACGGTTTCCGCGAATAGTTTTAGTTCTCAGCACGCGATTAAAAGCGCCGAACTGGCGGCTCTCATCCCAGTGGTGAAAGCGCCGGGTAATTACACGGCTACGACTTGGAATACGAGGTCGACGACTCGCGCGGAAATGACCTATTACGATCCTCTAATCAACGGCGATTACTTCTTTTCCCTCTCTGCTGGGGAAGTTCTGTCGTTTTTTGCCGATGCGGAAGACGGACGCTCGACTTATAACGGCGCTAAGACGAATCTCGCGCATTGGCAGATGCGCTCCTTTAACCTGCGCCTGGCGCAGTCCTGTTACTTCTATTCTGCGAACGAGAGTACGAGTACGACTAATCCTCGACCCGTTTACTATATAGCGTCGACCTATCCCGAACTTTCGAAAATTGGCGTTCGTCCGGCGATGGTTCTTAATCCTGCAAAGGTCGTGTTTCTTTCTGACGCTTCCACTACGACAAGTGGCAAACAGGGGATTAACGGGACGTTTAACAGCTCGACATGGGCGCCGCTTTACGACTCAAACACCGACGTCTGGAAGCCGACTCTTCTCGACGACTCTATGTCGGTCTCGTTTAGTCTTGGAAAGGCTGTGCTTAACAAAACTACTCGAGTTGTGACAATTCCGTATTCTGGAGCGAATTCCAACCATACAGGTTGGCATTATATATCAGGAATTTTGCCCGGCGGATATTATACGCGATTTGCCAGGTTTGTTCCTCCGAAGAATAAGTCGGGAGTTGTGAAAGTCGTTCTTCCAAAATTCGTTGATTTAGATAGCGGACGATTGGCTATCTTTTTAGAGCGAGTCAACGGAATGAAAGAGACCGATTTTTCGACGGAACCCGAAATAGTGAGATTGTCGCGAATCGAGTCGGTCGGCGAGCCTGAACTCTCCGAACTTGATTTCACGGCGACAGGCGGGGCCTTCGTCTACGACGGCGCGGCGCACACCGTGACAGTCGACGGCGTGAACGGGGCCGCGTTAAGTTACAGCGTTGACGGAAAGAACTATACGTCGGAGGTTCCGACCGTTCGAACCGTCGCCGAGGGCTCGCTGACTATCTGGGTTAAGGCGGAATTATCGGGATATAAATCGACGGTTCGTAAGGCGACTGTTGAGATTACGCCGCGCAATGTCAGCGTGTCGTGGCCGTCGGAAACTCGATTCGCATACGACGGACTTGTACATTCCGTGATTCCGACTCTCGTCAACGCGGTTGTCGGGGACGACGTCGGACCGGAATTTATCGGCGCAAGCGAACGCGCTCCCGGTTCTTATACGGCTTCCGTGACTGGTTTGACTGGCGCGGATCGAGGAAATTATACGATCTCCCCGGATAGTGTGAATTGGTTTATTTACGACGGCGTCACGGAAAAGAAGACGTTGAAGATCCTTTTCATCGGAAATAGTTTGTCGCAAGACGCGAGAATGAAGCTTCCCGACGCGGCGGCGCTCATTCCCTTCCTTGCCGACGTCGACGTTGAATTTGGCTCGCTCTATCAAGGAGGACGATCCCTCGGATATTTCGCGAACTGCGCGAGAGTTGAAAAAGGAGAATCGGAGTTTAATCTAAGATACTACTTATTCACGAATGCGACGGAACGGAGTAAACCTAGTCTCTTCACTGCGGAGCAAAAAGAAAAATTTGGCGTCGTCAACAATGGGTACGGCAATCCTTATTTCAATTTCTGCGAGTATTGGAAGTGGGACAAAGCGAAACGCGCGTGGGTCTGTGAGAAAAACGCCGATAATCTCGGCGAAAAGACCATCGAATACGCGATGAGTCAAAATAAATGGGATCTCGTCGTCCTACAAGGCTTCTATTGCGATTTCTTTGGCGAGGAGTACGACGCCATCAATCCGAAAACAACTTTTAAAGCGTCGGCGGCTAAGGAATGTATTCAAGATAACTTGACCTATCTGTGCAACTACCTTACCGAGTTGCAGCCTGACGTTAAATTAGCCTTCTATATGCCCCCCGCGCACAACGAAAATTCCTCTTGGAAGGGAAGCCTCGATTCCATGTATAAAGATATGATGGAACGCCGACGCGATATTGAGAATTGGAATTTGGTCGATTTCTTCATACCTGGCGCGACGATTCTTGAAAACGTAACGACGACCTACCTAGGAAACGCGACCTATGACGATTCCAAAAATCGCGACGACGTCTTGCCCCGTTTGAGACGCGACGCCATCCACTCGTCTTATTATATGGGCCGGTTCCTGCAATCGACGATTCTCCTAGATTACGCGACGCGTTACTTCTATGGAAACGCACCCTTCGAGGATTGCGTCCCCTTTGGCGAGTTGAAATCCCCCGCGATCGGCGCGTTGCCGACTGAATACGCGGATATTTGCCGCGCCGCGTTGACGACGACCCAAGCCCAACCTTATCAAGTAACAGACCTGACCCAAGCGCCTTACTCATTCCCGAAAGAAGACCCCGCGACGTTGGCGTATAACGCGGCGAAGTCCTATAAGGAGGAGAACGAGAACGCTACGTCCGACGCGTGCGTTGCCGCGGCTCGAAGCGCTTTGTCTGCGTCTGAAGCCGCTGATCTAACGGTTGAACGGACGATCGACGAGGCAGGGGAAACAATAACTTTTAAGTTCGGTTACACGACCTCGGAATCGATTCAATTCCCCTTAGCGCCTTCGGGAGAGGAATGACGAGCGCGTAGATTGTCGCAATTAATGTTAAAGGGTCGACGACTTGTCGATCCTTTTTTACCATTTAGGCGCGTATGTCTGAATAATCCTTTAATTCACTCCGTTAAAGAGATTGTTGAGTATCCAACGGCGTATTTATTTAAGTGAAAAATTGACGCCAGACGATACGATTCACGTAACGCCAGCGTCGCAGAAGATTGTATTTTTGGGCAATTTTTTGAAATGAACTTCGATGTTGGTATGGCTTGACGCCCGGAATATTATATATAATGACGAGAATTTCTGACGCGCCGACTGCATAGGCGTAGGAGTCGAGCGGCGGATTTAGGGCGAGCGTTTGATTCGCGTTGATAATAAAGGACAGACAGGTGAATAGTCGAGACTTAACAGGACGAAAAGCAATGAGCCGTCGCGCGTTTTTGGCGGCGACGTGCGCGACGCTGGCCCCTATTGTCGCTGGTTGCAAGACTCTAAACGAGGACCCAAACAATAAGTGGTGCTGGTTTCCCACCCTTTTGCCCCCCTCTAAAGAGGAACGTGAAGCGCGCGCAAAAACTTTTCCCGACGGGGGCGACCCATACGTAGACGCTGAGGTTGGACCAAAATGTTTCGATACGCGCCCGCGCGGTTGGGACGTTTCGCGCTCGAAAACGTCGACGCCTGAAAGCGTCTTGGTTAGCGCGGCGAAGGATGAATAGGTAACAATTAACCGGCGAGTCGCGTCGAAAGACGATCAGACGCGCCGGTTTTTTTGATTATTTCTATCGGGAAAATTATCATATATTTTCTGTAAATTCCTAAAAGCGTACGAAATACTCTTTTCTTTTGATCTTGCATACGCTATAATCTGCCCTGAATGGCTGTTGTAGAGCCTATTGAATATCGGATGGACGGAACCATAACGCGCGACAGCGCGCCGACTTATTCTTTTTCCCCCTGGACAGTATTAATAAGGAGCGTTCTTTTATGAAACGCGTGGCTGGAATATCCTTAAAAAGAGCAGGTTTTACACTCCTCGAACTCCTCATCGTTATGGCGATTTTGATCGTCGTCATCGGTCTCTTGGGGACGACTGTGTGGAGCAACTACCGTAAAGCGTTGATTCGAACGGCTACCGTCCAGATCGAGAGTAAGTTTAACGACGCTCTCGAAATGTTCTTTATGGATTTTGGACGATATCCGACTCAGGAAGAAGGCCTATATATTCTGGCGAATCTTACTAATCCGAATCCCCAGCCAAGTTCGAATGTTCTTATGAATACGAACGCCAACAACGGCATGAATAACATGCAGGATATGAACGGCGCGACGGGCATGGACGGCATGAACAATATGCAGGGTATGAACGGCATGAACGGCATGCAGGGCATGAACGGCGCGACGGGCATGGACGGCATGAATAACATGCAGGGTATGAACGGCATGACGGGCATGGACGGCATGAACAACATGCAGGGTATGAACGGCGCGACGGGCATGAACGGCATGAACAACATGCAGGGTATGAACGGTATGACGGGCATGGACGGAATGAACAACATGCAGGGTATGAACGGCATGACGGGCATGGACGGCATGAACAACATGCAGGGTATGAACGGCATGACGGGCATGGACGGCATGAACAATATGCAGGGTATGAACGGCGCGACGGGCATGAACGGCATGACTTCAAATATGACTGGAACGACCGGCGTTCAGCAACAACAGAAGGTTCAGCGCGTTCACATCACCGAACCTTACGTCGCCGAACAAGATTTGAAAGATCCGTGGAAGCAACCGTATCGTTATGAATGGCCCACGACAAAGGGCGATGGTAAGAAGCCCGCCGTGTGGTCTTGCGGTCCTGACAAAGAAGACAACAACGGTGATCCTGAAAGCGACGACATTATCGGATGGGATGCGAACGACAACTCCGGTATGATGAGAGCGCAACAGCAGCAACAACAGAACATGATGCAGCAGAACATGATGCAGCAGAACGGCCTGAACAACGGCGGTATGAGCGATATTAACGGCGGCATGACGACTATGCCCGGCGGCGGATTCGATACGACCGGCGCGGGGGGCATGACGACTATGCCCGGCGGCGGATTCGATACGACTGGAGCGGGGGGCATGACGACTATGCCCGGCGGCGGATTCGATACGACTGGAGCGGGCGGCATGACGACTATGCCCGGCGGCGGATTCGATACGACTGGCGCGGGCGGTTTTAACAATGTGAACGCTGGCGGCAACGGTATGAACAACATGAACACAGGCGCGGGGGGACTTAATACTGGCGCCGGCGGTATGTTCTGATTCGGTTGGATAGTGTTGGTTCGTAACGTATAGAAATTTTATGACGATTATGTAAACGCAACGCTGTTGATAAATTCGACGCGACGCGGCGTAGGGCTGCGCCGCGCCTGTTTTATTTAGTCGATCTCTTTAAACTGATCTGAAATGACGAAACGAAACGCTTTCACGTTGCTTGAACTGATCCTCGTTCTGGCGCTCATTACGGTCGTAGCCGCTATGGGTGTGGGGACGTATCAGCGTCAACATGCGCGTTCTCTCTTCAAAAGCGGAGTCGTGGAGTTGCAGATCGATCTGAACCGAACTCGACTTCTTGCGATGCGCTCCGGACAAGCGTACTTTTTCCGTTTTATACCGGGTACGGGAATTTATGAAATCGCGCCGCTTCGAACTCTTCAGGAATCGATCTATCGTAGTAATGGAGACGTTGAGGGGCTTTATGGAGACGCGCTGGGCGGATCGCTTTCGTCGAGCTCGTTTGACGACCCATCCTCTTACGCTTACGATGATTTGGGCGTTTCCGATCCTCTTGGAATGGGAGGAAACGTCTTATCGGACGACCTTTTTTCGCAAGAGAATATTGAAGCCGATCTTGCCGAAGCGGAAACTTCCCTTCGCGTCGATTCTTCATATCTTGCGGGCCTCGACAACACTTTAGGCGGATCCCTTAGCGACGAGTCTTATTCTGGATTGTCGACGTCGAATCTCTCTTCCGGAGGTTCAGAATTTGCTTTAGGGAGTCAGTTGGGCGCTCTTCAGAATATGGGAACGATCCCCTCGACGACGATTCGTGAGATGAACACGGCGGAAAAGCAGATAGGGGGAACGGATAACACGATCGCATGGCGCGTTAATAAGGACGGTCTCGTCGTTCGGAAGGAGACTAAGGGAGGAGCTCTCTTCCGCTATGCGCGTCTCTCTGAATCGACGCCCACGCAACTCCGCGCAAATCGCCCCGGCTCCGCGTCTTCTACCGCCGATTCGTCGAATGACTTGGCGATCGACTCGGGAGAGGATATGGGATCCAGACTAGGCGGATCGCTGCGCTCTGTTCCGACGGTAAGTTCGTCGACGTCCCTCGGGGGAGGATTGACGGCGCAAACGAGCGGAATTGGTTCGATCGGCGACGCGTTGGAAGAGGGAGAAACGAGTCCGGTCGTTTCCAGCGTCTGGTCCGAGCCAATCCTCTTTTTTCCTAATGGGCGTACCTCAACCGTTGTGCTGGCTCTTGCAAACGTAGGGAAGTATTCCTATTATTCGGAGATAGGTCTTCGGGGAATGACGGGATACGCGCGTATTTCGTCGATTACGTCGGTTCCTACGGGGATGACGGCGGGGGATAGCGTTTTGACTCAAGAGCAATATTTTCGTCTGACGAATCCCGGCGTTGAGACGTCGGCGGAAGGGGATGCAAACGTTGCGACAGGCTCTGCCGGGACGTCGTCCGCTATTCCCGGTTCATTGACGGCGAACCCTCAAGACTCCGTTGAAGACAGCGCGAACTTGCTCGACGATTCCCTGACGTCCGACTCGGCTTTAGCGCCAAATTACGGATCGACGTCGCGACGTTCCGGTTATCGTTTTGACGCGCCTTCAAATCAAAACGAACCAATTGGGACGGCTACTTCGGGCGTTTCCGGCGACGTCTTTGACGACGCCTTCAATAGCGTCGGCGGATTGGAAGACTCCGCGAATTCCTCGGGGGGAGGATTGGAATGACCAAGGTTACTAAACGCGGCTTCACTCTTTTGGAAATTCTTATCGTTCTCGCCGTGCTGGGGATGGGACTGGCCATTATCAGCATGATGATGAAGAATTCCGCGACCTATTCGGGACGCGTCAAAGAAGAAACGAACGTTCAGCTCGTTTGCGACAGCATGATGAGCTCGATCCTTTCCGGCAACATGACCGCGACCCTTGGCGTCGAATTGCCTGTTCCTGACGAACCGAACTGGACGACGAAAGTGGAGCTTGTCGACGGCCCCCTCGACAACATTGTCGCAGTGAGAATAACGGCGCGACGTTACGAGACCCCCGCGCCGATTGGGATGGGGATCGACGCGTCCGGCGAGGCGACAGGACGCGTCGCCTCGCAAGGTCGACGGTTTGCGATTAAAGAATATGCGCGGCGCGCGAACGTTCAAACGCGCGTTGTGAAGATCGGACAAAACGGGGAAACGACGACCGTCGACGGCACGGGGGAGACAGTCGCTCAAGATTTGGCTCAAGGTGGGCAAGAACTTGGAGGAGGGCTCGGCGGAAGTTCGCCTGATCTGAACGGTTCGCAGTTTGGCGATCAAACGAGTTTATTCGATTCGCTTTCTCCTATGGCGGACGCCTTTGGCGCGAACGGCGCCGAGCGGAGCGCGTCCCCTTTGGGAGGAGGTTCCTTGGGAGCGTCGGGGTTGTCTAACGATTACTCCTTTTGAGACGCGTGATTTTTCAAAGAGACGTTATGATGACAAGCAGAATAATAAGAAGAGACAGAACGTCGCGCGATCGCCGCGCTTTTACGTTGTTGGAGATCCTGCTTGTTCTTGCGCTTATGTCGGTTCTTCTGGTGGGCGTTTCGTCGATAGTCCGTCTTTTTTCTCGTAATTATACCGCGAATGAACGACGAGTCGGACGCGCCCAGCTTGCGCGATCAATTTCGCAAATGCTTAGCGACGATTTAGGCGCCGCCGTTCAGGATCCCATATTAGACGTCGGGAACGATCCCAATCGCGAATTTGTCCGCCATTTTGGATTGCGCGGGGATTCGCGTTCCCTTCAAATCGACGTTGTGCAGCCTAGCTCCTTCACTCCGACCGCCGACGTCGACGAAAACCGCCGCGTGATGTCGGGGGGAGAAAAGAAAGCGGGCATGAGGCAGGTTCCCGAACTCAAGACGATCTTTTATGAATTCGTCCCGATCAACTCCGTTCAAAAGTTTCCCGGCGAAGACGAGGAGACGACCGAAGCTACGTTGCAATCTCTGGAGAATGGAGCCGATCTCGGATCAAATTTGTCCGGTTCGCTCTCCGCGTTTGCGGACGAGACGGGATACTCTGAAAACACGGGGACGACGTCGTCAAAGCCTCTCTTTTGGGACGGTATGCGTCCGCTAACGCAGAAGTTCGGATTGTCGCGTCGCGAGTTAGATTATGAAACGCCGGAGGAAGAAGAAGAGGAAGAGGAAGACGCGTTCTCCGCGTTTGGCGACGACGAGGATTTGGGCGTTTCCTCGCAATCTCAGTTGGCGGGATCCCTTTCCTCGACGCCTGATAAGTCGACGTCGACCCTTTCCGGTTCAAGCTCTGGGACGGATTCGTATTATGATATGACGACCGATCCCTCTTCCTCTTGGTCTTTCGATCAGCCGATGAGCGCGGCGCAAATCGCTATGGACAGCGACGACGGAACGACTTGGGCGCCGGAAGTTCTGGATTGCCGATTCAGTTACTTCGACGGAAAAGAGTGGTTCTCTTCGTGGGATAGTCTAGAAAAGAACGGACTGCCTGTCGCAATTAAAGTGGAATTGAAACTCGCTCCGCTGGACGACGTCGATCTGTATCGCGCGTCTCCTCTCCTCTTATCCCTTCCTTACGCGCCTTCCGTCGAAACGCTTGCGTCATTGGAAAAACAGGCTGCCGGCCCGTCGGGGGATTCGGGCGTCAACTCTAGCTTCATGGCGGGATCACTTGCCGCGACGCCGGGAGCCTCGACTTCGGGAGATCCGATCGACGTCTTTAATTCCTATCGAACCCCGGATTCTGTTTTGAGAGCATTGCGCGGTATCCAGAAAACGACGTCTCCTTTGACGGCAAACGGTTCCAATAGCGCGATTCAGGCTACTCCCCAGCTCGAAGATTTGGCGAACGACGAAATCGACGAATCCCAACCTGTCAGCCTTCTCGGCGGATCGAGTTTAACGGGGGAGGCGTCGACAAGCGTATCGAACGGGTCGACGGCTTTTAGCGGCGAGGGGACGGCGCAGGACGCTTCTTCGTTTTTAACGACCGCACAGGAGATGGCGTCGGGGGGCGTCGTCTACAATGAAACGGGCGTGTGCGTTGATTTTATGAACAGCGGCGAATATGCGACGTTGGAGCTGATGGCGTCGGAGTTAGGCGTTTCTGAACCCAGTTATTACGAAGTCGTCGCGTATTTGCCGACGACGCCTTTCTCGCGCGCGAAAACGATCGAGCGTCGCGTTCCAGTCGCGGTGACGCGCGGGATAGTCGCGAATTCGCGAGGGACGGGGAGCGCGGCGACGCGAACGCGCGGAAGCGGAACGAATCCTTACGCGACGGGAAGCGCGAGGGCGCCGCGCGAACGCCAGGCGCGCGAACGCGTCGCGGCGGAGCGGACAATCGTGGAGAATCGCGCGGTCGACCGTCAAGCGTCGACGCGTTCCGCTACGTCTCGAGGAGCCGCGTCGCGAAACGCCGCGAACCGCGAAACGCGCGGACGAATTGAAACGGGACGCGCCAGCGCGGATCGTACCGCGCAAGTTCGCGCGATTCGGGAACGCGCCGGTTTTAATCGTTCCCAGAACGACGTACCCGTCGACGTTCCCATAGGCGAACCCCTTGACGGAGTCGTTGGCGAATCGACCGTCTTTACGCCTGATTCGACGGGATCAATTCCCGCGACGGTCGCCGATACAACGTCGGGCGCGTCGACGCCGGGCGTCGGCGGCGGGTTGGGAACGTCGGGCGCGTCGGCGACTGATTTTGGTTCCGACGCTTTCGCCGTATTAGGAACCGATCCCGCAGGTAGCGTTCCTTATTCCGACGGTCTCTTTTCAGCGGTGGACGCGGCGAACGATTCGCTCGCGCCTGGACTTGTCGCCGACCCGTCGGGACGCGGCTCCGTGCTTACTCCCGATCCAACGACTCCGCGACAGTCCTCAGGGCAAAAACAAACTTGGATTCGTGGCAAAAAGTAATAAACGCGAGGCGCAACAAATGGACGAGCTAAAAAAAGAAACACAAGACGCGTGCGCAACTCCGCGCGCTAATTTGTCGACGCGCGCTCTTATGACGATTCTCATTGTCGTCGCCGTCGGAATCGGGTTTGGTAAAATCGTCGGAGTGGATTCCGTTCCCGATAGAACGATGCAAAATTACAAGCTTGCGCAAATCCCCAAAACGATGGAAGAACGTTCCAAAGCTTTGCGCGACAAAGGAGTCGTCGGCGAACGTTACGAAGCGGAGATGCAACGAATCTATAACGCGCTCCTTGCCGACGCGTCGAAGGCGCGTCCGACTCTCTGCGCTAACGATCGAAGTCGTTGGGCGACAATCCGCGCTCTCGTTGAAAAGGACGCTCGCGTATATCGTTTTGTACCCGACGTCTCCGAGGCGGAGATCAACGCGCGCCTTGAAGACCTGGAAAAGAAGGGGATCTCAGAAGACGGAAAGATCGCTTTCAAATACTATCCTGAAGAGATTCTTGTCAATTGCGCCGCCGAAGCCCCCGAGCGTTTCGAAAAAAAGAATATGAAAGCGAAACGCTACGTCAAAAAACTAGTCCCCTATGCGATTGACAAAGCCTGGGAGACGCCAGGTTGGGATTCGATCGACGTCGTGAAGCATGGACTCTCCGACGAAGTATGGCGTCCTGAAAATCCAAGTTCGGGGTACCTCTATTCTAGTAAACCGCCCCTTTTGCCGACTGTTATGGCGGCTCCTTACTGGGTTTTGCACAACGTTTTTGGCCTCTCCCTCGTCAAGGAGCCTTTCTTGACGGCGCGGATTTTGTTGGTCTTTTATAATCTCATTCCGCTAACGATTGCGTTCCTTTGTTTGGCTCGAGTCGTCGATTCCTTGGGCGCTTCCGAATGGACGAAGCTCTTTGCCTTGGCGTCCGCGATCTTTGGGTTCTTTTGCCTTTCTTACGTGGCGACGCTCAATAATCACGTCCCCGGTTTCGCCGCGATTTCCATCGCGCTATGGGCGGCGTGCGAGATATTATTGAATGGACAAAAGAGCGGGTGGTATTATCTCTGCGCGGGCTTTTTTGGCGCGTTTGCGGTAGCGTGCGATCTTCCTGCGGCGGCGTTTGCGCTCTTCCTCTGCGTCGCGCTCCTGGCGAAGAAACCTAAAAAGACTATTCTGTGCGCAATTCCCGCAGGTCTCGTCGTTGCGGCGGCGTTTTTGACGACTAACTATATCGCCCATGGAATATGGACGCCTGCGTACGCCCATAAGCGCGACCATATGGATTTGCAACGTTCCCTCGTCGGAGAAAAGGGGGACGCTTCCGATTCAAACGACGTCGAATTTAGCTTTGATCCAAACGATTGGTACTACTATGCGTATTACCCAGCCGGACGTCCTCGAGAAATGCGTTACGCCGCGCTGAGCCACTGGGCGAATCGTACTGGAATCGACAAGGGGGAACCGTCGATCGCGCGTTATGCCTTTCATTCGACGATAGGACTTCGCGGCGTTTTTTCCCTTTCGCCTATTTGGATTTTGAGCATAATCGGCGCGATTTTCTGGCTCTTCGAACGCCGCAGAGTCGCCGGAGAGTCGGCAAGTATCGACACAAACGCGATTTCTACAATTGAGGATAAGACGCGCGTGACGAAGCTTTTGGCGGCGATGACGCTGACTCTTACGATCATATTCTTCTGGTTCTTCATGACGCGCGATCAAGGGGATCGAAATTACGGCGGCGTATGCTGTTCCCCTCGATGGTTCTTCCCATTGGCTCCGCTCTTCGCGATATGCCTGACGCCGACGCTCGAACGGTGCGCCAAGAATCGCGCGCTCCGCTGGATCGCTTACGCCGCGCTGGCGTGGTCCGTCGCTTCCGCGTTCTACCCGACGTGGACCCCCTGGACGTCTCCGTGGCTCTACCAGATCGCGGTCGACGGAGGGCTCTTTACGCCGTATTGACGCGCGCCGCCCTTCTTATAGACTAATACGCAAGAGAATATGCATTTTCAGCCGCCGCGCAGTGTTGCGCGAAGGAGAAAGAATGGCAAAATCGAGTACAAAAAAACAAGATAAAAAAGACGACGGAATTGAACGCGTCGTTAGCGACAACCGAGAAGCGAGATTCCAATATGAGATTATCAAGGAATTGGAATGTGGAATCGAGCTTGTAGGAAGCGAAGTGAAAAGCTTGCGCAGCGGAACCGTTTCTCTTAAAGAGGCGTACGCGCGATTGCGAAAAGACGAAGTTTTTTTGGTGAATTGCGAAATTCCGCTCTATATTGAAGCGAATCGTTTTAATCACAAGACGCGTCGCGACCGTAAGCTCCTTTTGCACCGTCGCGAGATTGAGAAATTTGCGAAAAAGGCGCTTGAAAAGGGAATTACTCTCGTCCCGTTGAAGTTGTATTTCAGAAACGGTCGCGCAAAGTTGCTTCTTGGTCTAGGTCGCGGTCTAAAGATTCACGATAAGCGCCAGAAGATGAAGGAACGCGACATGAAGATGGACGCGCGCCGCGCTTTCTTGGCGAGACGATAACGTGGCCGTTTCCGAAGACGCCGTCGCCGCGAGCCTACGAGGGGACGCGTTCCCCTTTGAACGCGCGCGCGACGCATTGCTTCAATGGTTTGATCGTCGCGGTCGACGTTTTCCGTGGCGCGATAATCCGACGCCGTATCGCGTTTGGGTCAGCGAGATTATGCTCCAACAAACGACGACTCAGACGGCGCTAGGATACTTCGAGCGTTTTCTTGCGCGTTTTCCCGATCCAGAAGCGTTGGCGTCCGCGTCGGAAGAGGAGACCCTCGCTTTGTGGCAGGGGTTGGGCTACTATCGACGCGCGAAGGCTTTAAGAAACGCCGCAATTGAGATAATGGAGCGTTTCGACGGGCGCGTCCCCGAGCGGTTGGAAGATTTAACGTCCCTTGACGGCATAGGAAGGTACTGCGCGGGCGCGATTCTTTCTTTTGGATTTGACCTTCCTTTTGCGATTCTTGAGGCGAATACGACGCGCCTCCATTCGCGACTCGTCGCGTTGGAATTGGAGCCGACGCGCGCGCTATCTCAGAGGATTCTATGGCGTTTTGCACAAAATTGGCTTCCTGCGGAATCGGAGCCGAGACCCGAAAATCTTTGTCGAAAAGTCAACGCGGCGTTGACCGATTTGGGACGACTTGTGTGTCAGCCGTCGAATCCGTTGTGCAAGGAATGTCCTTTGGCGAATTGGTGCGCAACGAATGAATTAGGACTTCAAGATCGGATCCCTCTTCTCAAAAAACGCGCGACAATTACGTCGCGCGTCGACGTCGCGCTTTGGATTTCTAGGGCGGACGTCACGCCCCCTGACGCGCTAAAAAACGCCGCGCCCGAGGACGTTTTGTTAATTCGACGCCCTGAATACGCTTTGTGGGCGGGACTTTGGGATTTTCCGCGCTTTGAGGTTATCGATCCGGCCTTCAAAGAAGGGGAACGTTGGAGGAATGATCCGGAATTATCCGACCGTCTTTCCCTCTTTCTGGAAGAGGAAATCGGAGCGCCGCCAGCGCAGTATCGTCCAGGCGCGCGTCTTACTCTCTTTCGACATTCTGTAACCCGTTATCGTATTGAACTTTCCTTATGTCGTTTACAGAACGCGACGATTTCAGTCGACGCGCCGGTTCAACGAGGTCTCTTTGACGACGTCGAGAGGATTCTTCCCTCGGCGCCGGAACTTTTCCAAGCGTCGGAACCGACGAAAAAGGTGTTGGGGAAACCTCTTGCGAAGGAATGGCGATGGGTTCCGATTTCCTCGTTGCAGGAGTATCCTTTGAGTTCAACGGGCGTTAAGATTGCGCAGTTCATTCAAAAGAAAGCGCGGTAAAAAGAGTAGACCAAGAAAATTCAAATAATTAGCGGTTTTTGCGTGCTTTTGTGTAACGCTTATCTTTTTTTTCTGATATAATACGCGTGAATGTGATATGCGCCGCAACGTGGAGAGTACTTGGAGCGGCGTTTTTTTATATGGTAATTTGAAAGGATTGAATATGAAACTTTCGATGGTATCCCTCTGTGCCGCCGTCGTCATGAGCGGTCTTTTTGTCGGCCAAGCGACCCAAGCTGACGAAACAGCTCAATGCCCTGCGAAATGCGCCGCGATGGGGCCGGAATCGGCTCGTCCTCTCTTTGGTGAAAATTTGGAAGAAGGGGATTTCCCGGAAGGCGTTTGGTATTTCAACGATCAGAAAGAACTTTGCGCCAATAAAGACGCCGTCATTTGGACGAAACAAAAGTATTCCGCGTTTGTGTGTTCTTTCGAATTCAATCTTTCTGAACACACGAACGGCGGTTTCTTGATTCAGTCTTCCGATAAGGAGAACTGGATTCCGAACACGATCGAAATTCAACTTCTCGACGACTTCGGAAATACTCCCGATTATCACTCCTGCGGTTCTTTCTACGGTTTCCAGGCGCCTACCAAGAACGTCACGAAGAAACCGGGCGAATGGAATAAGATGGTCGTTATCGGTAAAGGTCGCAAGATCACCGTCATCCTCAACGGCGAAAAGATCAACGAAATTGACACCGCCGAATGGACGGACGCAAAGAAAAGCCCTGCCGGAACCGACATTGAAGGCAAATTCCAAGGCCGTTCTCTCTCGACCTTCGAACCCTACGGATACATCGGATTCCAGGGACTCCATGGCAATTCCCCGATGCGTATTCGCAATGCGGTAATCTCCCCGATTAAGAACGCCGACACGACGAAAGAAGGTTGGAAGTCTCTCTTTGGCGATAAGCTCGAAGACGCCGAATATGATTCCTCCGTTTGGACGTTGAACGACGACGGCGTTCTGAGCGCGAATAAAGACTCCGTCATCTGGGCGAAGGGCAAGTATGAAAACTTCGTTCTCGACCTCGAATTCAAGACGACCGAAAAAGCGAACTCCGGTATCATTATCCAGGCGACTGAAAAAGAGAACTGGATTCCTAACTCTTTCGAAGTTCAGGTCTTCGACTCCTTTGGACGCGACGTCGACATGAGCGATTGCGGCGCGATCTATGGCCGTTGCGCTCCTGAATTCAACGTTATCAAAGCGCCGGGCGAATGGAATCACATGACCGTCGCGTCGATCAACAACGTCGTCGCCGTCGTCTTAAACGATCAGCTCATCACCTACTGGGACAAGAGCAAGTGGACCAAGGCCGACGAGAATCCCGACGGATCCAAGCCCTATCCGTGGCTTATCAACAAGGCTCCGTGCGAGACTGAAAACGCCGGTTTCATCGGTATCCAAGGTCTTCATGGCAACGAGCCCGTCGTTTATCGCAATATCAAGATCCACACTCTCTGATTGAATGAATCGAAGCGCGACGAACTGTCGACGACTTCTTGTTTCGTAATTAACGGCGACAGTTAAATAAACGCGGCAGTTTATTAAAAATGTTTGTTTTATAGCGTTTTTTTTAATGAATTCCCGCGTTTTTTACTCTTTTTGTATTCTATACCCTTGCGAAAAAATGCTTTTAGGGGTAGGATTATCGCAGACATGTGGCGTACGCCGAGCCGTATCTACGGCGTTTCACGTCTTGTTTCAACACATTTAAAGGAAGTTACAATGAAAAAGTTCTTTGCTCTGACTCTCGCGCTTGTTTGCGCCGCTGGTCTTTCCCTTGGTTGCAAGCCCGCTTCTACCGACGCTCCCGCCGCTCCCGAAGCTGACGCTACCGCTACTGAAGCTCCCGCCGCCTACGCCGCCGCTCCCGCCGCTGCTGAAGCTCCTGCCGCCGACGCCGCCGCTCCCGCCGCTGCTGAAGCTCCTGCCGCCGACGCTGTTGAAGTTCCCGCTGAATGAGTATCATAACATACTTGTTAATGAGCTCGCTTTTAGCAGCGCGCTAAGTAGCGAATAAAATATAAAGACGCGCCTCAAAGACGCGTCTTTCCCTTTTCTTGGCTATAAAATTGCTAACGTCGCAAAGTTAATTGAGCTTGCAAAAGTTTCTGAAGCGCAAGCGCCGCGACATAAAAGAGGGCGACTACAAGGATGATCGTAGGCCCAGTTGAGCAATTTAAAAGGTAGCTTAACCAAATTCCGAGCCATGAACCGACAAAACAGACGACGATTGATCCGATAATCGTCGAGCCTAGTCGTTTGGTGAAACGGCAAACTGCGGCGGCTGGAAGGGTGAGTAGCGCGACGATTAGCGCCATTCCTACGACGCGCATGAGAAGGACGACCGTCGCGGCGGTGAGGACTAGAAGAAGTCTATTCTGCGCGCGTACGTTGACGCCCCTTAACTCGGCGTATTCTTCGTCAAAACACACGGCTTCGAGTTTTTTAAAATTGAAGAGAATAAGCAGAAGAATAACGGCGCTGAGAATAAAAGTTAGATTGACGTCGAGAGAGGAAACGAGAAGGACGTCGCCAAAAAGGTATGTCGTCGCCGAAACGTATCCCTTAACTTGTTCGAGAAAAAGGAGTCCTGCTGCGGCTCCGATCGCCCAGATTGCTCCGAGAATGGTTTCTTCGCGTTCGTGAGCGTTACGTCGCACCCAGTCGACTAGTAGAGCGGCAAGGATGGAGAAAAGAAGAGCGGACAGAACTGGATCGATGAAACCGCTCCAGGTCCTGCATAGATTAAGCGCGTCTTTTTCGGTGGAAGCAAAGAGCGCGGCAATCCCCATGATTCCCAACGCGCCTGTTTCTACGCATTGCTTAAACCATAACCCGACGCCGACGCCGCCAAACGCGCTATGCGCGATCGATCCCGTTAAGTATCCAATGCGTCGCGCGACGACGAAAGAACCGATAACGCCAAAGGTCACGCTTGCGACGGCGGTGAGAATATAGGCGTTGCGTAAAATATCAAAATCAGGCGACATGACGTTAAGAAGGTAAATATCAAGACTATTGATAAAAAAAGGGAGTCAACAGGCCTTTTAGGCAAGAGACTCCCAGCATGTCACGGGGTCTAAGAACTTAGACTCCTAGCGGCGCAAGGCCGCGGCAAATCACATGTTGCCCATGCGATAGATGAGGTCGGCGGCGCGGGTGCTGTAACCCTTTTCGTTGTCGTACCAAGAGAGGATCTTGACGAGGTTGTCGCCAATGACCATGGTCCATTCAGGAACGAAGATGGAGCTGTAGGTCTGACCGACGACGTCGGCGAGGACGATCGGATCTTCGCAGTAATCGAGAATACCCTGGAAGCGTTCGGTCTGAGAGGCGGCCTTGACGGCGGCGTTGACGGCGTCAACGGTGACGTTCTTTTCGGTGACGGCGACGAGGTCGACGATGGAGCCGGTCGGGGTCGGGACGCGGAGAGAGATACCGGTAAGCTTACCCTTGACGGAAGGAATGACGAGACCGACGGCCTTAGCGGCGCCCGTCGTGGTCGGGATGATGTTGACGCCAGCGGCGCGACCGCGATAGATGTTCTTGTAAGGCTTGTCGAGCGTGACTTGGTCGTTCGTGTAGGAGTGAACCGTGGTCATGAAGCCCTTGACGATACCGAAGTTGTCGTTGAGGACCTTAGCGACCGGCGCGAGGCAGTTGGTCGTGCAGGAAGCGTTGGAGACGAACTGCTTGTCGGCGGTGAGTTCTTCGTCGTTGACGCCGAGAACGATCGTGGTCGCGGGGCCGTCCTTCGTAGGAGCGGAGATGACGACCTTCTTCGCGCCAGCCTTGATGTGGCTGTCATAACCTTCTTTGTCTTCGGTGGCGGCGCCGGTGAAGAAACCGGTGCTTTCGAGGACGATGTCAGCGCCGAGCTTACCCCACGGAATATTGGAGGGCTTCATCTCTTTGGTGACGGGGATCTTCTTGCCGTTGACGATCAAGTTTTCTTCGTCATAATCGACGGTTCCTTCGAAGCGACCCTGAGAGGAGTCATACTTGAGAAGGATCGCGAGGGTCTTCGTGTCGGTCAAGTCGTTGATACCGACGACGTTGTACTTTTCAGGAGCCTTGGCCATCTGACGGAAGACGATACGACCGATACGACCGAAACCATTAATACCAACATTGACAATAGCCACTGTTATTCTCCTCTGGAGTCAATAAACTGTTAAGGAATACGCGTTTAACGCGCTATAGTATGGAGTGCGCGTTCCTTTTCAGGAAGCGATCGACGACGGTAAACGAACGCGTCTGACGCCAATCTCTCGCCGCGCTAAATTCTCATTTATTTTGCCTTCATTATAGACGCGCGACTTTGCTCGACAAGGCCTACCAGCCCGCGCGAGCTCCGGATTTTGGTTTTTTTTATTATTTTTAATATTACCCATACTCTCAAAAATGCGCGTCTTATCTAGCTTGTTGTCGCTTTTCTCACACTATTCGTATAGGATCGCTTTCTTTGGCGCTTGCTTTCACTATAAGCGAGGGAAATTCCTTTTTGAGACGTTCCGCCAGAATCACCATCGAAAAACGTTCCGTTGAATAATGTCCTGCTAACACCGCGCAAATATTGAGAGCGCGCGCCTCTAAACATGCGTGAAAACGCGCTTCCCCTAAAAGAATCGCGTCAGCTCCTCTACGCGCCGCTTCTCCGATGAAATCGTCCGCCGCGCCGCAACCGATCGCTACTGTCTTAATCAGACGGTCGTCGGGACCGACCGCAAGCGCGCCTTCGATTTGGAGCATGTCTTTAATTTGCGCAATGAACTCGGAAAACTTCTTAGGCTCCGAAAGACGACCGATACGCCCTGTCCCCAACTGGGCCTCTCCCGCCTTAATCGTTCCGGCAAGATATTCTTCCTCCTCGGGGTCGAGTCCCGCGAGCATATCGCGCGTCGCGGGAAGTTTCCCTTCGTAGAGCGGTTTAACGTCGACAAGGCAAAGTCCTTCCGCAAGCTGTCTATTCACGCCGAAGAATGCGGAATCGTGCGCCGTATGAGGACTGTAAACGGAGATTTGAGCCCCGACGAGTTTTAGAAGAAGCGTTCCGTCCGTCGTGTCCGTCGTCCATTTTTTCGCCGAATGAAATGGAAACGGATGATGGGAAACAATGCAGTCGACGCCCTCGGCGATCGCTTCGTCGACGACCGCTTTGTCGATTGTAAGGCACGTCAAAATCTTGTCGACTTTTTTCTGGCGCGAACCTAGGAGAAGCCCGACGTTGTCCCAATCTTCCGCAAGAGTCGGAGGGCAGATTTTTTCCATAAAGTCGATGATGTTTTGAAGTTTCATGTTTGTTTTCCTAAGTTGCGACAAAGAGAACGAGGGAGAAAGACCGTCCACTTTACTGTTGATTGGTTACAAGTATAATTGTTATATGTCGCGTTTCCAGTAGCGCGCGCCTTTTTTTTCAAATTCGACCCTTATTCGCAGGAGGTCGGCTCCATGACGAGTCGAGAAGG
>SFIW01000041.1 GCA_004556055.1 Planctomycetaceae bacterium
AACGTTCTCGATCGATCCGTCGGCGCCGACAAGTTTCGTCACGCCCCCATCCGCGCACGGCTTGAAGCTCTCGCCCCTGCCCCATTTCGCGGAAAGATCAGACCAATTCCCTGACTGAGGGCGATATTCGTAGACAAGAACGCCGTCGTGTCCTTCATATACGAAGTCGCATGAATCGCCGTAAAAATGCGTCGCGGGTTTGATAAGTTGTCGCGCCGAATCTGGCAGAATCGTATCGGGAGTCGTCGGAAATGGCAGACGTCCTTCCCCGGCGTTGACGCCTAACGGTTGACCTTCAAAGAGATCGATACCCGGTTTGGCGCGTAATTTAAATTCCAGCGGCTTTCGCTCTTCTTTAAAGACGCAGAAGGAATCGAAATAAAGAACGCTGTCTTGGAAGCTCGATCCGTTTCTCACGCGCAAACCGGCGAACTGCGCGCCGTCTTTCATCGCGTCGCGCACGTTTTGCGGAATATTCATATAACACAAAAACCATTCTCGCCAATTGACATAAGCGAGATTGACTTCATACTCGTTCCCCTTCGAATCGCGCAGGAGCGCAAAGACGTTGACGCGCGGCGTCTCCGGAGGGTTGACCCACATCCAGTTGTTTCCGTAGATCCAGCAGGAGCAGAAATCGGCGTCGGCGGGAACGTCGATCGGCTTCGGAGGACGCATGGTGACGACGTAAGGAGACGACGCGCCGCGTTTCGCGCGATACGTCAATTTGGCGACGTACGTTCCGTACATCTGTTCTTCGCGCGAGCGTTCAAAGGTCGCCTCGGAGTTCTCCGTTTCGACGGTCCATCCGTCGAGAGATTCGAAATCGACAATTGGATCGCGAACCTCTTCCGTTCGGTTAGCCCAAACCATTTCGTAAGGTCGTTCGCCGACTTTTTCCTGTTCCTGGGCGACGGCCAAAGGCGTGGTCAAGGCGAGAAGGAACGCCGCGCACGCCCATCGTTTTAATCGTCGACTCATGAAAAAACCTCCTCTAAGACGCTGATTATCAGTATTGAAAAAGACGCGCACTCTCCTTCGAGACTCAGCGCGTCCTAGCGAACAAACAAAGAAAAAGATTACAACTTTTTAATCGAGTTAATCATCGCAAAGAGCGAAACGCCGCAAATAAACGTTGCAATCGCGGGGAGCGGACCGTAATTACTTCCGACAATAGCGACGAGAAATATGAGAAAGAGAATCCCGCCGCCCCCCTTCTTCTTTGCAACGGGCGCCGATTGTTCCTCCAGGAAGATTTCCGGCTCTTCCTCTGCGGGAAGGATCGGCTTGCCCGTCTGAGGATCGAAACGTCTTTCCGGATTTTTATTTCTCAGCGCTTCGATTTGTCGCGTCCAATTGGGATCTAGCGGCTTGCCCGTGACGGAATCGAATCGCGGCGCGGGCTTCTTTTCGCTCCGCGCCGCAGTCGCGGAGGGAGAGTTCGTCTCTATGAAACGCGGCGTTTCCTGATCGGTCGTCGGAGCCGTTTTCGCCGCGACAGGCTTCGGCGCGGGTTTAGTCGCGGTCTGCGACGTAGGCGACGCGGCGGGTTTTGGAGTCGGTTTGCCGACGTTAGGCGCCGCAGCGGGCTTTGGAATCGGTTTGGGAGTCGGTTTAGAGGGAGGAGCGGGCTGGACGCGCGATTTTTGCGGCGGCGGCGTCGACTCTGTAGCAAAGCGGGACGCGTCCGGATCGCGCGGTCTTGGAGGAAGTTCCTTACCGCGCTTCACTTGGCGCTCGATCTCTGCGTTGAAATCATCGACTCCAGCGTCGGGGCTCGTCTGCCGTTCGCCGCCGCGCGCCTCAAAAGACGCGAGAAAATCGTCTAACGTCGTCGTTTCAAGTCGCGTAGGAACGAATTTTCCTTGCTGCGACAAGCGCTCAAGTTCCTCCTTCTTCTCCTCAATTTCGCCATGAGGTAATTCACAATCGTCTTTCATAAGCGGCTCCTTAAACACGACGGCGCGGTCAATACGTAATTACCCTCATAAGTATAGGGATCGCAACGAATAAATCAAGAAATATCGCTACTCATTCTTTTCGAGAATCATTGCGTTGAACTCCTCTTCCGTTCGTTGAGGGACGCCAAGTTCGTTCGCTTTGTCGATCTTATTCTGACCCGGCTTGGCGCCGACAAGGAGAAAGTCCGTTTTCTTCGAAACCGAGGACGTCGCCTTCCCCCCCAAACGCTCGATCGTCTCTTTAATCTCCACGCGATCGTATCCGTCGAGGGTTCCCGTCACGCAAATCGTTTTACCTTCAAGAGGTCGAGGGGCGCCGTCTTCCGTCGCCGCGTCTTCAGGGAGTTCCATTTCAAGGCCTTCCGCACGCAATTCCGCGATAATACGAGCGCCGTCGGGCGAATGGAAGAAATGAAAGAGATTTTCCGCCAAGACTTTTCCAATACCGTCGACGACGGCGAAATCCTCGGCGCGCTCGACGTTCTCGATCCCCTTAAATCCGCGATATTTATTAACAATCGCCTTCGCGGTTTGGACGCCGACGCCTTGAATAGAAAGCGCGGCGAGAAGTCTGGCAGGCCCCGCCGTTTTGCTCGCGGCGATCGCTTTGATTAACTTTTCTGCGGAACGTTTTTGAAATCCTTCGAGATTCAAAAGATCTTCTGTCTTGAGTCGATAGAGATCGGCAAAACTTTTGACAAGGACGCGCGGCTCTTCAAGGAGTCCGACAAGAGAGGGGGTCGTCAATTTTTCTACGACAGAATCGCCGATTCCGTCGATATCCATCGCGCTCTTCGACCCAAAAAACGCGAGTCTTTCGCGAAATTGAGCGGGACACTCGGGGTCGGGGCAACGAATGAAAACTCCGTCGGGATCGCGTCGAAGTTCCGCGCCGCAACTGGGACACTTTGATGGAAAGACGTACGGGGGGCGCGGATCGTCTGGATCGCGTAAATAGGTTTCTACTCGCACGACATGCGGAATAATTTTTCCCGCTTTTTCAACGACGACGACGTCGCCGACGCGAATCCCCAAAGTATTTATAACGTCGACGTTGTGGAGACTTGCGCGCGAAACGATCGTCCCGGCGATCTGCGCGGGTTCAAGTTCCGCGACGGGAGTGACGACGCCCGACTTTCCGACCTGAACGATAATGTCGCGGACGCGCGTCGTCGCTTCGTACTTTTCGAATTTGCACGCGACGATCCATTTCGGGTATTTTGTCGTCGCGCCGATTTCTTCACGCGCCGCGAAGTCGTCGACTTTTAAGACGATACCGTCCGCTTCGAAATCGAGCTCTTGCATCTTCTCCTGCATCTCGGGGACGTACGCCGCCGCTTCCTCGAACGTGTCGAAACGTTTGACAAGCGGGGCGGTCGCAAATCCAAAGGAGCGCAACTTCCGCATAAACTCGAAATGCGTCGACGCCACCTCGGCGGGATCGGCGCCCGTGGAATGGGCGAAAAATCGCAACCTTCTCTCGGAACAAATCTTCGGGTCGCGCTGTTTAATCGTTCCTGCGGTGAGATTTCGGGCGTTTGCGTAAGGTTTGAAGTCGCGTCCCGTCTCCAGAGCCAAAGCGCGCGCTTCTTCGTTTAGACGGGTCAAATTCGAATTTGTCATGTAGATTTCGCCGCGAACTTCCAGAAACGCGGGGGCTTCGTCTGGAAGTCGCAGCGGGACGTCGCGAATCGTTCGGGCGTTGGCGGTGATATCTTCGCCAAAGACGCCGTCGCCGCGGGTCAAAGCGCGTTTCAATTCGCGATTCTCATAGATTAAGGACGCGGCGATCCCGTCGATTTTGAGTTCGCAAACCCACGCTAAAGGGGCGCTGAAACCTTTCTGGGCGGTCTGGGCAAATTCTCCGAGTTCCTCTTCGTTGTAGACGTTCGCGATCGAGAGCATCGGGAATTCGTGACGCACGACCTCTCCCTTACCTTCCAACTTTTCGCCAACGCGTCGCGTGGGGCTCGATTCGCGCGCTAAATCGGGAAATTCGCGTTCAAGCGCCTCCAGACGCTTCATCATGAAATCGTATTCATGGTCGGGTACGTCGGGAGCCGCCTCGACATAATATAGTTGGTCGCATCGAAGAATTTCACGCGTCAAGCGTTCGATTTCACGTTCGGCTTCGGTTCGCGTCATAGAAAGCGCTCTAGATCGATTGTAAATAAGTGGGGCGCGTAAGCGCTATGCGTTATGAATATTACAGAAGCGTCGCAGCGACGCGGCGGAATCGAATCCGAGGCAGTCCAGAGATCGAATATTCGCGCGTAAATCGCGTCCCAGGAGGGCGCCCGCGAGGGTAATCGTCGCGTCGGCGACAGGAGTCGGAATCCCGACGGAGGCGCCCAAAGAGACGAGGAGCCCTAAACCGCAAGGCACGTCTTCCGTGAGATAACGCGTGTCGAGCGCGCTAGGACCTTTCGGGCCGCCGTCGCGCGCGTACCGTCGGAACGATTCCATCGGCTCGACGTCAGGATCGGGATCGCTACGAAACGCGCAATCTCGCAGATAAGGGGTTGGAAATCCGCCAAAGGCTTGCTGCACGCGCATCTTCTCGGCGTCGAGCGCGTCGACAAGACGCCATACGGAAGGAGTGAACGCCTCGCGATACATCCAAAAATCGCCGCCGCTATATTCAATACGCGACGCGGAGACGAGACAGCCAAGGGTATGCAAAATGAGATTCGGGTTGCGCAACGCGGAATCGACGACGTTGGCGCGCGCGTACTGATACGTGTCGACGAGACGCGACGCGAGCGCGAGCCCTTCGTCGATCGTCGCGGGATCGATAAACCCTAACGCGTTGCGATAATTCTTAAAGCAGACGCGCACGACGCCGGGTTCTTCAATCCTAGAGTCGTAAGCGATTGATTCTCCCTCCGCGTATATCGCGCATCGCTCTCCGAGCGCGCGTCGAAAGATTGTCGATCCTAAGTAACCGGGGGCTACGACGAGCGCTTTCGCGCGAACGTTCGTCGCGCGAAGAGCCGCCGCTACGGCGTTATGCCGCGTCGTTTGCGTAAGAATGAAGATCGCGTCGAAATTCTCGGCAAACGCCTCTTGGGGATCGCGCGTCATTTTCCGTAAGGGAACAAAAACCTCGGAACCGTCGACGTCGCGCATCGTCATGCCGCCTCGACTCCGCGCCGCCTTAAAATGATCCTCGTGAATCGAGTCGGACGTTTTTAACAACGTGACGTCATGCCCTTCAAGGGACGTCTTACAAGCGTACGCGCTCCCCGCATTCCCTGCGCCAACAACGCAAACCTTCATTTTTACCACACAGTCTTTTTAATCGTCTTCGCGAGACGCGCGCTCCTCGCGCGACTCTACATTTCTAGCGTTATCATATGGAAGAGAGGGAAAAGAGTCAAGCGCAAAGAAGCCTCCATACGAAAGAAGCTCTACTTTTATTGTACATTTTATCCAGTATACTAAACGAAACTATTCAGACGTTCGAGTCGCATTGCGATCGACGTCGACATCAAATACTGACGTTCGCCGCCCCGCGGCAAGCAAGGATATTCCAATGGCGGAAGAAAAAAAATACGATATCGGTTTGATGGGTCTGGCGGTCATGGGCCAGAATCTCGTTTTAAACATGGTGGATCACGGCTTTGACGTCGCGGTCTTCAACCGCACGACGAGCAAGGTCGACGATTTCCTCGCGACCCCTGAAGCGCAGTCTAAGGGCGACAAGCTCGTCGGCGCGCACTCTCTCAAAGAGCTAGTTTCCAAACTCAAGAGTCCGCGAAAAATTATGCTGATGATTAAGTCGAAGGACGCCGTTCCAGCGCCGGAACTCGCGCTCTATCCCGAGAACGCGGCGGTCGACGCGGTCATCGCCGAGCTTCTACCTCTGCTCGACAAGGGCGACGTTATCATCGACGGCGGCAACACGCAGTTTAAAGACACCGAACGTCGCACGCAGTATCTCCAACAACGCGGGATCCGCTACATCGGAACGGGCGTTTCCGGCGGCGAAGAAGGCGCGCGTCGCGGGCCAAGCATGATGCCTGGCGGCGATCCTGAAGCGTGGCCTCTCGTCAAGCCAATCTTCCAGGCGATCTCCGCGAAAGTCGGCCCGAATCACGACGTTCCGTGCTGCGATTGGATCGGCGATCGCGGCGCCGGTCACTACGTCAAGATGGTTCACAACGGCGTCGAATACGGCGACATGCAGCTCATCAGCGACGCGTACTGGATCCTCAAGAACGCGCTGGGGCTCTCCAATAAAGAGCTTTATGAAATCTTCGCCGAATGGAATAAGACCGAGCTCGACAGCTACCTCGTAGAAATTACGCGCGATATCTTCACGGTCGACGATCCTGAAACGGGGAAGCCGCTCCTCGATCTTATTCTCGACTGCGCGGGCGCAAAAGGCACGGGCAAATGGATGAGCCAGTTGGCGCTCGATCTCGGCGTTCCGAGCACGCTCGTGACGGAAGCAGTCTACGCGCGCGCGATCTCCGCGATGAAGTCGCAACGCGTCAACGCGAGCAAGGCGCTCTCGGGCCCCGAAAAGAAATTCGAAGGAAATCGCGACGAATTCATCGCGCAGGTCAAGCAGGCGCTTTACGCTTCGAAGATCTGTAGCTACGCGCAAGGTTTCGTGCAAATGCAAGCGGCCGCGAAGGAATACGGTTGGACCTTGGATTGCGGACGCATCGCCCTTCTCTGGCGCGGCGGATGCATCATCCGCGCGGTATTCCTTGAACGCATCAAGGAAGCGTTCGACAAGAACCCCGCGCTCGAAAACCTCCTCCTCGATCCCTACTTCAAGGCTGCGGTCGAAAACGCGCAAGTCGCTTGGCGCAACGTCGTCAAGACGGCGATCGAACTCGGCGTCCCGACGCCCGGCTTCACGACCGCGCTCACCTATTACGACAGCCTCCGCTCCGCGTCGCTCCCCGCGAACATGATTCAGGCGCAGCGCGACTACTTCGGCGCTCACACCTATCTGCGCGTCGACAAACCCGGCGAAGGCCCCTTCCACACCGATTGGATCAACGTTAAGAAGAGCTGATCTTAGCCGATAATTCGCGCTTAAAGAAAAGAGCCTCGACGTTCGCGTCGAGGTTTTTTTATGCGCTCGTCGTTTAGCAAAAGAGTCGAGCATAACTCGACAAATAAAAAACGCCCTGCATAGAACAGGGCGTTTCTTTTATTCAGAGAAATTCAGAATCGCTCAGTCGGCGTACCAGGCGTTGGATTCGAAGTTGACGGCGAAGGAATCGAGGGTTTCGTCAACCTTCACGTTGTTTTCGAGGGTTTCCCAAGGATTGACGAGGACGCCGCCGGTGACGGAGACGACGCCGTTTCCAGCGCGACGCGCGAGGGAGTCGCTAGCGACCTGAGCGGGAACGGCAAGCGCGGGAATCTGCGTGGCGCCGGTGAGTTCGGTCAACTGGCAACCGGCCTTCTTCTGGAGATTTTCGCGATAGATCAGGGCGGCGACGAGAGCGACGTCCATGCATCCGCGCGCTTCCGCGAAGATGGGTTCAGCCTTCGCGATATCGTCGTAGCGTTCGTTCATTCTTTCGGCGAACTTTTCAGCGACCGCGTCGCGCTTCGCGCTAACCTGACGTTCGCCAGCAGCCGTGAAGTATTCGCGTTCCGTCATGACGTTGACGCTCGCTTCGGAAAGCTTCCAGACGTTCGCGTCGGCGTTGCGGTAGACCGTGTCGTACTTGGGTTCCATCCAGAAACGTTGAGCGTAAGCGCTCTTGGAACCGGGACGAATCATGCTGAAGTAGCTCTTGAAGTTCTTGACGTTGATTTCATCGAAACCAAGGGAAACTCTCTTGAGACGATAGTCGGCGGCGACGAGGACGTTCGCCATGCGGCTGTCGGCGGGAATACCGGTAAGGGTCACGTTCATGTTGCCCATCGCGGCGACGTTAAGTTCGGGATTCGCGCGATTCGGAAGAGCGGCAAGACGAGCGAGAGCTTCCTGGCTGGGGTCGATCGAGCAGGAGATGAGTTCGTGATTATCGGCGGTCAACGCGCGCATCGCGACGATCAAGTCTTCGAGCTGATAGACGGGCTTGCCGGATTTTGCGCCGACGATCGAGCCGTTCTCGGCGACGGTCCACGGTTCGGCGGAACCGACAAGATAAATATCGTTCGCTTCAGGATCGGCGACAACGTAATCGACGGAAGTCAAACCGCCAAGGTAACGAACGGCGTCGGCGACTTTTAGATTATTCTCGGCGCTTTCCTTGAGAATCGCGTCAATGCGCTTGAGGGAGATCTTACGCGCGTCGGAAGGCTTGCTCAAATCTTCCGGAATCGCTTCCATTTGCGCGAGAATTTCGGCGGTCGACGCTTGCAATTCGCCTTGCGTGGCGTTGCGAAGGATTCGATTGGCGTCGATCATCACGCCGCCGACGCTACTGCGGTAGCCGTAACGATAGTAGTCGTTATCGTAGTCGCTGCTATTGTTGTTATTATTATTGTTGTTATTGTTATTATTATTGTTGTTATTATTGTTGTTGTTATTGTTATTATTGTTGTTGTTCGCGCACATCCCTTGCGGGGTCAAGCAAGCTAAAAGTCCAAGCAGAAGGAACGTGCAAAGCGCCGTTCTAGCGACGCGGAACGTCGAGGTCGTGATGTGGTTAAGTTTCATTTTAGTCCTCTATCAGGTTCTTTTATCATCGCGTCGCGCGCGAAACAACTGTCGATTAACCGCGCCGACGCGTCCCGCGTCGATAGCGCGCGCGCCGTTCACGTCAGTCGGCGCGCCGCGCATACGCCCTTATGACCCAAAGTATGCGCGAGTCAAGCACGTATAGGCCTATTACGCTTCTTGTCGGTAGGCCATACTACTTAACTATCTTAAAAGATTAACCTGGAGCCCGGCCAGACGCAAGTATATTCCCAAAAAAAATTCCCTTTTTTCACAACTTTTTCTAAAAAGACTTTACTAATCGTCTCATTCGTTTTTTCCCCTTCAAAACGTCTCTTTTTACTACGTCTCTTTTGCATAATCTTTCCCAAAAATTCATGAGTCGACGAGATTTTCTTTGACCGCGCCATGCAATTTTGTTAGAATAATTACAGTACGTTAATAAGTGTGCGCTTTAACCGCCTTGAAGCGCATTTTAACCCATACAGAGGATCGACTTATGAAAAAACTCCTGTATGCGTTCGCGTTCTTCGCGGCGCTCCTCTTGTGCGTTGAAACGCAAGCGCGGCAATTTCCAGGCAACGACAACGATCGCCCAATGAACACCATAGAATCGGTTCGTCGCGCGATTAACGATATGATAACGCAGTTTGGCGACGATTACGCCGACGGCGAGGCTTATCTAGAAGAGCTTGACGCGCTCGAAAAAGAAGAGCCCAAAGACGCAGCGTGGGAAGAACGTTTCGCCGCGTTTCGCCGAAAGGCGCTCCTCGCGCTCCCCGAACTCGACGACCTCGAACTCGTCGTCGTAAGAACCAATCGTCTCCCTGCCGTCGGCGACGACTTCATGACGATCGACAAAGTCTCCAAAGGCGGGTGGAACGCGCAACTCGGGATCCTCTCAAATCTTCGCGATCCCGAACCGACCTTCACGACGATTTATCAGCCCGAAAACGGACGCCCGATCCTTGAGCCCGAACTTAATTGGGACGGCGAACGCGTCATGTTCACAAGCGTCTCGGAAGAGAACAAACGCTGGGCGATCTTCGAAATCAACGTCGACGGAACCGGACTCAAAACGCTCTCCCCGACCGATCAGCCCGACGTCGACTTCTTCGACTCATGCTATACCCCCGAAGGGAAAGTCGTCGCCTGCTCCAACGCGGGTAAACAAGGCTTGCCGTGCATCAACGGTTCCGACCCGATGGCGAATATCTACCTCATCGATCCGGAAAACAAGAAGGTGCGCCAACTTACCTTCGAACAAGACTCCGACTGGCATCCGACCCCGTTGAAGAATGGGCGCATAATGTATTTGCGCTGGGAATACAGCGATATTATGCATTATTACAGCCGCATCCTCTTCCACATGAATCCGGACGGTACGAACCAAGCGGAACTCTACGGTTCCGGCTCCCTCTTCCCGACCGCCTTCAAACACGCGCGCGAGTTCCCCGATTCCTCCAAGATCGTCGGTATCGGCTCCGGACACCATGGACGCGGCGACACCGGTCGTCTTCTCATCATCGATCCGACGATCGCGCGAAAATACCCCTTCCGCTATCGTCCGACCAGTCTCGAATGGGGTCCTGAAAACACCCAATTCGACGCGCATCCCGACGTTCTTCCCGCCGAACAAACCGGTTTCGTCGCCGAAATTCCCGGCTACGGACGCGACGTCGTCGGAAACGTTCTCGACATGCAGTCGACAGGCCTCAAGTACAACTTTACTTTCCCCTATCCTCTTTGCGAAAACTATATCCTCGTCAACTGCGAAATTGACGGCGATCCCGGAACTTACGGGCTCTACCTTGTCGACACGTTCGACAACATGACCCCCATTAGCGTCGTCAAGGGTGAAGGATACTTCTTCCCGACGCCTCTCGTCGAACGCGATCTTCCTCCCGTCCTTCCGAACCGCGTTGAAGAAGGCTCCAAAGAAGCGACCGTATTCATCACCGACGTTTACAACGGCTTAGGCACGAAAGACGTTCCGCGCGGCGAAATCGTCGGCCTCAAGCTCTTCGCGTATCACTTCGCGTACCTCCATACCGGCGGTCACGAGTCTGTCGGCGTTCAAAGCAGCTGGGATATCAAACGCCTTCTCGGATACGTTCCCGTCGAAGAGGACGGTTCCGCGTTCTTCAAGATTCCCGCCAACACGCCGATTTCGATCCAACCGGTCGACAAGAACGGCGCGGCGATCCAACTCTTCCGAAGCTGGTTTGTCGGTATGCCCGGCGAAAACGCGAGCTGCAACGGCTGTCACGAATCTCAGCTCGACGCCACCCAGTCCGTTTTGACGATGGCGTCGCGTCGCGAACCGAGCGAAATCCAAGATTACCTCGGCCCCGCGCGTCCCATTACCTTTGAACTTGATCTCTACCACCGCGTCGTCAAGAAATATTGCATCGGTTGCCACGACGGCTCCAAAGACGATCGTCCTTCCTTCGCCGACGCGAAATCCGCTTACGACAATATCCATCCCTTCGTCCGTCGTCCCGGCCCCGAAACCGATATGGACGTCCTTCCCCCTTACGAATACCACGCGTCGACAAGCGAACTCCTCCAAATGCTCGAAAAAGGACATTACGGAGTTAAAATCGACGACGAAGCGTATCGTCTAATCGTCAACTGGATCGACTTTAACGCTCCGTGGCGCGGCAAATGGGGGAACGAACAAGAGTCGAAGCGTCGTCTCGAACTCTCCGAACTCTACGCGGATTCCGCCGCGGTCGACGTCGAATCTGAATACGACGTCCTCCTAAACGAACGCCGCGCTATGCCCGCGCCCGAGTTCGTCAAGCCCGAAAAGACTCCCGAGCGCAAAGACGATCTCGGCTCCGCCTGGGCCTTCGACGAAGCGACCGCGAAAGAACTCCAAAAGCAGGCGCTCGACGGCGGCGCGGAGACCAAATCGGTCGAACTCGCTCCCGGCGTCAATATCGAATTCGTCCGCATCCCTGCGGGCCAGTTCGTCATGGGTTCTCTCGACGGATGCATGGACGAATATCCTCGCGCCGTCGTCGCGATCGACAAGCCTTTCTGGATGAGCAAAACGGAAGTCACCAACGCGCAATACGAAGTCTACGATCCAGAGCACGACACGCGTTATATCGAAGAACACGGCAAAGACCACATCGTTCCCGGTTATATAGCGAACCATCCGAATCAGCCGGTCGCGCGCGTGAGCTGGAACGAAGCGCAGCGCTTCGTCGAATGGCTCCGTACGGAAAAGGGCGTCAACGCCTCGCTCCCGACGGAAGCGCAGTGGGAATGGGCCGCGCGCGCGGGGAGCGCCGAAAAGTTCTACTTTGGACCTTTCGAGGCGGACTTCTCGAAGTACGCGAACCTCGCGGACGCGGATCGTCGAAGACTCTACACGACGTGGGAAAACGGCGCGACGATTCACGTGCGTCATAATTACCCCGAAAATAGCGTCTTCCCGCTACGCGACGATCGTTTCACCGACCGCTGGTTCATCGTCGATTACGTCGCTCAAAATCTCCCCAACGCGTGGGGGCTCTACGACATGATCGGCAACGTCGCCGAGTGGACGCGAACCGATTATAAAGCGTATCCTTACAACGACGCGGACGGGCGCAACTCCCTCGACGCCAAGGAGCGTAAAACCGCTCGCGGCGCGTCCTGGGCCGATCGTCCCAAGATCGCCGGAAGCTCTTTCCGCCAGGGGTATCTCCCGTGGCAGAAGGTGCATAACGTCGGAATCCGTCTCGTAATTGAAGACTAAACGATTCCCTAATTTGCGCGCGAGAATCTTTTTCCCGCGCGCCTCTTCGTTATTTTCCTACATCTAATTAAGACTATGGCGCTTGAAATCGAATACAAAGGACAACGTCGCGTCGTCGACTCCACAGAGCTTTTTCGTCTTGCAATGAAAGGCGAAATCAGCCCCACAACGCGATTGTGGTTGAACGGTACGGAAAGCGTTTGCGGCAAGGTTCGCGGACTCGTCTTTGGCAACGGCCAAACGGCGTCGGCTCCGCAGGGCACGCCCACGCCCTATCCGCGCGTCTCAACGCCGTATCTCGACTACATGATCGGTGGCGGCTCCACCCCCTTCGTTATTTGTTACCTCAACGCCGGCGCCGCGCTCTATAGCGGCGCGGGGGGACGCGTCTGGGCGAAGGGGCCGATCCGATTTGACACAAGAGCTAGAGGCGGATTTATGGCGTCTTTTGAACGTTGGCTCTCCGGAGAAACCTTTTTCATGACGCGATATGTCGCGCAGGGGCCTGCGGAAATCGCCTTCTCGACTCCCCTCCCCGGAAGTATCACGGCAAGGGTTCTCCGCGACGGCGAGTCGATCATTTGCCAACAGGGGTCGTTCCTTGCCGCCTCGATCAGCGTTTCCCTAAACGTTCATTATCAGGACAGTCTCGCGACGGGTCTCTTTGGCGGCGAAGGATTCGTAATGCAACGCATCACCGGACCGGGAGTCGTCTTCCTAGAGCTAGACGGCGGCGCGTACGAATATATACTCCAACCAGGGGAACGGCTCGTCTGCGACACGGGTTCGCTCGCGTGGATGGACGAGTCGTGTAAAATGACGGTTCAATCGGTCAGCGGTTTAAATAACGTTGCTTTCGGCGGCGAAGGCTTCTTCGACACGGTCATCACTGGGCCAGGCCGAGTCACCCTTCAATCGATGAGCATCCAAACGATGGCGAAAACGTTGGCGCCGATTATCGGCAGATTGCTCCCCCATAGACGATAGTAAAATACCTTTTCCCATCATCGCGTCATTCTGTAAAGGTCACCGTTATGAAAAGCAAACTCTTTACCGCGTTTTCGTTCGCGCTCCTTCTCTCTCTGGCGTTCGCTTTCAGCGCCAACGCGCAAGACGCCCCTAAAACGCAACTTCCGAAGTTCAAGAAGAACGCTCTTTCCCTCTATCTGAGCCCCTCCAACCAGATTCGCAACATCGGTTTCGGCGAATATGGTTCCGAAAAGCAACGGATGAACGAAGTCGCCGACGTCATGGTTCCGATCCTCGAAAAGCAAGGGATCAAAGTTTACCGCAACGATCCGGAAAAGAGCATCCGCGACTACACCGCCGAGGCGAACAAGTATAACGCCGACCTCTACTTGGCGGTTCATTCAAACGCTTTCAACGGTAAAGCGCGCGGAACGGAGGTCTATTGCCACCGCAAGGGAGGCGAAGGCGAACGTTTCGCGAAGCTCATTAACGAGGAACTTCTCAAGATCTATAGCGGCCCTAATCGCGGCGTTCGCGAAAGTTGCAATCGTTACGGCGAAGGGAAGCCGATGCACGAGCCGGCGGCGTCGAATATGCCCGCGTGTCTCGTCGAAATCGCCTTCCACGACAATGAAGAAGACGGAAACTGGATCATTGCGAACATCGATGAAATCGCGCTCGCGCTCTCGCGCGCCGTCCTCCTTCATTTCGCGCAGGAACATCCCGATCAGCTCCTTAAATGAGCGTTTTATTCACTCTAAAATCATTAAACAAAATCAGATATGAAAATAGCCTATTTAACCGCCGGCGTACCCACGACAAGCGCGACTCTCTATTGGAAAATGCGTTTTCTTGTGGGCGACCCCGCCGCGGTGATCGAATTTGACGAAGACCGTACCTTCCCCGAAGCGAAGAAATCGACGAACGCCCTCTCTCCTAAAAAGCCGGGGCGCACTCGACTTCTGATCTTACGCGACATTGAAAACGAACGCGCCGCAAGCCGCGCCGCCGCCGATTTCGTCGCATGCCCCGCCGACTTCACCCCTGAAGGCGGCCTCTCCGGCGACCGTGAAATCGCCACGGCGCAAGGCGTCGCGGAAGCGTGTCGCCGCGCGGGAGTGGAACGGATCGTCTCCGACCGCACCCTTCCCCTCGTGTACGTCTCCGCTCTCGCCGACGCAGGTATCGAATGTAAATGCGACGTCTGGCGCGGCGTGTTGGAACGTCGCGCCAAGGACGAAACGGAACTCGGTTATATACGCGAAGCGCAACTCGCGACGGAAGAGGCGATTCGTCTTGCCTGCAAGCGTATTGCGACCGCGACCGCCGACGACCAAGGACGTCTTGTCGCGCTCGACGGCGAACTTCTCACTTCGGATAATATGCGCGCGTTCATCGACCGCACGCTTCTCGATATGAAATATCAGAACGTGCCGTCGATCGTCGCGGGTAAGAAAGACGGCGGCGATTGTCATAATTACGGTTCCGGATACCTCTATACGGGAGAACCGATCATCGTCGACGTTTTCCCGATGAGTAAAACGACGCTCTATAACGGAGACTGCACGCGCACGGTCGTGCACGGAATCATCTCCCCCGAATACAAGAGGATGACGGAGGCGATTTGCGCGGCGAAAGCGGCGGCGATGAGCACGATCCGCGCGGGCGTCACCGGCGAGGACGTCCATCGCGCCACGATCGAAGCGCTCGAAGCGTACGGATACGGGTACGCCGCGCCGGGTACGGAGGAGGCGGAGAATTATCCGCGTCTTACGCACGGGACGGGGCACGGGCTCGGTTTGTCGATTCACGAGCCGCCTCTTCTCGATTTCCGCGGGCCCGAGCTGGTGGTCGGCGACGTCGTGTCGGTCGAACCGGGGCTTTACGACAAGCGCCTCGGCGGTATTCGGTCGGAAGATATCGTCGCCGTCACGGAAACAGGCTGCGTCAATCTGGGCAATCCGCTTCCCGAAACGTTGGACTGGCTCGACGTTTAAGGACGAAGCGTTAAAATGAACGAGTCGCGTCGGGACGTCGCCAAGCGGCGTTCCGACTTTTTTTATAGAAAGAGGTCTACGAATGAATAACGTCGTCAAAGCTAGTCTCCGACGCAAAATCGCCTTCCCGCTCTTTATTCTCTTCCTTATGCTCTGCTATGGAGCGTATTTGCAATTCACCTTCATTGATTTGAATAAGACGGCGCAACGCGAATGGCAAGGTCTACGCGCGAGTATTACGGAACGCGAAGAAGGGACAAAAACCTTGGAGAGAGCGGTTAATTCGTTTCTAGAATCTCATCCATCCGCCGACGAGGAAGAAGGAAAAAAACGCGTCGCGTTAGAAAAATCGGTCGCAGAGATACGCGACGCCGCCGCGAAGCTCGCCGGGGCGCAATCCCCCAGCGTCGCCGCCGACGCCGATTTCAACCTTTCTCAGAAATTCGCCGAATTCTTCAAAGCAGTAGAACCCTTCCAAGAACTTCGCGACGCGTTCAACTACAGGAGCGCGTTAGAGGATTTGGCGTCGGCGCAGACGAATCTCACCGACGCGCGCGGACGATATAACGCCGCCGTCTCAAAGATCAACGTCAAGATAACAACTTTTCCCGGCCCCTTCGTCGCTCCCCTCTTTCGGCTCGAACCGCTCGAGTACTTCAACGCGACCGATCCGGAGGAAAAGGAACGACTCGCAAAGCAAGCGGCGAAAAAATAACGCGCGGACTCAGCGCTTCTCTTCCTGGGACGCGATAAACTCGTCCCAGAGTTCCTGACACGTCTTCCCGTATTCTTCGACGACGAATTTCTCGACGCTTTGACGCGAGCGGAAGACCTTATGAATTTTCTTAATGAACTCGGGATCCTTATTTTCAACGAGCCATTCAAAGAAGGTCGCGGTCACGCCGTAGCTGTCCGTGTACTTTGAACGTTCGGGATTGACGCGCCAAGAGTTGCGCGAACGCGGTTCCGTCACGAAATAGCGGATCCAGTCCGTCATACCTTCCATCGCCCAGACTTCGCGAACGCGCGGATACGCCTGCGCGACGTGCGTCGTCTCGTGGATCACTAGTCCGAAATCATCCGGACGCGCTTTGATATAACGGCTCGAAACCGTAATCTCGCGCCCTGCGGCGTACGCCACGCCGTCCATCGGCTTGAAGACGAGACGAATTTTGAAATCGTCGGGAATATTCGCCAGTCCCTCTTCGCCGTCGAGCATCTCGACGACGCGCGGATACCAATATTCGACGCGACGCTTCGCGCGTTCCGCCCATTTCTGCGCGTCGGGAGCCGCCGTCGTGTCGATCTCAACGTTGATCCGTTTTTTCGGAGTCTCGCCGAGTCGTTCCCATGCGCCGCGCAGATACTCGCGCGCAGATTCGGGAGCTTCGTCGATCGCGTCGAAAGACGCGTCGATCGAAACGCTTTCCGCGCCGGGAATATCGATCTTGGCTACGGCAGGCTCTTGCCCCTTCTTCGTGATATTGACGACGACTCCCTCTGCGAGCGTCTTGTTCAAATAAATCGCGTCCCCCTCTTCGCGTCGCGTTTCCTCGCTTTCGGCGACGATCGCTTCTACCGCCGAATCTTGAGCGAAGCTCGGAGAAGAAACAGCGAAGGAGTCGACTGTCGCGACAGACGCGATTAACGCCGTCGTAAGGAATAGTTTTTTCATCTGATATTTTTTCCTATTCAAAAAATGATCGCCTAACTGACTTTACTTCATGTCGCGCGGACCATGGAAGAAGGGATCGAAGAAGTTGCGCGTCGACCGCGCAAAGGCGAGACGCGCGGTCGAATCTTTGTTATAATACTACGAAAACGCGTCAAAAACAAGTCGACGCGACCTTGAACCAACGACGGAGCGCGAATCGGCGCACGATTCGCAAAAGAGATGAAACCGACCGAACTCAAAACAGACGTCTATTTTTTCGGAAAGCTTGCGGGCGCGACGCGACATGAGGCGTCCCGTCTTGCGCGAGGCGCGGGGTATCGCGTCGCGACGACGCTTCACGAAGGGGTCGGACTCGTCGTTTTAGGAGAAGGAGCGGATTTGGGTCAAACGCGCGTCGCGCTCGCGCAGGCGTTCGACGAGAAATCGCGCCAGGCCTTTGAAAACGGAACGCTCCGCGTCGTCTCCGAATCGCAGTTTCTCGCGCGACTCGTACAATTTGACGAACCGTTAGGCGCCGCGCGCGAGAAGAGTCAAGGCGCGACGCCCGCCGCCGTCGCCTCCCTCGTCGGAGTCCCCGTCGCGACCGTTCGACGCTGGCTGCGCAAAGGCCTCGTCGAACCTGTCGATCCACGCGCAAGACTCCCGATTCTTTCGAGCGACGCGATCGTCGTCGCGCGGCGTCTCGCGTTCCTCGTTTCGGGACTCCTCTCCGAAGACGTCGTCGAACGCAAGATTCGCGCCTTCGCGGAACTTATCGCGATACGCGAAGCGCCCGAAACCGGCTCCGGATCCGACTCCGACGGAGCTTTTCCCCTCTTCGACGCCGCGCCCGACGCGACGCCGACAAATCTTCCGGACACGCTCCTCGCGCCGAACGCTCCGCGGCCCAATCTAGGAAGCGTCATTCTCCAACTCACCCTCTCCGCCGACGGACGCGAAGTCCTCCTTCTCCCCGACGCGACCGACGCCGAGACCGTTCCCGTCGCGCCGATCGACGCGAAAGGACAGCGCGTCTTCGACTTCGCCGCGCTACCCGCCGACGGCGCTCTCGATATACCCGTTGCCCCCGCGAAACTCTCCCCCGACGAAGAACAGATCGATCTCGCGGAACGCCTCGCGCAATGGAACGCCCGAACGACGGGCGAAACGGGACGTCCCGGCTTTCTGAGCCTCTTCGGAGACGCCCGAGACGCCGAATCCGAAACGCCGCCAGTCGACGTCGGGCCCCTTCCCGCCCCTGCGTCAGGTTCCGTCCCCTCTCCTCCGACGTCGGCGCAACCGCAGGAGGACGCCTCGCGCGTTGAAACGTCTCCCCTTCCCCTCCCACGCGACGACTTCGCGCGACGCGCCAAAGAGGAATGGCTCCGCGCGGGGATTATGCGTCAAGTCACGCTCTGCACGGAGGCCGCGTCTCTCGAGAAGGAAGGATACTGGGAGGAAGCGGCGCGAGTCTATCGCCAGGCGGCGCTCGCGGGGGGCGCCGACGCGGGTATCAATTATCGACTTGGTCGCGTGCTCTTTATGCTTGGAGAATACGGAGGAGCGCGCGAGCGTTTCTCCGCCGCGCTGGAGCTCGACCCGGAGTTTCGCGACGCGCGTATCGAACTTGGTCGCGCGCACGCGGCGCTGCGCGACGACGAAGAGGCGATCGAAGCGTTCAGCGCGGCGCTCGACTCGCGTCCCGACGATCCGATCGCGCGCGTCGAAATCGGCAAGCTCTATCTCAAACAGGGTAAGCGCGAAGCGGCGGCGACCGAATTTCGTCGCGCGGCGGAGAAGATCGACGATCAGCAGTTGGCGAACGACGTGCGCAGCCTGATCGTCACCCTCGACGCGCGTTCCGTCGCGCCTGACGCGAACCCTTTTCCCCCCCTCTTTTGACGCGCGGGGGCGCTCCGTTTCGGGGGCTTAATAAAAAATTTCAATTTGAAAGAAATTTCCAAACGTCGACAAATCCGTAAGTTACGAATTCGTCGACGTCGGCGGAGTCTTGTAAAAGACCTGAAACGTCCTACCTAAAGATTAGCGACGTTGTTTTTATAGGCGACTCGTTTATAATTTTTTCATAAATATAAAAATCGACGTTAAACCGTTACAAGAAGAGGAATTTCACGATGTACGAAACGCTCCTTCAAAATCTCCGCGCCAAAGGTTACGGGGCGCAAGTTTTTTCTTCGGAAAAAGAAGTCGTCGATTATCTCGCCGACCAGATTCAGAACACGACCGTCGCGTTTGGGGGGTCGAAAACGTTGGAGAAGCTCGGGTTATACGAACGTCTTAGCGCAAACAATCAGGTTTTATGGCATTGGCGGATCCCCGAGGGTAAGACGGGGGCACAGGTGTTGAAGGAAGCGCGAGACGCAAGCGTGTACGTTTCCTCGGCAAACGCAATCGCGACGTCGGGGGAGATCGTCAATATCGACGGGAACGGGAACCGCGTCGCGGAGATCCTTTACGGTCACGACCGCGTCTACTTCGTCGCCGGCAAGAACAAGATTGCGAAGGATCTCAACGCCGCGATGTGGCGCGCCAAAAATATCGCCGCACCCCTCAACGCCCTACGCCTACGCTCCGAAACCCCATGCGCTAAACATGGCAATAAATGCTACCAGTGTCATTCCCCCCAACGCATCTGTCGCGCGACCGTTATCCTCAACGAACCGCCTCTCAAAGCAAAATACGAAGTTCTGATAGTCGATCAGGTTTTGGGATATTGAGTCTATTTCACTAGGGATATTGCTATTATGGATACCAAAAAAGTTCCAATTGTTCAATTACTGTCTTTGAAAAGATTGAATATTCCCGTCTACCAGCGTAACTATTCATGGGGGGAAAAAGATTGTAAACGTCTTTTCTCTGATATTACGTCATTAATAGAAGACACGTCTGTTTCTAATAACGAGAATGATTACTTCTTAGGATGTATCGTTTCAGTCAAACAAGGTAAGGGCACTCGTTACATTATTGACGGACAGCAACGATTAACGTCAGTCACTTTATTATGCCTAGCCATATATCATATAGTTATTCATGGAGATAAACAAGTTGAAGACGAACATTTAGCTAGTAATTTATTCACTAATTATTTAGCCAAAGATAGTTCACTAT
>SFIW01000009.1 GCA_004556055.1 Planctomycetaceae bacterium
ACTAATACCGGCGCTTTGCGCGTCAATTCGACGCTCCTGGTCGGCGGTTCCGCGACTCTCCAAGGGAATACTGCGGGCGGTAGCTACGGCGCCGCGTTTGTCGGCGAAGCGCTCGACGTCAAGCAGAACGTCAACGTCTCGAACAACGCCGCGGGCGCAGAGATCGGCGCGTTCTACACGAAGACCGCGACCGTCGGCGGCAATCTCGAAGTCGGCGGCAACTCCGCCAATGGATCTTACGGCGGCGCCTATGTCGTCGGAGCCATGACGATTACCGGCGACGCGACATTCTCCGACAACGAGGCCGTCGAAGGTTTCTTCGGCGCGCTACGCGCTAATTCTCTCGAGGTTGGCGGAAACTTCGCGGCTAATCAGAATACCGCGGGCGGCAACTACGGCGCGGTACGCGTTGATACCGTCATGAACGTCGGCGGTAATGCGACCCTCGAAGGTAACGTCGCGGTCGGCAATTACGGCGCTCTCTACGCTAAAGAGTTACAAGTCGAGGGCAACGTTGATCTTGTCGGCAACAAGGCGGACGGATGCTTCGGCGGCGGTTACGTTCCCGTCGCTGCAAATGTTGGCGGCAACTTGACCGTCAGTGGCAATACCGCAGGATTAGATATCGGCGGTCTCTCCAGCACGGCTCTAAGCGTTGAAGGCAATCTCGTCGCGAAGAGCAACGTCGCCGGACGCGAGATCGGCGCTATTCAGGTTGCCACGACTCTCTCCGTCGGCGGCGATTTGACCGCGAACGACAACGTCGCGACCACTAATACCGGCGCTTTGCGCGTCAATTCGACGCTCCTGGTCGGCGGTTCCGCGACTCTCCAAGGGAATACTCGTCGGCAACACCGCGAACGCTTCTTACGGCGGCGCGTATATTCTTGGGGCGACGTCGATTACCGGCGACGCGACGATCTCCGACAACAAGGCTGTCGAAGGCGCTGTCGGCGCGTTGCGCGCTAACTCTCTCGAGATCGGCGGAGATCTCGTCGCGAACCAGAATACCGCGGGCGGCAGTTTCGGCGCGTTGCGCGTTGACGCCGACCTGAACGTTGTCGGCAATGCGACTCTCGACGGCAACGTCGCGGGCGGCGATTACGGCGCTCTCTCCGCGAATACCGCGAACGTCGGCGGCAATCTTGAAGTCGTCGGCAACACCGCGAACGGTTCTTACGGCGGCGCGTACATCGGCGGCGCGATGACGATTACAGGCGACGCGACGCTCTCCGACAATAAGGCCGTCGAAGGCGCTGTCGGCGCGTTGCGCGCTAACTCTCTCGAGGTCGGCGGCAACCTCGTCGCGAATCAGAATACCGCAGGCGGCAGCTTCGGCGCGTTGCGCGTTGACTCCGTCGTGAACGTCGTCGGCGACGCGACTCTCGAAGGCAATGTCGCTGGCGGAAATTACGGCGCTATCTTCGCCAGTAAGCTCCAAGCCGAAGGCAAAGTTGATCTTCTCGGCAACAAGGCTTCCGGCTCCTACGGTGGCGGCTACTTCACCGGCGCCTCCAATGTCGGCGGCAACTTGACCGTTACGGGCAACACCGCAGGATTAGATATCGGCGGTCTCTCCAGCGCGGCTCTTCGCGTTGAAGGAAACCTCGTCGCGAACAAGAACGTCGCTGGTCGCGAGATCGGCGCCATCCAGGCTGGCTCTCTCTCCGTTGGCGGCGATTTGACCGCGAACGACAACGCCGCGACGACCCACGCGGGCGCATTGCGCGTCGAGTCGACTCTCCAGGTCGACGGTTCTGCGACTCTCATGGGCAATACCGCAGGGGGTAGCTACGGCGCCGCTTATATTGGCGAGGCGCTCGACGTCAAGGAGAACGTCAACTTCTCGAACAACTCTGCGAACGCAAATATCGGCGCGTTCTACGCAAAGACCGCGACCGTCGGCGGCGCTCTCGAAGTCGTCGGCAACACCGCCAAGACGTCTTACGGCGGCGCTTATATCGTCGGAGCGACGACGATTACTGGCGACGCGACGATTTCCGGCAACAAGGCTGTCGAAGGTAACTACGGCGCGTTGCGCGCTGGCGCTCTCGAGGTCGGCGGCAACCTCGTCGCGAATCAGAATACCGCAGGCGGCAGCTACGGCGCGCTGCGCGTTGACGCCGTCGCGAACGTCGTCGGCAATGCGACTCTCGACGGCAACGTCGCTGGCGGCAATTACGGAGCGATTTACGCGAAGAGCGCGACCGTCGGCGGCAATCTCGAAGTCGTCGGCAACACCGCGAACGCTTCTTACGGCGGCGCGTATATCTCCGGATCGATGACGATTACCGGCGACGCGACGATCTCCGGCAACAAGGCTTCCGGCAACGTCGGCGCGATTCAGGCGGCGAACGTTGCGATCGGCGGCGCGGCGGAAATCACCGGCAACGTCGCAGGCGGCGCGACCGGCGCGGTTGCGACGAAGAATCTCTCCGCGGCGTCCCTCGTTCTTTCGAATAACGAAGCTCAAGGCGGCGATAACGGCGCGCTCAATCTCACCGGCGCTCTGACGGTGACCGGCGACGCGACGATTTCCGGCAACAAGGCCTTCGGCAACGTCGGCGCGGTTCTGGCGACGGACGTTACGATCGGCGGCGCGGCGAAAATCACCGGCAACGTCGCGACTGGCGCGACCGGCGCGATCGCGACGAAGAATCTCTCCGCGGCGTCCCTCGTTCTTTCGAACAACGAAGCTCAAGGCGGCGATAACGGCGCGCTCAATCTTACCGGCGCTTTGACGACGACCGGCGACGCGACGATTACCGGCAACAAGGCTTCCGGCCACGCCGGCGCGATTCAGGCGGCGAACGTTACGATCGGCGGCGCGGCGGATATCGCCGACAACGTCGCGGGCGGACTCGGCGGCGCGATCTTCTCCAACGGCGGTTCCGTCTCCCTCCAGAACGCGACGATCACCGGCAACTCCGCCGGTACGAACGGCGGCGCGATTTACGCCTCGACCGTCTCGATCAAGAACGCGTTAATCGCCAACAATACGGCGGCTGGATTCGCGGGCGCGATCTACGCTAAGGAGCTTGAGCTGGTCAACGCGACCGTCGCCAATAACTCGGCGGCGAACGCGGGCGCCCTCTATGTCGGCGGTTCCGCTAAGATCGACAACTCGATTCTCGCGGGCAACTCGGTCGCCGAGGACGGACAAGGCGTCGAAATCTTCGCCGAAGCCGACGCGAACGTCGTTCTTCGTTCTTCGCTCATCCAGAACGCCGAATCCACCGGCGCGAAAGAGTTTAACGAAAGTTGGCTCGTCGAAGAGTACCGCTCCTTCATCGGCGTCGATCCGCTCTTTGTCGATCCGGCCAACGGCGACTTCTCCCTCAAGGCTGAATCCCCCGTCATTAACGCCGGTTCCAATAAATTGGCGCAAGGTCTCTCCGACCTCGATCTCGCAGGCAACAACCGTTACGTCGGTTTGACCGTCGACGGTTCCGCCCATGCGATCGACCTTGGCGCTTACGAGTTCCAGACGATCGTCGCTCCTGATCTTGCGTTGAGCGAAAATTCGGTCAACTTCTGGTACGGCCAGATGAACGGCGTCGACGTCGACTACTACTTCGTCGGCGAAGATATCATCCTCGACTTCTCCTTCCTCAATAAGGGCGACGCGCTTGTCTCCGGCAAGTTCAACGTTTCCTACAAGATTGACGGAACGGACGCCGAAGGAAATCCCTTCTCCGCGACGATCGTTCAGCGTTACACGGACGGCGCGACCTACTTCGATTGGCAAGACGAGGAAGCTTGGATTCTCGCGAATGGCGAAGTCCTTTACGCGCGTCAGAACCTTGGCGCTCTTCCCGTCGGTTCCTATACCTTGACGATCACCCTTGACGCGGATAACGAAATCGTCGAATACGGCGAAGAAGACGGTTCCGAAGCCGATAACAACAACGTCTACACGACCAAATTCGAAGTTCATGAGATCCCGAGCGTCGTCGTCACCACCGACGAAGACGGCGAGTACAATCCTCTGGACGACAAGGTGACCTTGCGCGAAGCCGTCGAGCTTTACGCCGGTCCGACTTTTTACTCCTACAACGTCCTCATCGCCTCCGCGAATTACGTCGACGTCGATCTGAATCGCATCTCCGTGATTAACGGCGTCGCTTACGTCGATTATAACGTCGCGACGATCGACGGCGTTCAGCAGAGGCTCAAGGACGGCGACTCCTTCGCTTACCTCGACGGATACGTCGTCTACGACCCCGCGACTTCCTCCTTCGTCTATCCTGACGGCACGGTCGCTCAGTACGAGAAATCGAGCGTCAACTACGAGTTGACGATTACCGTCGCCGACGGCTCGACCTACGTTGCCAAGCCGATCTTGAGGTACCAGTACCTCGAGAATAACGGCGAACCTTACTCCGACGCGGATCTCGACGTCTACGTCGACGTCCTCGTCGCCCCGGACGGCTCTCAGACCCTCCTCTCCAAGTTGACCGCCGACTCGATCTATTACGGTACCGAACACGTCGCGTATCGCGCGAACGTCGCGGTTGACGAAGCGGGCAAGGCGATTTCGATCTACTACGGCGCCGCGATCTCCTTCGTCGGCGGCGAAGAAGGCGTCTTTAAGAACGGCGCGGTTCTTCTCGCTGACGGAAGCTACGAGTTCCTTAAGAGCGGCGACGCGGTTGTGGTCAACGGCGTCGAAGCGACTTGGGTCGGCGCGGCGTTCGTCAAGGAAGAGGGCGACGGTTCCGCTATCGCCTTTGAGAACGGCGAATCCCTCGAACTTCTCGATTCCACGCTCGAAATGGGCGTCGCTCAGCATCGCGTCCTCGGCAGGGTAACGACCGACGGCGAAGTTCTCGTCTTCAACGAAGACGGTTCGACGAAGATTACGCGTTCGATCGGCAATAACGTCGTCTTCGCGCAAGACCTCGTCGACTCCAAGGCGACGATTACCTTGAGCGGCAAAGAAATCACCGTCGCCAAGGATATGACGATCGGCGACGCGGCGAGCGCGAACAAGGTGACGGTAAGCGGCGACGGTCTGTCGCGCGTCTTGACCGTCAACGAAGGCGTCAACGCGACCATAAGCTCGATTAAATTTGCCGACGGCGCGGCGCAAATCGGCGGCGCGATCCTCAACAACGGTTCGTTGATTCTTGAAAACGTCGGCTTCAATGGCAACGCCGCGCTCGCTAACAACGCTGAAGACGACGTCGTTCTCCGCGAGGGTCTCGGCGGCGCGATCTATAACGCCGGCGAGTTGACCGTCAATACGGCTGAGTTCGCCAACAACAACTCGGCGTACTTCGGCGGCGCGATCTACTCCGTCGGTTCGCTCGACGTCAACAAGGCCGTCTTCCGCGGCAACGCTTCCGGACAAAACGGCGGCGCGATCTTCGTCCTCAACTCCAGCGCGTCGATCGTCGACTCCGCGTTCGGCGATAACGCCGCCGAACGCAACGGCGGCGCCATTGCCGCGTCGATCGCGACCGGCTCGGGAGAACTCAATCTCGTCAACACGCTCGTCGCGAATAACGCCGCGAACGCGGTCAACGGCGGCGCGATCTACGCCTTCGCGGCCCCCGGCGCGGCTCTCGCGGTCAACGCGACCAACACGACGATCGTCGACAATACGGCGGTTCTTGGCGGCGGACTTTACGCCTCCAACGCTAAGGTCGTTCTTAACAACACGATCCTTGCGTCGAACTCTCAAGACCTCGTTCTCGAAAACGGCGCGAGCGCTAAGGCCAATAGCAGCCTCATCGGCGACGGTGAAGCGGCCTTGGAAAGCGGTTCGCTCCTCGTCAAGAACTCCTTCGTCGGTACGACCGACGCCCCGATCGATCCGAAACTCGACTCCTCTTACGCGCCTACCGCCGCGTCCCCCGCGCTTAATTCCGGTTCTAACGAACTCGCGGTTGACCTTGACGGTTCGGCGATTGAAAAGGACGTCCTCGGTCAGGATCGCTTCGTCGGCTACGACGTCGACGGTAAGATTCACGCCGTCGACATGGGCGCCGTCGAATCTCAGAAATTGAGCTCCGCCGATCTCACCTTCGCGGAAGAAACGCCCGCGCTCGTCGGTAAGTTTGGCGCCGCCAATGGAGTCGACCTTGGCGAATTCGTCGAAGGTTGGGACGTCGTCTTCGATTACCAGTTCGGCAATTACGGCGATTCTCCGGTCTTCACCTCCTTCGATTACACGATCACCGTCTCGAAACTTGATAAAAACGGCGAAGTCGTTTCCGGTTCCGAAAAGACCTTCGTCCGCACCTATGGCTCCGAAGCGGTCGGATTCCTCGATCAGAGCGAATGGCTCGACGTCAACGCGCTCGTCGCGGGCGAGTGGAACTTGGGAACCTTCGAAACCGGTTTCTATGCGATTACTCTTACGGTCGATTCCGGCGATAAGGTCGTCGAAGGAAACGAAGAAAACAACGTTTACACCGCGACCTTCTCCGTCTGCGAACGTCAGGGTCTCGTGGTTACGACTGCGGAAGACGTCGTCGATTCTCACGACGGTTTGACGTCGCTGCGCGAAGCGCTCGCGAACGTCGGCAAGGACGGTTCTTCCACCGTCTCGATTGAGAAGACTCTCGCCGAGGGCGATTCCTTCGTCCTTGAAAATGGCGCTACGGCGACGTATCAGAACGGAAGCTTGGTCTTCGCGAACGACTCCGTCGCGCTTGAAGCGGGCGTCGAATACGCGTTGCAGTCTGGCGAATCTCTCGTCTGGAATGGCGTCGACTCAGTCGTTCTCTCCGTCGTCTATGGCAATACGGTCACCTTCGCCGAGTCGGTCTACGGTTCGACGATCACCCTTACGAACGGCGAGCTGACGATCGATCGAACCACGACGATCGCGGGCGACGACGCCAATATCACGATCAACGCCAACGGAAACCGCGCCTTCGTGACGTCTCACGGCGACGTGACTGTCAACGGTTTGAAGATTACCGGCGCGTCTGCGGAACAAGGCGGCGCGATTTACAACGCGACGAACCTCGCTTTGAACGACGCGGTCTTCATTCAAAACTCTGCGGATCAGGGCGGCGCGATCTACAACGCGACGAACGCGACCGTTACCGCGACGAACGTCGACTTCACGGGCAATGCGTCGAACGGCGAAGGCGCTTCGATCTACAACGCGGGTAGCGTCAATCTCGAGAACGCGAACTTCGAGGACGGCGTGGCTAAGAGCGGCGCGGCGATTTACAACGCCGGTTCCGTCCAGATCGACGGCGCGACCTTCACGAACGGCGTCGCTTCCGAAAGCGCGGGCGCAATCTATAACGCGGGGGGCGTCCTCGAGGTCGCGAACGCCGAGTTCAACGGTTCTGCGGCGAGCAACGGCGGCGCGATCGTCAACGCGCTCCATGGTTCCGCGACGATCGCCGATTCTTCGTTCGTCGGAAACTCGGCGGCGCAAGACGCGGGCGCGATCGACAACTACGGCGCTCTGACCTTGACGAACGCGACGTTCACGAACAACCGCGCGAACGGTTTCGGCGGCGCGATCTACAACTCGCAGTCGTCGACGAGCGACATGCTCTACAGCGTCGATTTGGACGCCGTGACCTTCAGCGGCAACAACGCTCAGAAGGGCGGCGCGATTTACAACTCCGCGAACTCCGTCCTTAACGCGACGAACGCGCTTACCTTCACGGGTAACGGCGCCGAGAATGGCGGCGCGGTCTATAATCGCGGTTCCTTCACGGCTCTTGACGGCGCGACTTTCGAAGCTAATACGGCGACGGAAGACGGCGGCGCGCTCTACAACGACGCGATCGCGACCTTCGAAGGCGCGGCTTTCACGGGGAACAGCGCGGCGAACGGCGGCGCGGTCTACAACGCCGGTACCTTCTACGCGACGTCCTCCAATCTTGAAGGAAACGTCGCGACGGCGAATGGCGGCGCGATCTACGGCGCTTCCGCTTCCGTCACGAGCGTCTCTAACTCGCTCGTTTGGAAGAACTCCGCCGGACAATCGGGCGGCGCGGTTTACACGACCGGCGCTCTCAAGATGAGAAACGCCACGGTCGCAGGCAACTCCGCCAATCTCGGCGGCGGCGTCTACTCCGAAGGCGCGACGAATCTGTACAACACGATTCTCGCTTCCAACTACGCGACGCAGGGAGCCGACCTGCGCTCCACGCAATCGGCGAACCTTTACAACTCGCTCCTTGGCTCTGCCGCAGGAGTCGGCGCGTTGCCGACGATGGCTTCGTCCAAGACTGGAGCCGCAGGCTTCATGAACGCTCCTGTCTTCGAGAACGGCGCGCTTGCCAACGCAAGCTCCGTCGATATTCGAATCAAAGCGGATTCTCCCGCGATTGACGCCGGTCGCAACTCCTACGCGCTTGACGCGACGGAATCGAAGACTCTCGAATACGATTACAGCGGCGAAACGCGCGTCTGCAACTCGCTCCGCTCGATCGATATCGGCGCGTACGAGTATCCGTTCGAAGAACCTTCGGTCACCGTTACGACGGAAGAGGATATTTACAGCAATACCGACGACAAGATCTCGCTGCGCGAAGCGATCGACTACGCCGTTAGCATGGGCGTTGGCGTCGTCTACGTCGACCCGAGCGTCAAGAACATCTCGCTCTTGAGCACGCTTGAGATTAACGACAGCGTGACGATCGTCGCCGAAAACGGCTTGACCCTCGACGGTTCGAGCTTCGTCGGTTCGGTCGTCTCCGTCGGTTCCGTGAACGAAGATATCGTCGTCGGTCTCGAAAAGATCACGATTACGGGCGGCAACAACGTCAACTCGGCGCGTCCGGACGATCCTAACTACATCGGCGGCGGTTTGGTCAACTACGCTAAGTTGACGCTGACGAACGTCACGGTCGACAACAACGTTTCGGCGTACGGCGGCGGCGTGTACAACGCGGGCGACATGACGGTGATCGGCTCGACGATTACGAACAACTCCGCGCAGTACTACGGCGGTTTCTATAACCGCGGCGACCTCTACGTTGAGGATACGACGATCGCGGGCAACTCCGCGCGGTACTACGGCGGCGGCGTCGGAACGTATGCTGGCGCGACCTTCGTCAACTCGACGATTCTCGGCAACTCGGCTCAGAAGGGCGCGGGCGTTTACGCTCAGATCAACGCTGTCGACGTGATCTCCGAAGATCGCGACTGGAGCGTCAACTTCGTCAACTCGACCGTCGCGGGGAACGTGGCGGCTGAGAATGGCGGCGGCGTCTGGGCGAACCACATCCTGAACGTCGACAACTCGATCATTTACGGCAACGTCGCGTCGAACGGCGCGGACGTCTACGCCGAAAAGATCTTGGCCGATAGCGCCGCGACGATTCGTTACTCGAACGTCGGTACGACGAACGCCTCCCTCGGAACGGGTTCCGTCTCCGTCGATCCTAAGTTCAAGAACTTCACGAAGCCGACCAGCGCGAACGTCGCGAAGGCTCAGTGGGCGACTTGGGATCTCTCGCTCCTCGTCGGTTCGCCGATGATCGACTCCGGTTCCACCGATCTGGCGGTTGGGCGCGACGGCGCTCTGACCTTGGATCATGCGGGTTTGGATCGCGTCGCCTCGACCTCCGTCGATATGGGCGCTTATGAAGAGCAGGGCAACCTCGCTCCGACGAGCGTCGATCTCGCCCTCAGCGGCGCGTTGTACTCCAACGCTAAGCCCGGCACAATCGTCGGTCTCCTCTCCACGACGGACGGAAATGCGGACGACTCCTTCGTTTACACCCTCGTCTCCGATGATACGAACGCTCTGGCGATCGAAGGCGATAAGCTCGTTGTCTCCGGAACTCTCGCCGTCGGCGAATACGACGTCGTGATTCGATCGACCGACTCCGGTTTGGCGTACGTTGAGAATACCTTCACGCTCGTCGTCTCCGAACCGGTCGCGGCTGAATACGCGACCCCGACGATCACGACGATCGGGATGACGACGTCCGGCAAACTCGGAGTCGTCTGGGAAACCTCCGATCCTGCGAAGGAATACGTCGTTGAATATCGACTCAAGGGAACGGGCGAATGGTTGGCGACTTCCGCTTTGACTGGCAACTACGGAATCTTGAACGCCTCCTTCAACGTCGGCGACGTCGTTGAAGCGCGCATCAAGGCGCTGGCAAGCTCCGTTAAGGACGAGTCCCAATGGTCCGACGTCGTGGAATACACGATTGCCGCTCCTGTGGCGGAATACACCGTGAGAGTCGTTGAAAATAAGGTCGGCTCTAACACTGTGGCGACCGTTGTGATCGAATCGAACGGCGGTTCCTACGCTTGGTGGGCGATCGACTGGAACGACGGTTCCGCTCTGTCAACCTCGTCCAAGACGGCTACGAAGCAGACCTTCTCGCACATCTACACGAGCGCGGGCGTCTACCAACCGATCGTTTACGTCGGCTCTCTTGATCCGTCAAGCGCGGGCTTGATCGTCGTGAACCCGGCTTCTTCCGCCGTCCTCGATTCCGACTCGGAGCTCGTTGACTTTGACTCCAACGCGTCTAAGGGGCAGACCGCTAGCGACGCCGACGTTTTGGACGACGCCTTTGCGGCGATCGACGACGACTTCTTCGGAGATCTCTTCGACTGATCCTTGCTTGATTTGTCGATCCGCTTAATTGAAAAGAGGGATCTGGCTTGACCGGATCCCTCTTTTTTTCTTTTTTTCCGGCGAGCGTTTTATTTTGCCTTGCCGTTTGGGTATAATCGAAAGATAGCTGATTGCGTCGTATGGACGCTGGTTTGGAGAAGGAGAAATATGGCTCGCATTAAAAGAGTGTTGGTTGCCGGAGGCGCGGGATTCTTAGGGTCGCATTTGTGCGAACTCTTGATCAATCGCGGTCATGACGTGATTTGTTTGGATAACTTCTTTACAAGTCAAAAATCGAACGTCGAAAACCTTCTTTCTAAACCTAACTTTGAGCTAATTCGTCACGACGTTACCGTTCCAATCAAACTTGAAGTCGACGAAATCTATAATCTCGCGTGCCCTGCCGCTCCGGGACACTATCAATACAATCCCATCAAGACAATGAAGACGTCCCTCTTGGGCGCGATTAACCTTCTTGAACTTGCGCGAGAATGTCGCGCTACGATTCTCCAAGCGTCGACGAGCGAAGTCTACGGTGATCCCGAGATCCATCCCCAACGCGAAGATTACCGCGGGGCCGTCAACACTCTTGGTCCTCGCGCCTGTTACGACGAGGGGAAACGCGCCGCAGAAACCCTTTTTATGGATTCCGCGCGAATGTACGGCGTCAAAATTCGCATTGCGCGAATCTTCAACACTTACGGACCGAAAATGCATCCTTTCGACGGTCGCGTCGTTTCCAATTTTATTCGCCAAGCGCTTCGAGACGAGCCTATCACGATCTTTGGCGACGGCTCGCAAACCCGATCGTTCTGTTATTATTCCGATCTCCTCGAAGGTCTCGTGAGACTTATGGAAAACGATAAGGAATTTGTCGGTCCCGTTAATTTAGGAAATCCCGGAGAATTCACGATACTCGAACTCGCGAATCTCATCTGGGAAATCCTCGGTAAAGAACCGAAGTTTATCTTCAAACCGCTTCCCGTCGACGATCCGTGCCGTCGACAGCCAGACATTTCCTTAGCGAAAAAAGTTCTGGACTGGGAGCCGAAAATTCCGTTGCGCGAGGGGTTGACGCGTTCCATCGAATGGTTCCGTCAGATCAATATCGACGATTTTAGAGCGCCGACCCCTAATTACTAAACGATCCGTTTATGCGGCTTTCAATATTTGATGGTGGATGATATGAAAAGAATCTTTCCCACGGTTCTATCCTCAACAATAATCTGCGTCATTCTGCTAACGGCGTTGCAAGTAAGAGGAGGGGAGAGGATTCTTTCTAATCCGAACTTAGCGTATCAAGCGCGCGTGGAAGCCGATTCTATTTACGATCAAAGTTACGGGGCGCAAGGCGCCGTCGACGGACGCGTCGTCGAGCCGAAAAGCGGGGACGTCGGCGCCGCTTGGGCGGTGCGCGCGCCGTTAAGCCGCGCTGCGGGAGGATTAGGCGTGTGCGAAGAGAAATCGGGAAAGCCCGTCTTTACGAGCGTTGAAGACGAAGATTATCTCGCGATTCTAAACGCTATCAAGCGTGGAAGACAATACATCCTCGAAGAGGATAATCGTCCGGAAATGCTTATTCCAAGCGAGAACAACGGAAGGGATTGCCCGCAGAAATATGTTCCGCGCTGGCCTTATCTTCGCGAGATGATTCGTTACGGATTGTTGCCATACGACGCGGATCCGAACGCGAGTTACAATCCGTATGAACTCGACGAGATATACTGGGAATCGTTGCATTATAAAGTTCCGCAAAGCGCGGACAAGTAACGTTGTTGGAAAATAGTCGCGCGGCGGAAGAGTCGTCGCACGACTTTCTGTTATTTAGAGCGGGAGGAGAGAAATGGCAAAGATAGTGGTGGTAGGCAGCGCGAATGCGGACATGACGATTCGATCTGAAAAGATTCCGGCGCCGGGAGAAACGGTCGTAGGGGGCGTCTTTGCGACCGCGCCGGGGGGTAAGGGAGCGAATCAAGCCGTCGCGGCGGCGCGCGCGGGGGGCGACGTGGTGTTTGTCGCAAGTTTGGGCGCCGATTCGATCGGCGACGAAGCGCTTGCCGGTTATAAACGCGAGGGAATCGACGTGAGTTACGTTAAGCGCGATCCAGAGAACGCGACGGGAGTGGCGTTAATCTTGGTGGACTCGCGCGGTCAGAATTTGATTTCCGTCGCTTCGGGAGCGAACTTTACGCTCTCTCCCTCGGACGTTGACGCCGCAGCGAAGGCGATTCGATCCGCCGACGTTGTCGTCGCGCAACTTGAAACGCCTCTTGAAACGATCGAGTACGCCGCGAAAATGGCGCACGATGCGGGCGTTCCCTTCATTTTGGATCCCGCGCCGGCGCCGAAAGAGCCTCTGCCCGCGTCGTTACTCCAATATGTCTCGGTCGTTAAGCCGAACGAACATGAAGCGGCGGCTCTTGTCGGCGTTCCCGTCGAGGATGAAGAAAGCGCGTTCAAAGCGGCGGAAAAGCTTCTTGAAACGGGCGTGAAGATCGCTGTCGTGACCCTTGGCGAAAAGGGCGTCGTCATTTTGTCGCAGGACGGTTCACGCCTCTTTGTCGAGTCGCGTCGCGTGCAAGCGATCGACGCGACCGCCGCTGGCGACGCTTGGACCGGCGCGTTCGCCGTCGCAATCGCCGAAGGAAAGACGACGCAAGACGCCGCAGAATTTGCCACTAAAGCCGCCGCTATCAGCGTGACGCGCCCCGGCGCCCAACCCTCCTTGGCGACTCGATCTGAAATCGACGCTTTCTAAGCGTCGCGGCTCCGTCTTGATTTTTCCGCGCGACGTCTGTATACTTCCCTACTAGACGTCGCGTCGCTATTGGAAGGCGCGTTGAAATACGAGGAACGGACGGGTATGAAAAGAGCGATCATTTCTTTTCTGATTTTGTTGGCGGCGACGCCTATTTGGCTATACTTCTTTCCCGAGACGAGGGAAGACGAAGCGCAGGTTAAGAGCGTCCGTTCCGAAGCGCGTTCCTGGGGCGAAGTCCCTGAAGACGAATTGCAAAAGCGCGTCGAAGAGTATCTCGACGTCGATAGACTCTTTCCCGATCCGAACGATTGGCGGCGTCAGGATCCCATTTTCATAGCCTACGAAGGAACCTATTTCATCTTTCTGAAAAACTGGCCGCAGTACGACCAGCGACGCAACGACGTACCGATCGAGATATGCACCTTCGTGTGGCTCCCCCCTGCGACCCCCGACGAACTGAAACTTGATAAAGAAGCGATGGTCGTCGCGCGGTCTCGACGCGCGATCGTTCTTGAAATGAAGGACGTCATTTTTGCTTTCAATCGCAATATTGGGGATTTTCTCACGAGTAATAAACGCGGCGGGGCAAAATTCGAGCCCTCGGCGTTTAAGACGGCGCAGGTGAACGGGGAGTTCGTCGTGCGCGGCGGCGACGAAACGGATGAAAAGAATCCGAATTTTTCGTTCCGAACGCGCGGCGTCCTCTTGTCGCCAAAACAACTGCGTTCGAACTCGAAGTTTACCTTTCAGATAGGCCCGCATTACGGAACGGGGCAAGGTCTGTCGATCTCCTTTAGCGTTCCGATCGATTTGCAAGACTATGTCGCGAAAAGTCAACGTCGAGAGATCGAGGAAGCGCAAACCGACGAAGAACGGGAGACCGCGTTCCTCAACGAAACGTTCCGCGAAGGAAATCTAAGCTCCGGAGTCTCTATCGAAAGCGTCGAACTGAGCAACATTGATTTGATTCATCTTTTTCCGCGCGCGTTTCGATTTGATATAGGCGGAAAGCGATCCCTCCCGAACGTCGACGAACTTGAGGTAGGATGTCAAAAAGGAGTGAATTTTGAGCGTTCGGCTCTTCCTGGAGAATGGGTTATTCGCTTTAACGGCGACGTCGACGCGATTCTCAAGAGCAATATGGAGCGCGTTTGTCGATTGAAGGGAGATTCTTTTCAACTCTATTTTCAAGATCACGAGATGCAAAAGTTGGCGGAGTCGAGTTTCTCTTCCGTACGTAATCGTACGCTTCGCACAAAACCTTCCGGAAAACTGGCGCGCCTTCAGACGACCAAACTCCTTGCCAAAGGAGAAGACGCGCCGTTGACGTTTGTCTATGTTCCCACCTCGACCGATCCGACGAAATCGCGTTCCGTCAAAGTCCAGGCGATGCGCGCTTATTACAACGTAGAGAAGAGAGAATTTAAACTTCTGAACACCCTTGACGGGCCCGGCGCGGGGGGCGTCTCAAGCGCAAACGTCGATCCTCAGGACGGCTCTGCGGCGAATATTGCGCCGGTGATAGTGACCGTAACGGAAGAAACGCGCGGCGGCCCTTCCTACGTTTCTTCATTGAAATCGCCGATGATCGTCGCAAGCTTCGATGAAAATTCCGAGTTGTCAAGTCTTAACGCCGTTGAAGAAGGATCGATTTCGACGAAACTAACTAGCGCGAAAAACGAAACGATGAACGTCGTGTCGAGCTGGGAGAAAGGATTGCTAATCTGTCCCGTGAAAGGGGACGACGGTTTTTCGGACGGCACATATCGAATGGTGACGTCGGGAACGACGCGTTGCGTCGCGGAAGGAATGGGGGCTTTTGAGGCGAAAGAGGCGAACTTCTGGTTCCGATTGGAGGAGACGGACGGCGCGTCGTCAACTGTCGCGAATCTTCACGGAAGAGGGGACTCTTTGTCTTCTCGTTTCAGCATGACGCCGATTTGCGCCATTTTTTCGGATTCCGTGACGTTAGAGACGGAACGTGGAGTAATGCGCGTCAACGATTTGGCGCGGATTCGTTTTAGCGATCAAAGCGGTCGGCAGGGGAACGCTACTCTCGTCGCGTCGAATTCTGAGACTCCGTCAAAGGACGGACTCGCCGAATCGTTTAGCGTCGGCGCCGACGGATCGGCTCCTGCGGGAACCTTTGAGGTTGAAGGCGACCACTTGGATCTTGACTGCGAGCTTTTTTTCCCCGCGTCTGGCCGAGGAAAGCTGCGACTTATTCGGTCGACGCTCGCGGGTAACGTGCGTTTTCGAGGAGAAAATGCGGACGGGGAAGTCGTCGCGTCTTTCGATTCCGATTGCGTGACGGCGTCGAACCCGTTGACTCCGGAGATGAAATTTCTCGTTTGGTCGCAGTCTAAAAACGCGGTTCTAAACCTCAACGGTATGAATCTCGAAGGTAAGAAGACGTATGTTGACGCGGCGCGTAATATGATTCAGATCTACGGGCCGGGCAAGGTCGCGTTACAACCTTCGACGCAGAAAAAGAAACGCGGCGATTCGAAGTCGACGGCGCTTGATATGCTTGGCTCGGATTCTTTTCTTGTCGAATGGACCGGAGGGGTGGCGTTCGACGGGAATTACTTGCGATTTCTTTCGAATTCGACGTTCGAAGCGGAGGCGACGACGAAGGAAGCCGCCGCTCTAGCCGCCGCAGTCGAGGAGTTGGTGCGAGGGATCGACCCGATTGTTGCGGGAGAGTTTGCAGTAACGCTCTCCGATACGCCTTCGAACGACGAAGACGGCGTGCGACTGACGATGAGCGACGGATACATGGTCTGCGACGAAACGCGCGTCACGCCGAAGGAACATATTGATTTACTAAACTTTAAGACGGACGGCGACTCCCTTCCGGAGATCGATTCCGTCGAATGTCTCTCCCATTCGACGGAACGACCCGTCGTGATGCATTATCAAACGCGTTCTCCCGAAGCAAACGCGGCGGATACGTTTAACGGATACTATAACCTGCAATGCTCTGGAATTCACGTCGATTGGAACAACGAGAGTTTCACCGTGGATCGGGGCGGTTATCTTGAAGCGACGCTTCTTTCGAGCGACGGAGGCGTATCGTCTCTTGACGCGGGCGTCGTCGATAAAAAATTTGTCGCTAAAGAGAAGAGCTCCACGAGTGAAAAGAACTTTCAGTGGGTGCGTATCAGCGCGGAATTCGGTTTGGCGACCGGTTTTCTCAAGGATAATTCAGTAAAAGTGACGGAAGGCGTTCACGCGCTGCTTTGCGACGTTGAAGGGCCGAACGTTCGCGCGACGCTTTTTGATTCCACGACGTGGCCGAGTCAGGCGATCGTTTGCAATAGCTCGGATGCGACCTATCGCTCTGTCGCGACGAATCCTGAGGGTAAGGGACACGTCGAGGCGGACGCCCGCGGCAACGTGACTTTCCGCTTAGGGGAGTATACGGGCACATGCGAGAGTTTAAGCTATGCGTCGACAAAGAAACTTTTGACGTTGACCGGATCAGGGAACGCGAAGGCTCGGATAGTTCAGCAGGCGTATTCTGGAGCTCCGCGAACGGTACTCGCCGAATTCATGACGGGAAGAATTCGTTTGGGCGCGGATATGAAGCTAGAAGTGGAAGGGGGCGAAATCCAACTTAACAAAGAGACGATCGATGGTTTGAAACTCAAATAGACCTAGCGAATTCTTTTTTGCGAATAAAACAAAACTTGAGTAAAAAACGCTTGCGTTCTGAAAAAACTCTGCTAGAATACGTTGAAACGCGGGACGTGGTTCCCGAAAGCGTTAAAAAAGTTGGTTAGTATTTTGCGTCCGTAGTGTAGCGGTAACACGGTAGCTTCCCAAGCTCCAATTGTGGGTTCGACTCCCATCGGACGCTCTCCTTGGTTAGATGGTTCCTCTGAGTTCCGTTCAAGGTTGGTTGTCATGTAAAAAAAACGTCGTTGCCTATTTGCACGACGTTTTTTTTTTATTGTTGCGCCGACATGCGTCCTCCTCGTCATGATTGGAGAAGGATTGCGAGATCGTTGAGATTGGCGCCGACGACTTTAGCGATGAACGGACATTTCACTTTAAAGAGGAACGCGATTTCTTTCGCCTTAAAGCGCGGATCCCCTTCCCATAGCGTTTCAAAGTTGGCGAGTCCTTTGGCGACGACAAGATCGGCGGCAAGGAAGCGTTCTTTGAATTCGTCGCTCGTCATGTCGAAAATAACGCCGAGTCCGTCGCCGCCGTTTGAAATTACGGGGGCGACGGCGTCGAGTCCGACTTCATGCGCGTCTTCGAGGAGCGCGTCGTTGATGATGGGAGCGCCGCGTGTTACGACGACGACGTCTTTCTTGAATTGGTCGGAAACGAGCGCCTCGATTAGAAGACGATCGTAGACAATTTCGCCCGCGTTGTCCGTAAGGTAGAGGATTGATTTGGCGCGATGAAAGGCGTCGCGAAGTTTTTCAATTGAGCCGTGCAAAGGCTGCGAGGTCGCCGCTCCGATCATCGCGTTGACGCGTTCTTCCGTGATCGACTCCATGGCGAAGTCGATCGAGTTGCCGGCGATCGCAAGACGAACCGTCGTTTCAAAGGGATCGGCGGATTCGCGAATCCAGCGTTGGAAGACGTCCCACCGTTCGAGAGCCGAGCGGTTGAAGAATTTCTTTTTTTCGTAATACGGATCGGGATTGTTAGTGATCTCTCGAACGGCGCGATGGACAAGAGTTCCTAAATATGGAGAGGCAGCCTTCAATCCTTCCTCAAGTTGGATTCGCATCGTTCTTTCAAGGACGCGCTCGTGAATCTCCGGATCTTGTGAAACAAACCGCGCAGCCTCAAGCGCTTGACGTTGAATACATACGACGCAGTCAAGAGCATGAAACATTCGAACGTCCTTTCTTTTGAGTGGAGGAAAACTAAAACTAAGCAAATTATATGAAAAAGAAATAGTGGAACAAGTGAGAAAAGGAGAGGCGCGTTGACGAGGAGACTTTGAGGAGGACTTGTTTAATTGGGAAATTTGTAAAATGTGTTAGTACAGAAATAATTAAGAAAAAACGAATAAGAGGTAAAGGAATATAGAAATAGAGAAATTTTTATTGATTTTTGTCCGTTATTTTTGCTCTAACTTACCCGTTTTGTTATAATGACGGCGTCTGGGGACTTGACCTTGTTTCAAAGCCTGACGAGATTTAGAGAGGCTTCTTAGTGTTAAAGGGATACGTTTTACCAAAGACGACCCCGACAAAGATTCATGTTGCAAACGCGACGTTTTCATGCGCCAAACAAAGATCGACGTTCCGATTCCGAGAAAGGGGGAACGTTGGTAAGTTTGGTTCTTTTATCAAGTTTATCGGCGTATTTGATTTTCATTGAAGAATTGAGAAGCGGATAGCCGATAAAGAGCGAAGAGATAAAAAGACGTGGTTTTCCTCAGACTGCATGTGCGAGAGAAACGCCGCAGTTAGCCGCGTCCGGCTTGCGCGTCTCCGGGCGGTAAGTTGTCGCCGTCGCGCGAAAAAAGCGTCGACCGCGGACTTTACGATGCGTTGCGACATGGATGGAGACGGTTTTGTCCGTTAGTGTATTATGGAGGTTGAGATGAAAAATTTATTTGGCGCGGCCCTTTTGGCGGTCGTCGCGCTAGCCGCGCTCTCCGCGGAGAAAGCGCAGGCCGCGTACTGTGGAGCTTGCTCCTACACTGCGGTGCGTCCGAGCGCTTGCGAGTTCGCCGCCCAGTGCAACACCGTGATGAAAACGTGCCGAAAGGTCGTTTTTGAGAAAGAACAAGTCGTCTGTTATCGCAACGCCGTACAGAAAGTTCCTGTTACGCGTCAGATTACTTGCACAAAATACGTTCCTGAAAGACACGCGCGACAGATTTCCTACACCGTCAATCGCACGGTTTGGGAAAACGCGCAGAAGACCGTTACGCGTACGGTCAATCGCGTTGTCTACGACACTGTTCAGAAGCAGGTTCCTTACACCGTTATGGTTCCCGTCACCGAACAGAAGACTCGCACTTACACCGTTCAGAAACGCGTTTGGGAAACCGTTCCCCAACAAGTTTGCTACACGGTTATGAAGCCCGTCGTCGAACAACGTCAGCGCACCTATACGGTGAATCGTCGCGTCGTCGAACAACGTCAGAAGCAGGTTCCTTACACCGTTATGGTTCCCGTTACTGAGCAGAAGACCCGCACCTACACCGTCAATCGTTTAGTATGCCGCGAAGTTCCTCAGCAGGTTAATTACACCGTCATGGTTCCTGTCACCGAACAACGTCAGGGTTGCTACACGGTGAATCGTCGCGTCGTCCAGCAATGCCAGAAGCAGGTTCCTTATACCGTTATGGTTCCCGTTACTGAGCAGAAGACTCGCACCTATACCGTCAATCGCCTTGAAGCGTATACGGTTCCTCAGCAGGTCTGCTATACTGTCATGACTCCTGTCACCGAACAGCGTCAGCGTTGCTACACGGTCATGCGTCCCGTTACCGAGACCGTCACGAAAGAGGTTCCTTACTGCACGATGGTTCCTCAGACCTATACCAAGCAAGTTCCGGTACAGACCGGTTCTTGGCAGGAACAAGCCTATACGGTTCCCGGAAAGGTCGTCTATCGTCGCGTCGCTTGCTGCAATCCTTGCGATCCTTGCGCTCCGCAGACCTACAAGATTTGCGCCGTCCAGTGCCCCCCGACGACTGCTACGCGTAAAGTTTGGGTTCCTCAAACTTGCATGCAGGAAGTTACTTGCACTCGCATGGTTCCTCAGACCTGCACCCGCACCGTTTCCTACAACGTCTGCAAGCTTGTTCCTGAAACCAAAACCTGCACCTACAACGTGACCCGTTGCGTTCCCGAACAGCGCACCCGCACCGTCTATAAGACCTGCTATCGCAATGTTCCTGAAACGAAGACCTGCACCTACAACGTGACTCGTTGCGTCCCCGAACAGCGCACTCGCACCGTTTGCTACAACGTCTGCACGCTCGTTCCTGAGACGAAGACCTACACCTACAACGTTTGCAAACTCGTTCCTCAGCAGCGTTGCCGCACGATCGTTCGCAAAGTTTACGAATGTGTTCCCGAGACGAAGACCTGCACCTACAACGTGACTCGTTGCGTCCCCGAACAACGCACTCGCACCGTTTGCTACAACGTCTGCCGCATTGTTCCCGAAACGAAGGTCTGCACCTACAACGTGACGCGTTGCGTCCCTGAACAGCGTACTCGCACCGTCTACAAGAAGGTCTGCAAGATCGTCCCCGAGACCAAAACTTGCACCTACAACGTGACGCGTTGCGTCCCGCAGCAGCAAGTTCGCACCGTTACCTGCAAAGTCGCGCGTTGCGTTCCCGAACAGGTCAGCAAAGTCGTCAACTATAAGGTCTGCAAAGTTGTTCCGGAAGTCAAGACTTGCACCGTTTACGACACGGTCATGAAGCCCGTTCAGTACGTCAAGAACGTTTGCGGTTACCAACTCGTCTGCACGAAGGTTCCTTACACGGTAACTCGTACGGTTCCTCGCGTCTGCACCTATCAGGTTCCGGTTCAAGTGAACGTTTGCGCGCCTTGCGCTCCGACCTGCGCTCCTTGCGCTCCGACAGAAGCCGCCGCGGCTCCTAGCTGCAACTGATTTGCGTTTTTAACCTAAAGTAAATGGAGCGCGCTTTATCCCCGAGGATAAGGCGCGCTTTTTTCATTTCTTGCGCTCTTGCGCGATTACGCCTTTTCGTTTATACTTTCGTGTCTAGTCGCGCCCCGGCGAGAACGCGTTGTTCTTTGCTCTGTCGCGCGGCGTTTCCGTTGGTTGTGGGGTTCGATTATGCGCACGATAGCGATCATGAATCAGAAGGGCGGAGTCGGCAAGACGACGACGTCGGTCAATCTTAGCGCGGCTCTCGCCGACGCTGGTTTTAAAGTAATGTTGATTGACCTTGATCCCCAGGCGCACGCGTCCTTGCACTTAGGATTAACCTTTGAACGCGAATTTCCTTCCGTTTACGACGTGTTAGTCAACGACGTTTCTCTCGATTCCGTGCGTCGTCAAGCTCTTGAAAATCTTTGGCTTGTTCCCGCGCATCTTGATCTAGCCGCCGCCGATTTCGAATTGGCGAGCGTTCTTGGGCGCGAGAAAATCCTGGCGGACAAGATTGCCGAAGACAATATGGAGTTCGATTTTATCATCGTCGATTGTCCGCCTTCGTTGGGCGTCCTTACCTTGAACGCGCTTGTCGCGGTCGAAGAAGTAATTATCCCTCTTCAGCCGCACTTCCTCGCGTTGCACGGCTTGAGCAAACTTCTTGAGACGATCGAACTTGTTTCGAAGCGTCTCAACTCCAAGTTGCGCGTTTCGGGAGTTGTTTTATGCCTGTACGACGGTCGTACGACCCTCGCGAACGACGTTAAAAACGACGTGAAGGCATTCTTTGGACAGCACGAGGGTCGTCCCGCCGCGTGGCGCGACGTGCTCGTTTTCGATACGAATATTCGGCGTAATATCCGTTTGGCGGAAGCGCCAAGTTACGGTCAGTCAATCTTCGATTACGACGCCAAGTCGAACGGGGCTGAAGATTATCGCTCTCTTGCCTCTGAAGTTCTGCAAATGACGAAAGTTGATACAGTGGAATCGAAGTGAACGCTTGAAATTTGCGCGTCAAATCTAAATATAGGAATTGTTATGCCAGACGTTATTGAAAAGAAGCCTTCTCCCGAAATTTTCGTCCTCTTTGACAATCCGTTTCCTGGAAGAGATTACGTTATCACGCACGTTTGCCCTGAGTTCACGTCTTTGTGCCCCGTCACGGGACAGCCGGACTATGGCACGTTGACCTTTACGTTCATTCCAGATCAAAAGTGCGTCGAACTTAAGAGTCTGAAGTTCTACCTTCAGTCTTATCGTAACCAGGGAGTTTTTTACGAGCGGTTGACAAATGAGATCGTCGACGATCTCGTTTCCGTTATGAAACCGCGCTATCTTAAATTGACGTCGGAATTTACGCCGCGCGGCGGTCTTCATTCAAAAGTCGTCGTGAAATATGTCGCTCCCGGCTACGTTCCTCCGACGGACGTCTGAACTCAACGCAATGACTTGGTTTTTAATAAAATCTGATTTTTAATTGTGGCGCCTCTTTTGCTCCTTGCGGGTATTAGGGGCGTTGTTATAATATTTTCGTTTTGAAAAATTGAAGACAAAAGAATCGAACCGACGCCTTGGTTTGTGTAAAATCAATAAATATTAAGCGTTACAGAGGATTCTAAATAAAAAAATATTACGTAAACTGATAATAGAGGGAGTTTAAAAATGTCTATTGAGGTTTCTAAAATCGTTCAAGGCGTCGAGCCCTCGGCAACCCTTGCTATGTCGGCGAAGGCGAAGGAGCTCAAGAGCGCGGGTGAGACGGTTTATAACCTCAGCGTAGGCGAGCCTGATTTCGACACGCCTAAGCATATTTGCGAAGCGGCGATCGAGGCAATGAAGGCCGGACACACGCGTTATACCGTTTCCAGCGGTATTCCTCAACTCAAAGAGGCGGTCTGTCGCGATTATAAGAATCGTTTTGGACTCGACTATAAGCCGTCGCAATGCGTCGTATCGTGCGGCGCCAAACATTCGTTGCACAACGCTTTTTTCACCTCCCTTAATCCTGGGGACGAAGTGGTCTTGCCCGCGCCGTGCTGGGTGAGTTACGCCGAGCTCATTAAATTGTGCGGAGCGACGCCCGTGATCGTCGAAACGAAGCAGGAAGACGGTTTCAAACTGACCGCCGACGCTTTCCTCGCCGCGATCACTCCTAAGACGAAGATGCTCCTTCTGTGCAACCCGTCGAACCCAACCGGCTCGTGTTATACGCGCGACGAACTTTTGGCGCTCGCTAAGATCGTCGTTGAGAAAGACCTTGTCGTAATTGCGGACGAAATTTATGAACGCCTCGTCTACGGGGGACTTTCTTTCACGAGTTTTCCCACGGTTCTCGACGGACTTCAAGAACGTACGATCCTTATCGGCGGCGTTAGCAAGACTTACGCGATGACCGGATGGCGTATCGGCTGGCTCCTCGCTCCCGAAACGTTTACGAAGAAGGTTAGCAGTCTCCAATCTCAGGAGACGTCCAATCCCTGCAGTATCAGTCAGTATGCGGCGTTAGCGGCGCTTGAAGGAGATCAGGGGTGCGTAGAAGCGATGAAAGTGGAGTTTGAAAAGCGGCGCAATTACGTGACGGAACGCATTGCCGGAATTCCAGGTCTTTCCGCTCCTCAGATGGACGGGGCTTTCTACGCTTTTATGAATATCAAAAATTTCCTTGGTCGGTCGTACGGCGGAGTGGAAGTGAAGACGGATAGGGATTGGTGCCTTGCGCTTCTCGAACAGAAGAAGGTCGCAACGGTTTTTGGCAGCGCGTTCTTCGCCGACGGTTACGCGCGCGCTTCCTTTGCCGCCAGCATGGAAACTTTGGAAATCGCCTTTGATCGGATCGCTGAATTCGTTAAGTAATCGGCGAGTGAAAAGGAGCAGATCGGCGGCTATTAGCCGCCGTTTTTTATAGTAACCTTCATTATTGACGTTGACGTCAAACGCTTGACTTGCTTATGATTGCGACACGAGTACTTTAGACGCGTGGCAACGCCGTTAATATAGAAGGAAATAGTATGTTTAGAATCACGATCGCCGTACTAATCTTTGCTGCGTTTGCAGCGACGGGCTGTACGAATAAAGTTCCTAAGGTTGATCCGATGCAGGAACAGCAACGCAAGGTCTTGATGAACAAGGGGCGCCTTGTTCAGGACTTGGCGCGTCCAGCCAATGTGAACGCGGCGAAGATCGAGGGCGCGACGTTAGTCAGAGGGTTGCGTGGAACGGGCGCCGACGAACCGCCTTCTTCCTATCAGCAGCTGGTGTTGAACGACATGAGTCGCGATATCGAAAGGAAACGAACCGCCAAATCGGAGATTGCTTCTCTAAACACCGCGATCGTTCTCTTGGAGACGATCGTCCCTCCTGGAGCGCAAAAGGGGGATCGACTCGACGCGACCATTAAACTCCTTCCCAATTCCGAGGCGAGCAGTATTCAAAACGGCTACGTCGAAGACGCCGAAATGTACCAATATATGACGGCGGATATTGTTAGACGCGGGTATCGTCTGGGCGTCGTCAACGGTTTTGTCACCCTCGACCCGAATCTAATCGAGAAGGGGAGCCCTCTTGCGTACAAACAAGGTAAGATCATCGGGGGCGCCGTGGTGACGCGTCCGCGTCCTATTTGGCTGGAGTTGAAAGAAGACGAGCGTTCCGCAGGCGTCGCGCAACGTATTGAAGACGTCATCAACAAGCGTTTTAGTTACACGCGTCCCGGTTACGCGGGTAAAAAGAAGGTTGCGGAAGCTAAGGCGGGAGCCGCGCGTATTAATCTGGAGATTCCGGAGGAATATCGAGAGAACGTTATTCGTTATGTCAACGTCGTTTGCGCGATTTCCTTCTATGAGACGACCGACGAACTGAACGCGCGCGTCGACCGTCTTTCTGAACAGTTGTTGAATCCTGAGAATTCCGAATTCGCCGCGATTCAGCTCGAAGCGATCGGTTCGAGCAACGCGAAGGTCGTCGACGCGATCCGACGCGGTTTGGATTCGACCAACGACGCCGTCCGATTCAATTCGGCGATTACGGCGGCCTATTTTAATATTCGACAAGATCGTCCGAAAGTCGCGAAGATCTTGACCGATTTCGCGCGTGAAAGCTCGAAGTATCGTCCTGCTGCTCTCGCGACTCTGGGCGTGACGATGAAGACCTCCTTCGACGTCGACGCCGAGCTGCGCAAGTTGTTGAGCGAACCGAATATTGAGACGCGTTATGGGGCTTTCCGCGCGTTATGGACGCGTAATCCGACGGATTATATGATCCAAGGCGAGAATATGGCCGACCAGTTCAGCTATCACTGCCTCAACAGCGGCGGACCGTCCTACGTGCATATTACGCAAAGCGCGCGACCGGAGATCGTTCTGTTCAATGCTGATCAGATCTACCTCCGAGGGGAAGTCGACGTTGAAGCGAATCCGCGTTTAACGGTTCGAACGGAAGAGAACGACGTCATTGTGAAGCGTTACGAATCGGGAGACGGTATCGACGAACAGCGGCGCGTTAGTTATAAGGTCGACGACGTGATTCGCGCGTTGGTGGAGTTAGGGGGCACGTATCCAGACGTCGTTTCGTTCCTAACTCAAGCGAAGACGAAGAAGCTCCTTTACGCGAGCGAGTCGGGCTCCGAGGCGGCGGAATGTCCTCTGGCGATCGACGCGCTTCCTGGTTACAAAGCGGGCGTCTTCAAAAAGGTTCGCGACGTCGAAGCGATCGTGAAGAGCGAAGAAGCGCGAGAACGCGCGGAGCGAAAGGCCAAGGAAAGCGAGACGAAATGGTATAACCCCGGCACGTGGTTTGCGAAGAAGAGCGACGGAGGTTCAAGCGATTTTAGCCTAGAGGAGTTCGACGCTGCCAATAGCGCGGAATCCGACGGCGCGTTTGAAGGGGGCGACGCCTTTGAAGCTCCCGACGAAAGCGAAGACGACGGAGAATCGTCGGCGGCCTTGTAACGTCGTCAATTTTAAGCGTCTCGAATAGAACAACTTGCGCTAATCGCGCATGAATAGACGGAAGAGGCGGGAACCCTCTCGCCTCATTAAGATATTTTTCATCGGAGAGTAAGTGAAATGAAGATTGGCGTGTTGTGTAGCGGTGGCGACGCTCCCGGTATGAACCCATGTTTGCGCGCGATTATTCGCGCAGGCGAAAAGTACGGCGACTCGATTATCGGCATTCGACATGGATATCAAGGAATCTTTGACGAAGATATCTGGGGCGGAACGGACGAAGACGGCAAGGATCATAAGATCAACCCGCGCGAAGTCTCGGGTTTGACGAATCGCGGGGGCGCGTTTTTGAATAGTAGTCGTTGCATGCGTATGCACGAAGAAGAGGGTCAAAAACAGGCGGCGGAAATCTTGACGCGACACGGCTTTGACGCTTTGATCACCATCGGCGGCAACGGCACCTTGTCCGGCGCTCTTGCTTTAGGTTCGCACTGGAAAGGACAAATCGTCGGACTGCCGGGAACGATTGACAACGATTTGCTCGGTTCCGATTACACGATCGGTTTCCAAACGGCGACTCAAACCGGCGTGGAAGCGGTTGATAAGCTTCGCGATACCGCCGGTAGTCACGACATGATGTTCCTCGTCGAAGTTATGGGGCGTCATTGCGGCGACCTTGCCGCATATATCGCGCTTGCGGGAGGTTGCGAACTCGTTGCGACCCCCGAGGTTAAAACGGATATCGAAGATATCGTGCGTCGCCTTCGTCGATTCAAGACGATGGGCAAGCGTTCGATCATCATGGTCGTCGCGGAAGGGGACGATTTCGGCGGCGCCAACGCCCTCCTTGAGGCCCTCAAAAAGGCGGGCTCTCCTTACGAAATGCGTTCGGTCGTTTTGGGACACGTTCAACGCGGCGGAACCCCCGCGCCGGGCGACCGCATCCTGGCGACGCGTCTTGGTTGCTTTGCCGTCGACGCGATCCATCAAGGAGCGACGGGCGTTATGGCGGGCGAACTCTCCGGACAGCTCATTTTGTCCCCCTTCGAGAACGTGATCGTTGGACGCCGAAGCGGCGCCGTTCAGGTGACGAACCTCATCGATCGTATTTCCGTCTGATCGTTCAAAATAACGTTTCTAAAGGTAAAAAGCTCCGACGTTAAGCAGTCCTCCTCTTTTGGAGGATTGCCGTGAAAAGCGACGGGACGGAGCTGGTTCTCTTAAAAGCCTCGGCTTTTCCGCAGGCGTTCGCCGTCGTTGCTGCGGCTAACAACGACGGCGTCTCTATTGCGACGCGCAAACGTCAAAGGATTCTTTTCGCTAAAACGCTATCTCCCGGCTCTCAGAGCCGAAGGACTGCTGATTTGTCCGGCGTTTTCGAATCCTTCTTCTTTCTCCCTGTAAGTCGACGCGCTTGTGCTTCAGTTCAGAAAGAGAGTTCGCGGATACAGCGCCTCCTTACAGACGTCCATGGATCCGTTCAATGCGGAAGGACTTCCGAGAAGCCGACGCCGAAGCTTCTGAAAACGGCGTGGAGCTTCTTCGCTATATCTCGTCCTTCTACTGGCTGCCTCTTGCCGGTATGCCCTTCTTTGAATCTAATTGCCGTTTCATACTTTCTTTCGACGGAGTTTCTACCTGCCTGAGCTACATTTGACGCCTATAGAGTATAAACTGCTATGCTTGTTGAGCAAAAATGTCGGCAAGGTTCTCATGCACCAGTTCATTACTCAGAACATCTGGGGAAAGAACTGGGGAAGCAATCAGGCGTCTCTACGGGTATTCATGGCGACGCTGCGTAAGAAACTGGAACCGAACGAGGATTCGCCCGAGTATATTCAGACCCATATTGGCGTCGGATATCGAATGGTTCAGGTTGACGAAAGCCATACGCGGACGGCTTGTCAGACGAAATAACTTTACATCTATTTTATCCGTAAAGTTAATGGACGGTGGAAAACCGAATGGAAGGCTGCGCCGTGAATAGCTTTTATCTATTCGGTCTTCCATTTTTTCGCTATGCGCCGCGAAAGTAAAACTAACAATGACAAGCGATTTACATCCTTATCACAGTTAAGCCGAGCGTCGTGTGGGGAATGAGAAGAAGATGAAGAAAAAAGTCCCAAGTTCAGTTATAAACTTGGGACTTAGGAGAATGTTACAGCGAAATCAACGTTCGCGGAAACTGATTCGACCATGATTGAGATCGTAAGGAGTGACTTCAACTCGAACTCGATCGCCGGGCACGACGCGAATCTTATAACGACGCATCTTTCCAGCGAGAGTGCACTGAACCGTGTGATCCATATCGTCGACCTTCACGAGAAACGCCCCGCGCACTTCTTCTGTCACCGTACCTTTGAGTTCAATCGGTTCTTCTTTTGGTTTCTGTGGTTGCTTTGGCAAATTCTGCTTCCTTATGTTGAGTCGAAGCGTCGAAAAGGTTGACGTCGAGAAAAAACTTCCTGCAGAATATTCTCGATTCCCTGAGGACGCTGTTGCGACTATATAGTTTAGTTCATTATACAAGCCACTCTCTTTTTGACAAGGGTCTGTCGTTCATTTTTGTCGCCAGACCTTCCTTTTTCCCCAACCCGCCCTTTCCGCCTACTTTTCAAAGCGCTACGGTCGTCTATAATCAAAGACGCTTTATACTAAATTCAGCGTTTGACGACTCAGACGACGCTTGCGCGTTCTGCCACGAAAACGCTTTTTATTGCCGGTGATTTTATGGAACGAACTCCCTATCAGGATAAAATTATTAAGAGGTACTACGAGAATAAGCCGGAGATCATGCGTCAAAAGCTTAACGAGCTCGTGACCGATCTCTACTTGGCGGAAACTCCCAAGAAGAGGGAGATGATTTGGAAACGCGTCGTCTTGGCGTTGAAAAATCTCAACGTTCCTGAAAAGCAAATTTCCGCGTTGATTTCACACGCCGACCCTGTCGTGCTGGCCCGATTTGTGGAACGCTCTCTGGGAAAATTCTGAATTCCGAGGATCATATGTTGCCTGATTATGAGGATATTCCTGCCAACGGCGAGGATTTTAAGGTCGATAAAGAACGGATTGAACGCGCTGTCCGCGAAATACTCCTAGCAATCGGCGAGAACCCCGATCGTGAAGGACTTGTTGAAACGCCCGCGCGCGTCGCAAGGATGTACGCCGAACTTTTCCAAGGACTCGGACAGGATCCCGCCGTCCATCTACAGAAGTTCTTCACGGAAAAATACGATTCCATGGTGATCGTTAAGGATATTGAATTCCACTCAATGTGCGAACATCACCTTCTTCCGTTTACCGGCAAAGTTCACATTGGCTACATCCCGCAGGGGCGCGTCGTCGGTTTGAGCAAACTCGCGCGCGTCGTCGAGACCGTTTCCCGTCGTCCTCAGCTGCAAGAACGCATGACCGACATGATCGCCGACCTCCTGATGAAAGAGGTCAACGCGTTAGGCGTGGGCGTCGTTGTCGAAGCGACCCACGCCTGCATGACGTTGCGCGGGATTCGCAAGCCCGGTTCGTATTGCGTGACCTCCGCGATGAAGGGCGCGTTCAGTCGACGCGCGTCGACTCGCGCTGAGTTTTTAAACCTCGCTCTAAAAAAATAAATGCGTTTTCGTCGTCCTACCGAAGAGATCGTCGAGCGTTGCATAAGGATAAACGATGACAAGTCACGCGCCGGTTACCGCTAAAAGACAGTTCGATCTAGTTAAGACTTACAAACCTATCGAGGCTGAGATGCAGTCGACGACGGAAGCGTTGCGCGACGCCCTGCGTCATGTCGATCCCTTGATGGACGAGTATCTCGACTACGCTTTTCGGCTAGGGGGTAAGCGCCTGCGCCCCGCGCTCATGCTCTTATGTGCGAAAGCCTGGGGAGGCGCGGATCAACGCGCGATTTATTGCGCCGCCGCTTTGGAGATGATTCATACGGGGTCTCTTGTCCACGACGACGTCCTCGACGGCGCCAGGTTCCGAAGGAAGCTCGAGACGATCAACGTGAAATGGGACTCCCATCGCGCCGTCTTGATCGGCGATATTTTGATCACGCGCGCCTTGAAACTAATCTGTCAGTGCGACGATATCGACGTCTTCCACGAATTTTCCGTCCGATGTCTCGAGACGGTCGAGGGGGAGCTTTTTCAGACTGATTCTATCGGCAATTTCGATTTGACCGTCGACGACTATCATCGCATCGTTCGGGGTAAGACCGCCGCGCTTCTCGAGTGCGCGACTCGTCTGGGCGGACGTCTCGCGGGGGCTCGCGACGCGGATTTGGAAGCGTTCGCGCGGTTCGGACGCAATATCGGAGTCGCGTTCCAGATCGTCGACGATATTCTCGATCTTGTCGGAAGCGAAGAGGCGACGGGCAAAACCCTCGGTTCCGATCTGAGCAACAAGAAAGAGACGCTCCCCGTGATCTATTACCTCGAGAGTTGCGGCGAAAAGGAAGCGCGCGCGTTTTTAGAGCGCGTTGAACGCGGGATCCTTCCTGAGGAACGAGGGGAAATAGCCGCGCTTTTGAAAGAGTCGGGCGCTGTGACGAAATCAATGGACGAGGCGAATCGTCTGATTGACGAAGCGTTGTCCGACCTTGACATGCTGCGCGCCCGCGCGCAGTCGAGCGGTCGCGACTCCGTATCCCTGAGCGCGTTCGACTCCCTTGAGGGCGTCGCGCGGTTTGTGGTTGGTCGGGATCGTTAAGGTTGATTTTTGGATTTGCTATGGTGCGCGACGCGTCGCGCAGGAGTTCGATATGGTTGAAATTTCCCAATATAAAACGCTACGCGACGACATAGCGGGCGTTTCTGTAGCGGAGTTGGCCGCGAATTACGGGGGCACGCCCCTTTTCGTTTACGACGCGGCGAAGATAATTCAGCGTTGCGCGCAGTTGCGTCCCGTCGGCGTAGTGAGATTTGCGCAGAAGGCGTGCCCCAATATCGCCGTGATTAAGCTTGTGAAAGAGCAGGGCGTTCTTGTCGACGCAGTAAGCGCGGGTGAAATTCTCCGCGCTCTCGCGGCGGGGTATCGTCCTGAAGAGATCGCGTACACCGCCGATATCTTCGATCAGGACGCGATTGATCTTGTCGTCGGCAAGGCGCGCGGTTGCGTCGTCAACGTCGGTTCGAACGACATGATCGAACAGTTGGGCTTGCGCCTCGGAGACTCCGCGAAGGGATTGGAAATCACCGTTCGCATCAATCCCGGTTTCGGGCACGGCCATAGCCGTAAGACGAATACGGGGGGCGATTTGTCGAAGCACGGCGTGTGGTTCGAGCAGCTTGACGAATCGCTCGCGCTGGCGAAAAAATACGGCATGACGATCACCGGCGCGCACATGCACATCGGTTCGGGATCCGACTTCGAGCACTTGGCGACCGTCTGCGGCGCGATGGAGAAGACCGTTCGCGCGTTGGGGCCGCAGATCAAGACGATTAGTTGCGGCGGCGGATTGCCGATCCCATACCAATCGGGTGAAGAATTCATCGATCTCGAGAAGTTCGCAGCATTATGGCGCGAGACGGTTTCGAAGCTCGAGAAGGAATTCGGACACAGCATTACTTTCGAAGTCGAACCGGGTCGTTACATCGTTGCTGAGAGCTGCTACCTTGTCGCGCAGATTCGCGCGATCAAGAAGCAGGCGGAGAATCTCTTCTATCTTGTCGACGCCGGTTTTACGCACCTTGCGCGTCCGATGATGTACGGAAGCTATCACCCGATTTCTATCGCGCGTAATCCTGCGAACGGTCCCGTCGCCGTTGACGAAGAGGTCGACGCGGTCGTCGGCGGTCCTCTGTGCGAATCTGGGGACGTCTTCACGCAATCGGAAGGGGGCTACGTCGAGAAACGCCGTCTGCCCGCCGCGCGCGTCGGCGATTATCTCGTCTTGGAAGTAGCGGGCGCTTACGGAGCCGCGATGAGTTCGAATTATAACTCGAAATTCCTTGCGCCTGAAGTTCTAATTCAGGACGGCGTCGCGAAGTTGATTCGCAAAAAGCAGTCTTTCGAGCACTTGATCGCGAATGAAATATTCTGACGATAGCGTTGGAAAAAGAAAAAGGGCGTTCCTTCTTCGGGGAACGCCCGTTTTCTTTTTAAGGGGAATATTACGCGCCTCGAAGCGCCTTAATTTCGCGTTGTATTGTTTTTAGCGCGTCGAGATTCGAAACGTAGAGGATGAAATCCAGTCCGTTCCCCTTGATTTTCAACGTGCCTAAAAGACATATCGGAATCTTGGGATTCTCTTTATAGGCGCGATTGGGGGATCCGTCTTTGTTGACGTGGCGCCAGGTATAGTCGACGACTTGCGCGTCTGGAGGAGCAACCTCCACCGCCGCTTTGACGGTTCCGATTTCGCAGTCAAGATCGTCGTAATTAACGATTCCCCAGCCGTTCGACAGGCGAAGGAGCGCGCGGTCGGGGAGTATGTAGAAGGTTCCTTGGTAGGCGTTAATTTGCCAGCACGGAGCGTTCAGTTGCAGAAATAGCGAGGAGACGCGAGTAACTTGAATATTGCGTCCGGAGGAGTATAAATTGGCGCCGGCGATCGTTTTCCCCGCGCCCGCTTCTTTCGTGACGACGACCTGACGCAGCGAGTCGGCGCTCTCAAGCGCTTCCATGATAGCGACGCGCGACGCTTCGATATCTTGGCTTTCCGAATCGAAAGAGTAATGGAGCTTGACGCGCGTCGCGCGCTCTAGTAAGAACGCTGTAAAGAGCGCAAGAAACGCGAAAGTCGCCCCCCACTCGATTCCCATCTTCCAAGCGATTACGAGCGTCGCGATTGGAATCGCGATCTTTCCAACGGCCAAAAGTCTATGACGAAAATTGAGTCGTGCGATGATTTGCGCTTCATTTTCCGGCGCTTCCTGCAAGACGAAGGATTGAGGCGCGGCGTAAGTCGTCGGCCCCGTCGCCGATCCCGGATTCCCCTGCGCTCCTGCGGTTCCAGAGTTTCCTGACGAGCTTCTTGAGAGTCTTTTCGTTCCTCCCGAACTCTTCTTTTGGCGTCCAGAGCCTGTTTCGTCGACCCACGAGATTCCCGTCCCCGGAATACTAAAGGTGCGTCGCGTTCCTCCCGTCGCCGTTTTGGTGACTCTATAACCTTTTCCGCCCCAGCTATACCCGATTCCCGACTTGCTGACGTTGACGCGGAAACCGCCCCCTAAATTGAAGCTTTTACGATATCGTAGTCCCATAGCCGCCCCTTAATCTTTCCTATTTTGACCGCCGTACGATCGCTTAATTTAGTTGACGCGCGACCTTGCGTTAAGTATAATCAAAAAATAGAGAATAACGAGACCGGCGTGCGATTCCTTGGGAGATAATAGCGCCGCGTATGGAGACTTTTTATGTTAAGAACGACTAGTAATTTATTCGCGTCTCTAGCGACCGCTCTTTGTCTGAGCGCGTCCTGCTGCTTTGCAGGAGAAGCGGATTCACCTGAATCGAAAGACTTGCAGGCGCAATCACTTGGTCGCGCCGCCGTCGACGCGAGCGCCGACGACCTGAAAGTTTGGTTTCACGAGGCCCCTTCAAAGTTGCACGACGGAAAAATGCCCCTGAAAGGCTTGCCTCTGTGGCACACAAACGGCGAGTTGACCGACGAAATCATTCAAGAAATCTTTGAGGTAGGTCAAGAGAACGGATTTGGCGGCATAACCTTTTTGCCCCTTACGATGACGACTCCGAAGTATTTGTCGGACGAGTATCTTACGCAATATGGCAAGATGCTTGACGAAGCGAAGAAACTCGGCATGCCGGTCATCTTTTACGACGACGTCGACTTCCCGTCGGGTACCGCTGGGGGAGAAATGAAAGAGAAGTTCCCCGACTCGACGATGAAACGTTTGGACAAGATCGAATGGGACGTCGTCGGCCCCGCGAAATTCCAAGAGAAATCGACCGTGCCTTTCGCTCAAAAGGCTGTCTACGGGGCGCCCGAAGGCGTCTTCCAAGCGTGCGTCGCGATGAATATGGAGACCCTCGAACGCGTGAATTTGCGCGATTGCGTCTCCGATGACGGCGTCGTGACATGGGACGTTCCGGAAGGAAAATGGAAGGTGATGCTCTTCATGTGCCTTGCCGATCCGCGCCCCGTCCCCTTCGTCGACTACATGTCAAAAGAGGCGGTCAAGAACTTCTTCTCCCTCACCTACGACAAGATTTATAATCTCTTCCCCGAACATTTCGGGACGACGATCAAAGCGTCCTTCTTTGACGACTTGGGGAATAACGCGACGGAAGGCGCTCGCAACTGGACCCCCGACTTTAACGACAAATATCGAGAACTTTGGGGCGCCGATCCCGATTTGGATTACCCCGCGCTCTTCTATCCGATCGGCGACGCCACTCCGTCCGCGCGATACCGCCTCTGGACGACCCGCGCACGACTCTTCGCCGACGGCTATATCGCGATGGCGCGGCAATGGCGCGTCGATCACGGCCTCGACATGATCTCCACCGGTCACCCGCAGGGTCCGTACGTCATCGAACCGATGGATATGGCCGGGGACGCGATGGCTTCGCATAAGGGATCCGACGCCGTTCTCTTCGACTCGATCCACTATTACGGCCACGGACGCGACGGCTTCAAGATCCCGACGTCCGCCGCGTGGAACTACGATTTCCCCCTATGCTTCGTCGAAATCTACGGCAACTATCGCGACAATACGTTCGATCCGAAAATGATGCTTCGCTCGGCGATGGAAATCTTCGCGCGCGGCGGAAATCTGCTCCTGCCGCACGGCGTCTGGACCGATCCGGCGACCGTTTATATTCCCCCCGAGATTTCGTGGCGCAATCCGAAACTTGACGGTTTCCTCCCCGAATACGGCGAGTTCGTTTCCCGCGCGTCCCTTCTCCTTCAAGGGGGACGCCACGTCGCCGACTTCGCCTTCCTCTATCCGATCGACAATCTGAAGGCGTTCTATCACTTCCCCTACGGGTTCGTCACTACCGACTATCCTCATGGATTGCTGATTCCGCGCGAAACGGACTATCTCGCCGTCGGTTCTGATTTTACGTCGCGTATTTGGCGCGATTTCACCTTCTTGCACCCGCAAGTGATCGACGAGAAGTGCGCCGTCGAGAAGAAGGAGGACGGTTCCGCCGTCTTGAGACTCAACAACGTCGCCAACTGGGAGGAGTTTGACGCGTTCGTTTTACCTGGCGCCGACGTCGTCTCCCTCGCCAACCTCGAGAAGGTCTACGAATTCTACAAGGCGGGGGGTAAGGTTCTCGCGACGACTCGTTTGCCGTCGATGGCTGCGGAAGGTCCGGAAAAGAACGCTCGCGTCTGTGAAATCGTTCGCGAGATTTTCGGCGTCGATCCGTTGACGCAGGAACCGCGCGACGCGATCCTCACCGGTCAGGAAGATATCGTGTTGCCGGAAAGCTTCGCGAAGTGCCGCGAGATCAACAAGCCGGGCGAATATCAGCAGCCTTTAGCGGAGAATCGCGTTCTTTACGAAGAGCCGATCTATCGCGACCGCGCGGTTTTCGTGCCGCGTCCGACCGCCGAAGCGCTCCGCGCCGCCGCGGATTACCTGGTTCCCGTTCCCGACGTCAAGATTCAAGCGGTCGAAGGAACGCAGATCCCGACCCTCAACGTCGTTCCGCGTTGGGATTATCCCGAAGACGGCATGGTGCAGTATATCCACAAGGTGAAGAATGGCGTAGACGTCTACTATTTCGCGAACTCCTCGAACTCGGACGCGAAATTCACCGCGACGCTTCGCGGCTCCTTCAAGTGGATCGATCTTTGGAATCCGCGCACCGGCGAAACGACGCGCGTCGACCAGACCGACGTCGTTAGCGCGTCGGAGGACGGTACGACGACCGTAACGCTGGATCTCCCCTCGATCGAATCGGTCTTCGTCGTCGGCGAAAAGAAATGAGCGAAACGCGCTTCGTTAGGTAATAAAAAACGCGTCGCTTTCGGAACGAACCGAGGGCGACGCGTTTTTTATCGCGTGTTTTCGCGAGAAGACGGGTCAGAGCGTCTTCGTCTTGAGATATCGATCCCAAGCGGCCTGCGCGAGCGCGGCGCCCGCTTCGCGACACGCTTGCAACGTTTCCGCGTTCGGGCGCTGCTTCGCCTTGAGAGGCGCGGGGGTAATCGTGGGATATTTGATCTCTTCGAGTTTCTTCTGGATCATTTCCGGTCCGCCGACGCCCCATCCGAAGGAACCGAAGGCGAGCGCGTCCTTTTGGACGAATTTCAATCCTTGAACGTAGGCGAGAACCGCCGCCATTTCCGGCATGAGGCACGCGTTCAGAGTTGCGGAACCGAAGGCGACGGCGCCCGCGTCGAGAGATTCAGTCGCGACGCGCGTGAGAGCCGTCTTACGCGCGTGCATGAGTTGCGCGTCGAGGCGCGGCTCCGAAGGATTCGCTTTCGCAAGCTCCTGTCCCTTTTCGACGGCTCCCGCGTAAATTTCTTCCGCCATAATTTCCGTGCTCTGCCACATCGAGTCGTAAATGACCAACACTTTCGGAGCGTACTTCCCCGACGCCCAGCGCTGGTACGCGTCGAGGATCGCGGGGATGTTGGATCGCCACATAACGCCGTGCGCGGGGGCGATCAACTCTAGGTCGAGGGTCTGGACTGTCTTGAGGACGTTGAGAACCTGTTTGCCGTAGGGAGCGACGATGTTGGCGTAGTAGCTCTTCGCCTCTTCCATGATTTTGGGAAGATCAAGTTCGTCGTCGAAACGGATCGAGGTCGCGATGTGTTGACCGAAGGCGTCGTTGGAAAAGAGAATTTTTTCTTCGGGCATGTACGCGACGGAAGATTCCGGCCAATGAACCATTGGAATGTTGACGAAAGCGAGTGAACGCTTTCCTAAAGAAAGAGTATCGCCGGAAGCGACGATCTGGAATTTCCAGTTTGAGACGTCGAAGAATCCCGCCAAAGCGTCTTTGCACTTAGCGTTGCATACGACGACGGCGTTGGGACAGGCTTCGACCATCGCGGGTAGCGCGCCGGCGTGGTCGAGTTCCGCGTGAAGGCAGACGAGATAGTCGACCTTTTCGAGATCGACGAGGGACGCGACGTTGCGTTTGAGTTGAGCGGCGAAAGGCGTTTTGACGGTATCGATGAGCGCGACCTTTTCGTCGAGAATGAGATAAGCGTTGTACGTTGCGCCGAGGCGGGTGTCGTAGCCGTGAAAATCGCGCACGTTGTAGTCAACATAACCGACCTGGTCGATTCCAGGGCGTAACTCAGTCGAGAGTTTCATGAGCGTGAGTTTCCTTTTCTAAATATCGTAAAGTAATTAAGATTGAATTCTAACATAGACGACTCGTTCGTCGGCGAAAAAAGAGCGGCGTTCGTGTACGTCCGCCGCTCTTTTTCTTATATTATGACGCCCTTAGAGTGAACGTCAATTCTTTTTAGCCAATTCTCGACCGAGATAGAAGGCCTTCATGTTGAGATCGACGAACTTAGGTTTAACGCACTTCTGAATGGCGCTTTCCCAAGCTTGATCGTTCAAGTTGTCGAGTTTTGTGGAAAGAGCGCCGAGGAGAATGACGTTCGCCGCGCGAGGATTGCCGAGTTCCGCAGCCTGCTGCGCCGCGTGGACGTAGACGAGATTGGGGAAAAACTTTTTGAGTCCTTCTTCGTCGAGGTCGGGATACGCGCACGCGCCGGAGGAAACCGTGACCGGAATAATGATCTGGTCGCTGACGACGGCGAGGCCGTTGGGGGCGAGATAATCGGTGTAACGTAGCGCTTCGCTTCTTTCAAGGGACGCCATAACGGTCGCTTCCCCCTTGGGAATCAGAGGGCTGTATACCTTTTCGCCATATCGAACCTGGGCCAGGACGGAGCCGCCTCGCTGCGCCATGCCGTGAATTTCGTACGTTTTAACGTCGAAGCCGACGCTGATCGCCGCTTGCGCGATGATCGCGCTCGAGAGAAGAATACCTTGACCGCCGACGCCGACGAGAACAACGCTGGTGGATTCGTTCGATTTCGTTTGGATCGTCATACGAGACCTCCTTTCGAGGTTTCAACGTCGATTTTATCAAGCGCCGAGAATTTGCATACCTGTTTGCAGAGACCGCAGTAAACGCAGAGAGAGTCGTTAATATGAACGCGTTTGTTCGCGTCGCGTTCGATCGCCGGACACCCGATCTTGAGGCACATGCCGCACTTTTTGCACTTTGTTTCGTCGACGTGCATGTACGATTTGCGTTCGTGACGATACGCGAGGGGGCACGGTTTCTTCGCGACTATCACTTCTGGTTCGTCGGACGCGATCGCCTTTTTCAACGCCGCCGTCGTTTCTTCGAGATTACCAGGATTCACTTCTACAACGTTCTTCACCCCCAACGCGCGCGCTATTTGCGCGATATCCGCAGCGAACGTCTCTTCTCCCGTGATCGTCTTGCCCGTGCCGGGATTGTCTTGGTGCCCCGTCATCGCCGTGATGCGGTTGTCCAAGATGAGGATCGTCGACGCGCCTTTGTTGTAGACAATGTCCATAAGGCCGGTCATGCCGGAGTGGAAGAAGGTGGAGTCGCCGACGATTCCGACGACGGGCTTGTCGTTTTTGGCCAGATCCATTCCGTGAGCGACGGTGATACCGCCTCCCATGCACAGAATTGTGTCCATGCAGTTAAGGGGAGGAGCGACTCCGAGAGAATAGCACCCGATATCGCCGGAAACGACGACGTTGAGCTTGCTCAGCGCGTAGAAGACGCCGCGATGAGGACAACCGGGGCAGAGGACGGGAGGACGCGCGGGAAGTTGCGGAATCGTCGACTTGTCGAGCGTGTTGAGCGGCTTTTCTTCAAGCGTTTCGAAGTACTTGCTCGTCGTGGGATCGGCGCAGAGTTTGCGACGAACTTCGAGGAGAACGTCGACGTCGAGAGGACCGTATTTCGGAACGAGATTTTCAGAACCGAGCTTCTTGCCGACCGTTTTGATTCCGATCGCGCGAAGGTGCTGTTCCATAAAGTCTTCAAGTTCTTCGACGACGACGAGAAGTTCGACCTGATTGGCGAAGTCTTGGAAGAGCTTGTCCGGGAAGGGATACGCGAACCCAATCTTGAGGATGTTGGCGTCCGGGAACGCTTCTTTAACGAATTGATAGGAGGCTCCGGAAGTGACGATACCGACGCGACGATCCCCGGACGCGTTGAGTTCGACGCGGTTGAGGGGGGATTGGGACGCTTCGTCGGAGAGCGCTTCGACGCGTTCTTCGAGACGAACGCGCATCTGACGAGCAAACGCCGGAATCGGAACGAATCGCTGCGGATTCTTCTGGAAGGAGTGGACGCGGTCGAGTTCGACAGGATCGCTTAATTCGACGACCCCTCGAGAGTGGCTGATCGTCGTCGTTGTGCGAAGAATGACGGGGGTCGAGAATTTTTCAGAGAGTTCCAGTCCCGCTTTGAGGAAGTCTTTGGCTTCTTGGGAGTCGGAAGGTTCGAGCACGGGGACCTTTGCAAAATGCGCGAAAAGGCGCGTGTCCTGTTCGTTCTGCGAGGAATTCATGCCTGGGTCGTCGGCGACGATCGCGACGAAACCGCCGACGACGCCGGTGTACGCAAGGGTCATGAGGGGGTCGGCGGCGACGTTGAGTCCGACGAGTTTCATCGTCGTAATGGCGCGCGCGCCTGTTGTCGTTGCGCCTGCCGCCGCTTCAAACGCGACTTTTTCGTTTGGAGACCATTCGCTGTAAACGGTTTCGCTGTATGACTTGCTGACGTTTTCGAGAATTTCCGTCGATGGCGTGCCCGGATAGCCGGTCGCGACAGAAACGCGCGCTTCATAGGCGCCGCGCGCTATCGCCTCGTTACCGGATAATAATTTCTTCTCCATTTCAGCCGATTCTTTCTCTAAGGGAGAGCCTTGTTTACCCAAGATCGACGCGCGGCTCTTTGGCGCGGCGAGGATTGACCGCCGACTCGGCGCGTTGCGTAGAGCCAGTTTCTATTTTTTAAGTATATCCGATTTCTAAACTTATTTCAATAAGGAGAGGCGCCCGACAAGAACGCCTCCAGCGACAATTTTTCATAAAGGGAAACGTCCGTGCGACTTACTTCACGCGGACGTTTCCGGTTTTAAGCGTTCTTATCGAAGCCAAGACGATGACTCAAAAGTCGACCAAGCCAAGAGATCGGGACGATCGTGAAGGTCAACAAGCCGATATCGAACCATTGGCGCGCTTTCAACGGGGTTGTCCTGAAGAATTCTCCGATTGCCGGGATCTGAACCATTACGATTTGAAGGATCGTGATGGAGAAAACGATCGCCAGGAAAGGCTTGTTTTTCCAGATATACGCGAATGGGGATTCGGAGTAGCGGAGCGTTCGACAATTGAACTTATGCCAGAACTGGAACATGACGAGAATCGTGAAGAAGATCGTCAGCGATTCGAGGTTCTGCGCGTCCGTCCCCTTCGCGCTATAGGGCGTTCCTTCCACAAACCATCCGCCGAAGAGGCTCGCGAAGAGAATCGCGACTTGGTAGAGCCCGCAGAAGACGATCGAGATTCCCATCGCTCCCGTCACGACGTTGGCTTCGCGCGGAATCGGTTTGCGCTTCATATCGCTGGGGCGCGGCGCGTCGGTCGAAAGCGCGATCGCCGCGAATGTGTCCATGATGATGTTGATCCAAAGGAGCTGCGTGACGGTCAATGGAAGAGGAACGCCGACGAGGGGGCCGATCGTCGCGGCGGCGAGCGCCACGAAGTTGACTGAAAGCTGAAACTGCAAGAACTTCCGAATATTTTGGAAGAGAGCGCGTCCCCACCAAACGCCGGTCGCGACGCTGCGGAAATTGTCGTCGACAAGAACTATATCCGACGCTTCTTTCGCGACTTCCGTCCCCGCGATTCCCATCGACAACCCGACGTCCGCAGCTTTCAACGCCGGCGCGTCGTTCGTGCCGTCTCCTGTCATCGCCACGACTTCGCCCTCGCGATGGAGCGCCTGCACGAGTCGTAATTTATCCGACGGGGTGGAGCGCGCGAGCACGCGAATCTTACGCGCGACTTCGGGAAGCTCTTCGTCGCTAATTTGCGCGAATTCCTCCGACGTCAGCGCGATTTCATCCGCGCCGCCCGAATAGATTCCTACGTTCTTCGCGATCGCGATCGCCGTCGGTTTCGCGTCTCCCGTGATCATCTTGACTTGGATACCCGCGCCGCGGCATAACTCGACCGCTTCACGCGCTTCGGGACGCGCGGGGTCGGCGATCCCGACGAATCCGATCAGTGTGAAGCCTTCGCCGCATAGTCGCGCGATCTTTTCGTCCTGAGACGCGTCGGCGTAGAACGCGCGGTTGGCGTCGTCGATTTCCATTTCGCAGAAACCGAGGACGCGGAGCGCGGCGTCGGACGCGTCCGCCAAGCTTTTCTTAATGATCTCCTCATATTCGGCGATCGGTTTTTTCTCCCCGTCGACAAGGATCGAAGAGGATCGCGCGACGACGCGTTCGGGGGCGCCTTTTACGAGAACGCGCGCGCGGTTCTGATCGGCGTAGACCGCCGCGGAGAATTTGCGGTCGGAGTTGTGTTCAAGATCGTAGATTCGTTCGAGCGCCGCGCCGCGTTCTTGTCGATAGTCGACGCCGCGCTCGCGCAAGAAGGCGAGCAGGGCGCATTCCGTCGGATTGCCGAGACTTGAGACGCGCGCGCCCCCCGGCGCGGAGGGATCTTCTTCAACGTGAAGATTCGCGCGACTGTTGATCGCGATCCCGCGGACGAGGGCGTCCCATGCGGGCGTCTGAAGCAGCGCGTCGAATTCGTCGCGCGAATAATCGCGACCGTTGGCGAAGACGCGCGTGGGCGTCATCTTGTTTTCGGTGAGCGTTCCGGTTTTGTCGGTGCAGATAACGGTTGCGGAGCCGATCGTTTCCGACGCGACAAGTTTGCGAACGAGGCAGTTCTGCCGCGCCATCTTGCGCGTGTTGAGCGCGAGGCTGATCGTGACCATCATGGGTAAACCTTCGGGCACCGCGACGACGATGATCGTGACGGCGACGACGAAGGAGAGTAGGACGTCTTGCAGGAGCGCGAAGGCGTCTTTGACGTCATGTCCGGCGGTGGCTCCCCAAAGGACGAAGAGTAGAATCGCGGCGGCGAGAGCGCAGGGAACGTAGACGGCTCCTTGCGCCCATTTCTTAACGAGAGGAACGTCCATACTCGCAAAGAAGGGTTTTGCGGCAAAGCGCAGGAGGAAGTAGCCGAAGACGAGAGAAGCGAGCGCGATCGCGGCGGCGAATCCCGGCGCGGCGCATAACGGCTTCAGGAGCGGGGAATGGAAGACGGTCACGACGTTCATGATCGTGAAGATAATCGTCGCCGCAGACGCGCCAAGGACGCTAATCTGTTTGGCAAGGCGCGATAATTTCTGCGTTAGGGGCGTCTCGGAATCGTCAAGCGCCGCCGAATCAAGAGCGTCGGCAATCTTACCCATTTCCGTCGCGTCGCCTACTCCTGTGACGAGGAATTTCGCGCGTCCGTCGGAGACCGTCGAGCCTTTGGCGACGAAGGACGCGGAGGAGAGCGTCGCGCTTTTACCCAGCGCGTGAAGATCGTATTTCTCGTCTGTCGCGCGTTTGCGCACTGGAACCGATTCGCCTGTGAAGGGGGATTGATCGACGTATAGACCGGAGACTTCGAGCAAGACGCCGTCGGCGGGAACTTTGTTTCCCGCTTCGATTTCTACGACGTCTCCGACGACGACGTCGGCGATATGAATTTCGCAGAGTTGGCCGTCGCGCACGACGCGCACGGGGACGTCGTCGCGAATCTTATTGAGGGCTTCGAATTCTTTGGCGCTCTTTCGTTCGCTGAAGAATCCGACGAGGGTTGCGAGTCCGATGGCGAGAAAGATTCCGATCGAATCGATGAAGCTTGCCTCGGCGTTGTGGAGCGCGAACTTTTCGATTGCGGTAACGGCGACGGAGAGGGTCGCGGCGGCGAGGAGAATTTTAATAGTCGGATCGTCGAAGGATTCAAGTAGATCTTTCCACCACGGTTCGCGCGCAGGGGGGGTAAGTTCGTTGCGTCCGTATTTAGCGCGGGACTCGTCCGCTTGGCGCGCCGTTAGACCCGACTCGAGCGAATATCGGAGATCGTCGAATTGAATATCATTTTCTGACGTGCTCATAAACCTTCTCCAGGGAGCTCTATAGAATTAGTTTTACGAAGGATAGACAAAGGAAGAAGAGGCGTCAACCGAGTCCGCCTGTGATTTGGAAGCCGCCAGAGGAGCCGTTAGGGGATTCTACGAGGAAGGTTCCGCATCCTGGACAATCGATGGGGCCGGAATGAGAGGTGCAGAAGACGATTCCGCAAACAGGACAGTGAAGGTGCGCGACCTCTCCGCAATAGGGGCAGGTCGGGGCGTCGTTAATGAGTTCAGCGGGGATTGCAGGAATTCCCGATTCGTCTTCGTCTTGTTCGAAGGAGAATCCCGCGGGTAGGGGAAAGACTTGAGTCGTGTTGTAACTTTTTCCGTCGAAAGTGTAACGCGTAAGGAATTTTTTGCGATCCCTCGAACAGATCGAATGAAGGTAGAAACACTTTGGAAAGAGCGGGGCGGTATCGAACTCATCTTCCTCTTTGAGGAGCTTAATACCCCTTGGTAGACGGTCGTCTAAAGACTCGTCGGCGTCGATTCCCGCGCTTGCGGAGGCGACGCTTGCGCTTAACCAAACGAAGAGGTTCGCGATCAGATCGGATAGCTCCTCTCGAAAATCGCCGACGAGACGGAAGACGTGGTCGCCGATTTCGCGCAGAATCTCGAAGTCGACGTCTTCGCCGCACGCGATGGCGCAGATTCGAGCGGGGCGCGGGCGGGTCTTTTTAAATTCGGCGAGCGCTTCGCGCCAGTTGTCGGTTGGGACTCCGTCGGTTAAGAAAAAGACGAGCGGACGCCAGTCTCCCTTTTTTTCGGCGGTTGACAGTTGAACTTCCTTTTCGATCCGTTCCTTCAATAATCGTAACGCCCCTCCTAACGCCGTTCCCGGTTGGAGTTCAAGATCCGGCATATTGAAGGCGACGAGTTCCGTCAGCGGCACGTGAACTTTTGCCTTCGTCGAAAAGGTGATAACCGACAACCAGACCGTCTCTAACGCGTAGGGGTTGCGGCGTAAATCGCCGAGCATTTGAACGATTCCCTTATAGACGGCGCGTTGAGCGTCTCCAATCATGGATTCGGAAACGTCGACGACTAGATAAACGGGGAGCTTTCGCATTGGGGAACCTTTTATTTGGTAAAACCGACGGTGACGGCGCGACCGTTGGGGGGAGATTTTAGAATCAGTTGCATGCCGTTCGCTAGAACTACCTTTTGTCCTATTCCAATTTTACGATCGACCTGGTTTCCGTTTTCGTAGACGACTTTCAGATCCGGGAGATTAACGTTGACGAGATTCCAAGCGCCGTTATGGAAGACGCAATAGGCGACGGCTTCCTTGTCTTCGGGCTTCGTTTTTTCGTTACTGACGACGTAACGATCGGCGTGCCATTGATAGAGGCGAACGCCGTGCCATATCACCATCCTTCGATTTTTTTCCCGCAAAAAATTTCCTTGAGGACTGGCGACATAAAAATCGAGGAAGGGGAGGGGCCCATTAAGGCGCGTGCCGCAGTAGGGACAAGCGGGATGCCCGGCGTTATTGTAGATGAAACCTTTTCCGATGCATTGCGGATTATTACATTTTACAAAACGATCCGCCGTCATGCTGAGCGCGTCTTCCCATTCGTTTGCAGTCGGACGTAGGTCAGGATTGTGAAGTCCGTCGATGAAAGCTCGCTCGAATAACTCGCTTAGTTCGGGGCCCATCGATTTATAGGAAAGCTTGTTGACGAGGCTCCATGGCGCGAGCGCATTGACTTCCTCTGGATCGCGGTCGTCGTACGCGTTTTCGCGGTTCGTCGGATGTTCGATGAAGAGGGCGTTCTTGCCCATTTCCAGGCTTTCCTGTCTTTTGTCGTCGTCCGGATCCCAGACTTTTTTGCCGCGGAGGGGATGTCGATGGAAGAGGTATTGATATATCAAGACGGCGAGGGCGTGCTGATCGGTCTTGCGCGTGGGAAGGACGCGCTTTTCCTTTGGCAGGTCAAGGGATTCCATGACTTCCGGCGCGATAAAGTCGGGGGTTCCCAGGACGTCGGGAGGGAAGAGACCGGGGACGACAAGTCCGTCAAGGTCGATAATGCACGCCGACCCCGACTTGGGGTCGATCAAACAGTTTTTGTAGGAGAGGTCGCTATGCGCCAGTCCTGCGGCGTGGAGGCGTCGGACTCCTTGAGCCAATTTTAGACAAACTCTGAGGAACGTGTTAAGCGCTCCCCTCTCCTCTTCTGGGACGTGTCGATTATAGTTTTTCGCGGACGCAAACCATTTCCCTTCTTTCTCCTCTCCTTGCAACGCCTGCGCTTCGAAGAAAAAATGGCGTTGATAGGCGGGAACGACGATCCCCGTCATTCCGTCATATTCCACGATTTTTTCTGGCCAACAGAAGATATCCTTCCAATAATCTCCCCCTTCTGATTCAAAGATTTGTTCGCGATATTTGCCGACGAGTTTTTCAAGACGCGAAAGTCCCGCGTAGTCGAGTTGTTTTTTATAGAAGGCGACGACGTAACTTTTGTCCGGCGCAAAATAAACGTCTTTCATGGCCCCTGATTTGGGGTTTTCGTAGTTAAATTCGACGGTCGAACCGTCCTTAGCCGTTGTGGAGACGATGTTGGACATAGCTATAGGAATGAGGATTAGTTGTTTGAATTAGTTGCGTCGTTATCTTCTGAGGAAGGATTTTCTTCACTCTCGATATTTTCTTCAGGAGCCGAGGATTCGCAAGGCGTTAGGGGGGATTCTTCTTGCTCTTGGCGTTCTTGGGAGGGTTCCGCAGAATCTTGGCTTGCCTCTTGCGCGTCGGAGGAGTTCTCGACGTCAACGGAGGGCGCTTCTCCCTCGTGGGGAAGGAGTATCAAGAGGGTGCGGTCGTCATGGTAGCCGGTCTCTTTAAAATTGAGCCAGTCGAGCAACTGTTCCGCGCGTTCCGCGTCGGAGACGGCGCCGTTCTTTTTAATCGCGTTTTGAAGCTCCTTCTTTGTCCAATAATTGTTCCAGGCGTCGAAGTTGTTCAAGTCGTTTTCGGAGTTGAAGAAGGGATCGGAGACGCCGTCGGTCATCATGACGAGCGCCTCGAAGTTCTTCACGCACGCGAAACGGAGTCGAGAACCGACCGCTTTGGGGTCGACTTGATCCTTCGATAAAAAACGCGTTTGACCGGCGTATTCCCCTGCGTCGACTTCGCCGAGAAGGAAGACTTCGTCGAGACCGTTCGGCTTGAGGATCGCGGGAGCTCCGTCGCCGACCCAGTAAGAGAGAAAGAGCGTATACGAAGCGCCGTCGACTTCTAAACGTCTGAAGGCCGTTAAGAGAAGCGTCGTGTTGTAGTCTTTGAACGTAACTTTCTCTTCTATCTTTTCTTCTAGGCGTTTTTGACATTCGTTGTTGATTGCCGTGTAAGCGGACCACACGGCTCCATACCAGCAGTCCGTATTTACTTTGGCGTCTTGCGCGAGTTTGGAGAAGTCGTAAAGAGATTTGCCTTGATTGTCGGCGTCTTGCAACTTTTCCTTGAGGGGTGAGATAAGTCCCGCTTCGACCTTTTCTCGATACGGTTCGTTGTTGAGGTATTGCGTCAAATACGCGACCGCCGCCCGGCAGGCGAGTTTCGATCCTTGACGGGAATAACGCGCGGACCCGGCGCCGTCGGCGACCGCCAAGACGCTCCATTCCTCAGGAGATTCGGCGAGTTTGATAAGGAATTCGTCGTCGCGAAAAGAGCCGACATGCGCGTGCGAGCGTCCCCGACAACTCGCCGCGAGAACGAGGAAATCTCCTGCTCGAGCGGGTTCGCTTACCTTGTCCGGCTTGTCGCTGTACGGCGCGTTTTCGTCGTGAGGCCGATCTTCCCAAAGACTCCAAGGATCGGGGTTGATTATGAAAGGAATTAGATTGCTCACGCACCTGTAGCCGGGTCCGATTATGGAGAACCGGAATCCTCCGTTAAATTCGGCGGTCGGTTTGCCGGAAACGCGCAACTTCAGCGTAGCGGCTTTATCGTAGAAATTTTTGCCTTTGAGAGTAATTTCCACGTTGAGTCCATAGGCGCTAAAGTTTTTAGCGCCTCGCTTAGCGTCCATTTCGTCGTCGACAAAGCTAATGCCGCCTTGAGATTCATTGTTTTTGAGCGTTATTTCTTCCTTGGGGAAGATTTTCGAAGAGACTTCAAAATTTACGACTTCGTCATAGTCTTTGTCGACGTTCGCAGACGGAAAAGTCTTGGGGCTTTTCAACTCGAGTTTCGTTCCCGGTTCGTCGCTTTCGCCGTTGAGATTGCCGAGGGGAAAGAGCTTCAAACGAATTTTATAGACCCTGTCGTTCCCGCAGTTAGTCTCCTGGAACGACTCGTTTGAATTAGACAGAGGCGGAACTGGACGAGGATTTTGATGTTCAGGGACTTCTTGGAAGTTGGCGGCGTCGGTCGTCATCTTTGAAGGACCTTGCGAATTGAATTGGGAAGGATTTTTTCGTGGAAAATTATCGTTGAAGGAATATAGCATTAATGCTTACCCTCGTTATAAGATTCGAATTTCAGGGGGCGGAGGGGGCAACTCGTCGTCCTCGTCTTCTTCTTCGTTCTGAGAGTTGGCGACGCGATTTTGAGCGGCGTAGGAGACGGACGTCGAAACCCAGCTCCAGAATTGCGAGAAGGAGGCCGCGTCCATCGTGTCGAGAGCGCTGATTTCGTCGGCGAGAGAGCGGAGAGGTTCGACCTTGGCTTTGGGGCCTGCGGCGCAGCATACGACGCGCGCGAAGGGGAAGTCGCGCTTCAATCGTTCGACGTTTTGTTTATAGAGCCCGACGTCGGAAGGCGCGCCGTCCGTCATGAGAACGAGGATAGGGCGCCAATCCCCTTTTTGTTCGGGAGTGGAGGGACGAACTTCAAGGGCGTACCGATCCATGAGGAACCCGAGGGCTTCGCCAAGATTTGTCGGCGAGGTGACGGGTTCGGGAAGGGGAGGGATCTTCAGACCGGTGATTTCGGCGAGGGGGAAGAGAAGCCGGGCGTCCAGGGCGAATGTAATAACGCTGAGCCAAACGGTTTCGACGGCGTATGGATCGCGTTGGAGACTTTTCATAAGGAGCTCCAAGCCGTATTTGACTTGTTCGATCGGTTCGCCGCGCATCGAGCCGGAGACGTCAAGAAGGATATAAATCGGGAGTCTACGCATGATCGATTACCGGAAAAAACGAGAAAGAAGGCGCGCGCAACGCGACGCGTGAGCGCGCCTTGAAGAGCAACTACTGAATGAGAACGATCTCCGGGGGAGGAGGCGGAAGTTCGTCGTCTCCGCCGACGGCGTCGACGCGACGGCTCGACGTCTGAATACTGGCGGAGACCCACTTGAAGAACGCCGCGATCGAGTTCTGATCGGCGGTCGCAAGCTTGACGACCGTCTCTGAAATCTGTCGCAGAACCGATTCGTCCGCGTAGTCCCCCGCCGCGCATGCGACGACTTGACCCCAGTGATACTTCTTAAACTTATCGAGGCCGAGGCTGAGGACGTCCGTCGGCAGACCGTCGGTCATAATGAAGACGAGAGGCTTGTAGTCGCCTTTGACTTCCGGGGTCGATTTCTTAACTTCCCTTTGCGCGCAATCGACGACCATCGAAAGCGCGGCGTCGAGGCACGTGCCGCCCCCCGCGACGAAATTGGGGGGCATGAAGGACGCGACTTCCGTTAGAGGGACGATTTGGTTGACTTCCGAACAGAAGGTGATGACGCTCAAATACGCCATTTCCAGCGCTTGAGGGTCGCGACGAAGCGCGGAGTGAAGCATCTGGACGCCGTTCTTCACCGCTTCAATCGGTTCGCCGCTCATGGAGCCCGAAACGTCGAGAAGAAGGTATACGGGTAATTTTCTCATATCTAACGTTACCTTTGAAATGTCTGGTGAGAATCTAAATCAAGCGCGATTATTTGACGTTGACGCCGAACACCTTCGCGAGAGCGGCAAGCCCGCCGTTGTAGCCTTGGGCGAGAGCGCGGAATTTCCACGCGCCGTTGCGACGATAGAGCTCCGCGAAGACTAACGAGTCGTTGATGCAGGCGTCTTCCGTGAGCTCAAAGCGAATCTGTTCTGTGTTCGTATCCGCGTCGACGAGACGAATGTACGCGTCTTCGACCATTCCGAAATTTTGCCGACGTTCAATCGCCTTATAGATCGACGCCGTGAAGACGATACGCGCTACGTCCGCAGGGACGCGCGACAAATCCACATCGATCGTTTCATCGTCTCCTTCTCCCGCTCCCGTGCGGTTGTCGCCGTTGTAGACGACCGAGAGACACTGAGATTTCGGTTGGTTGTAGAAGATTAAATCAGCGTCGGTTCGCACCTTTCCAGACTCTCCAAGAAGAAAAACGCTGGCGTCGAGATCAAAATCATCTCCCGATTCGCGACGAGGAGACCAGCCAAGTCCCACGCGAACAAGCTTTAATCCCGAGTCAACTGGAACGTTTTGACCTTTGATAAGATTGACCGTCATGTCGAATACACCTTATTAAAATGAAGAACATTAGAACGCGTAAGCTTATTAGAGCTTGGAGAATCCGCGCTCTTCTACGAGTCGTTCGGTTCATTGTATGCCGAACGACTCGGTTTTTGAAGTGAAAAATTTTTGTCTCGACTTCGAATTAACGCTCTTATTTTAGGGGGGTGAGCCGTGTTTTTAGGGAGATAGAGGGTTAGAAGGGAATTGAAATGACCGAACTGACCGCCGAATTTTTTTTTAAAAAATAACGTTTTTTTTCGGGGAATAGAAGTCAATCCGCGCTAGATTGGAGCAAGAAATGAAAAAAGCGATTGAACACCAATCGCTTTGAAGAGGCGTCGACCGGACTCGAACCGGTAAATGACGGATTTGCAATCCGTTGCCTTAGCCATTTGGCTACGACGCCTTTAACGAAAAGAATGATACCCGACGCGGGCGTTTTGGCAAGGGTAATTTTTGAAGAAAAACAAATTATTCGTTTTTCGCGAATTCGTTGACCTTTTTTAGCACCGCGTCCGAGACGCATCGAGGCACAAACGCGCGGAGTTGTTCTTCGCCGCTCGCGCTCGCGATTTCCTTAATCAAGGAGCTTGATACGTGCGCTAATTCTCCGTCCGCGATCAAGAAGAGCGTCTCAACGTCCGGCTCCATTCTCCTGTTCGCCATCATCATCGTCAATTCTGCGGGAATATCAGTGAGAGGACGCACGCCGCGAACGATGACGCGCGCGCCAATCTGCTTCGCAAACTGCACCGTCAGCCCCGTGTACGTCGTTACCTCGACGTTGTCGAGCCCGCGCTCTGCGGAGGATTGGCGAATCATCTCGCAACGCTCCTCCGTCGTGAACCACGGCGCTTTGCCAGGATTGACACCGACGGCGACGACAAGCTTGTCGAAGAGTTTGCTGGCGCGTTCGATAACGTTGAGATGTCCTAAGGTGATCGGATCGAAGGTGCCTGGATAGACGGCCAGTTTTACGGAGCTCATTTTATTTTGTAATCCTATGACGTTCGCCGACGCTGAGGACGTAGGCGGTAAATGTTGACAGAACAAACACGTATAATAAGATATATTTTATTTTGCTATCCCATTTTGTCAAATTAACTTAATTGCGTTCTTTTTTCTAGGTTCTGGTTTAGAACTAAACCGAATCAAACGCGTCAAATGAGGAAAAAAGGCGCGGAAAAAGCGTAGAAGAAGGCGCAAACGGTCGATTTAGGTGATACGCCGTAGTCGTTTAGGGGCGAGGATGCGGTTTGCGTTAATTTAGATTTGTAGAACCTGTTGGAAATAAGATGAGTTCAGAACAGCGTTACGATAGGAATATGTTAGAGCAGACGAAGCAGCAGATTCGTACGCTCATGAACGAGATCGCGCAGATCTCCCGCACGGAGGTGACGCCCGAGAAATTTCAGACGGAATTTCTCACGCGCGTAGTTCGCGCGTTGGGCGCTATCGGCGGCGCGTTGTGGCTTGCGGACGATTCCGGGCGCCTCTCGCTAGGGTATCAGATCAATTTGCGCGAGGCGAAGTTGCACGGAGACGAGGAGGCGAATAAGATGCACTCCTATCTCCTTTACAACGCGCTTCGATCCGAAGAAGAGCCGAATCTTCTCGTCCCGCCTCATTCTGGGGGAAACGATCCGAACGAGGGGGGAAACCCTACGGATTTTCTCCTGATCCTTGGCGTTATTAGCACCGAACTTGAGAAGGTCGGTATTCTCGAAATCTTCCAGCGTCCGGGAACGAATCCGACGACGCAAAACGGTTATCTCCAATTTGTACGCCAGGCGACGCGATACGCCACCGAATATTATAAAGATAGGCAACTGCGCAACTTTAGCGATCGTCAAGGCTTGTGGACGCAGCTTGAAGACTTCACGCGCAATATTCACAAGACGCTCGATCTCAAAGAGACGCTCTATACGGTCGCGAACGAAAGCCGTCGTTTGATCGAATGCGATCGCGTGTCGATCGCGATCTGCCATGGTTCGCGTGCGAAGATCGAAGCGGTCAGCGGGCAAGATATGGTGGACAAGCGCTCGGAAGCGGTGCGTCTTCTTGGCTCTCTTGCCTCCGCCGTCGTCGCCGTCAACGAACCGATTCTTTACACGGGCGACTCCTCGCAGCTCGCCCCTCAGGTTGAGGAAGTTCTGGAAGAGTACGTCGACGTATCGCATACGAAAACGATCGCCGTCTATCCGTTGACGGCGCGAACGATCGACGAAAAAGACTACGACGAAACGGAACGCGACAAGCTCGTGATTCCGCCTCCCTTTGGCGCGATCATAGTCGAACAAATCGAAGACGCGAACGTTACGGAGCATATGAAGAAGCGGGTCGAGATAGTCGTGGAGCATGCGCGCGTCGCAATCGGCAACGCGATCGATCATAATTCGATCTTCCTCGCGCCGCTCTGGCAGATGATCGGCAAATCGAAGGTTTTGGTCGCCGCGCGCAATCTGCCCAAGACGATCTCCATCTCGGCGGCGGTGATTCTCCTCATCCTCGCGATGATCTTCGTGCCGTGGAACTTCAACATGCACTGCGAAGGGGCGCTCCAGCCGATCGTACGCTGCAACATCTTCGCGCGAGAAGAGGGAAAGATCGACGTTCTTCATGTGCGTCACGGTTCGATCGTCCGTCAGGGCGACGTTCTCTTGGAGCTTTCCAACAACGAACTCGAAGCGGAATGGCGTCGCAACGAGGGGGAGATTAACGAGTGCAACGAACAGATCTTAGCGCTTAAAGAAGCGAGCTACGAAGCGAAAGACGCCGAAAAGATTCGCATCGCCGGACAGTTGGCGCAGTTTATGGAACGTCAGAAGACGCTCGATATTCAAAAGAAGATTTTGAACGCTCGTCGCGAGGATTTGAAGGTGCGCGCCCCGATCGACGGGGCCGTCATGACCTTCGACTTGGAGAACAAATTGCGCAGTCGCCCCGTTCAGCCCGGTCAGATTCTCATGGAGATCGCGCGTCCGGAAGAGGGATTGCTTCTCGAACTCCAGATGCCTGAGAAGAGAATGGGGCATATAGACGACTATATCCGCGCTCAGCGCGAGACAGATCCCGACGCGAAACTGAAGGCGCGTTTCGTTATGACGGTCGACCCGTCGAAGAATTACGACGCGACCGTCGTCGAAGAGCACGATCGCGCGGAAAATCGCGGCACGGAAGAAACGACCGTCCTGATTCGCGCGACGATCGACTCGACGGATTTGCCCGAAGGAACGCGCCCCGGCGCGAGCGTTTCCGCAAAGGTGTACTGCGGAAAGAGAGCGCTCGGATACGTCCTCTTTAACGAAGTCGTCGCGTTCCTTCAAAAGACTGTCTTCTTCTGGTTTGAGTAACGTCGTCCCGACTCCTTTTTAAATAATCGACTCATCGTCATTGCAATAGATCGAACGAAAAAATGAAACAAAAGCTTTGGATTGCAACCGTCGCGGCGACGCTCTGCGCGCCGATTTTTAGCGCCTCGTCACGCGCCGTCGACGAACTCGAAAAGACGCTTCTGACGCCCCCCGCCCCGCTTTCGCGCGAATCGATCGACGCGTCGACGCAAACTCTTCGCCCCGCGCTTAAAACGTCCACGCTCCAAACCTCTTCCCCCGTCCCTCTCGTTCCCGGCAACAATCTTGCCCCCGAGTCGACCGAAAACGCGGACGGCGACATTGTGGTGCGCAACGCGAAGGTTGAGATTCCGATGGGGGAAGGATTCGAAGCGACGATCAGCGCGAACGGGCAGGGGCTTCTTGCGGAATTGGGACTCTGCGAGCTCGACGCCGACGGGGAGCCGGTTCTTGGCGAGGACGGAACGACGAAGCGTCAAACGCTGCGTCGCGGACTCGCGGTGCGCAAAGGAGACGTTTTGGGGAAACTTCAAGACGACGAGTTGACGCAGGATCGCATTGTCGCGACGCAAGAGCTCTTGGTCGCGGAGAAGGAAGCGGCGAAGACGTTGGAAGTCGAAGTCGCGGAGGCCGCCGCGCGCGTCGCCCAGGCGTCGTATAAACGCGCGAGCTCTCTCAACGACGAAATGCCCGGCGCCGTCTCTCCCGAGGAAGTTCAGGAAAAGTATTACGAATGGATCCGCGCGTCGAAATCGATCGAAAAAGCGAAGTACGACCTCGAAGTCAACCAAGAGAAGGTTAAGGTCGCGAAAGCGCGCGTCAACGCCGCCGACGTGCAGATTAACAACCGAAAATTCCGATCCCCGATCGACGGAATTATCGACGACGTCATGCAGAACGAAGGGCAGTGGCTCCGCGAAGGAGACCCCGTCGTGCGCATCTTGCGCCTCGATAAAGTGCAAGTGACGGGCGCGATCCGGGCGGATCTTTACGCTCCGGAAGCGATCGACGGCAAGGCGTGCGAGATTACCGTGACGCGACCGGGCCTCGAACCGCAGACTCTCCCCGGCAAGATCGTCTACGTGCGTCAGATTGTCGAATCAGGCCACTATTACTTCTACGCGGACGTCGCCAACAAGCTGACCGACTCCGGATATTGGCTTTTGAATCCCGGCGCGCTCGTCACGGTGACTATCCGATGAGCGCGCGAAGAAGAGTGACGGAAAGGATAAACGGTGAAACATGGCGTCGTTAGCGGACAGCTTAGTTTCTAGCGCGGAGCGTATTCTACAGGTCTACGCGCGCACCGACCTGTCCGCAAGGCGGTCGAACTATCTTGGGAAATCTTATTGGATCGTTAAAGATCCGATCGGGTTGAAATACTTTCGTTTTCAGGACGAGGAATACTTTATTCTCAAGAACTTAGACGGCAAACAGTCTTTAGAGACGATTAAGGAGAAATTTGAGGCGGAATTCCCTCCTCAAAAGATTACCCTTGAGGAAATTCAAAGCTTTGTCGGACAGCTTCATCAGTCGAACTTGATCGTCGCGGGCGTTCCCGACCAGGGGCACGAACTCCTCAAGAGGCGCAAAAAGCGAAGGCGACAAGAGGTTTTGGGACAATGCTCCAACATCTTGGCGATCCGTTTCAAAGGCGTCGACCCGAACCGCTTTTTCGACTGGCTCCTTCCCTACGTGCGGTGGATGTTCCATCCCGTAACTCTTGTGGGATGTCTCCTTCTCATGCTCTCGGCGCTCCTCCTCATCGGGATTGAGTTCGACCATTTCCGCGCGAAGTTGCCGGAGTTTCAGCAGTTCTTCGGGCCGGGGAATATCATGCTCCTAAGCGTGACCCTCTTCTTTACGAAGGTTCTGCACGAGTTTGGTCACGGGTTATCCTGTAAAGTCCTTGGCGGGGAGTGTCACGAGCTCGGCGTCATGATCCTGGTGTTGACCCCCTGTTTGTATTGCAACGTCTCGGACTCATGGATGTTGCCCAATAAGTGGAAGCGCGCTGGGATCGGCGTCGCGGGCGTTTTTGTCGAGTGTACGCTTGCGGCGATCTGCACGTGGATTTGGTGGTTCACGAACGACAATATGCTGCACTACCTTTGCTTGAACATCATGTTCTTGTCGTCGGTCAGCACGATCGTGTTCAACCTTAATCCGCTTTTGCGTTACGACGGTTACTACATCCTCGCGGATATTTTGGAGATTCCGAACCTTCGTCAGAAAGCGTCGAAGGCGATGACTCAGAAGGCGTCGAAATGGTTCCTGGGGATGGATCCCCCCGACGATCCTTTCTTGCCGAAGCGTAATCAGGTGTGGTTCGCGCTCTTTACGGTCGCGTCCGGACTCTATCGCTGGGTCGTTACGGCGTCGATTCTTTTCTTCGTCTACCGATTCTTCGACGCTTACGGGCTCAAGGTTCTGGCGCAGATAATCGCGGCTATGTCCCTCTACGGTCTTATTGGTTTGCCGTTGTGGAAGATATGTAAATTTTTCTGGGTTCCAGGACGCATATATAAAGTGAAAAAGAAGCATTTTTATCCGTCGCTTGCGGGCCTTTTGTGTCTGATAGCAGGTTTTTGTTTTATTCCTTTTCCGTACTCGATTTACGCGCCGGCAGTCTTGGAACTTCGTTCGGACGAGTCGACGACGGCGAACGTTCTTTCGCCGAAGTCCGGGGGTGTTTTGCAGGAAGTCTTCGTGAAAGAAGGACAGCGCGTTCAGAAGGGGGACAAGATCGCCGTTTTGCGCAACCCGCAACTTGACGCGGAGTTGAACGACCTTCTAGGCCAGCTTCGGGAAACGCGCGCGGAAATAGAAATGTGTCGGCAGATGGGGAACGACCAAGACGCGGTCGCGCGTCTGCAAGAAAGCACGGCGCGCTATCAAGGTCTAAGCCGCTCGATCGAAGCGATGCAGGAGGAGCGCAAACGCCTCACCCTCGTCGCGCCTCTCGACGGAGTCGTCGTCTCGCCCTATTGGCGCGTTGATCGCGAGGCGCAAACGCAGCGTCCGAACGATTTTTCCGCCGCGCTCCCCGTTTGGGACGGCACCCCGCTTCTCGCATGGAACTTGAACACGACGTTGGAACCGGGCGCGCACATCTGTAGCGTCGGGGATCCGCGTAAATTGGAAGCGATTATCGTCGTCGACCAGTCGAAGATCAACTTTATCCAGCCGGGTCAGAAGGTCAAGATCAAATTGACGGAACGCCCCTCCGAGACGCTTATCGCCGAAGTCGCGTCGCATGACGACGTGGAAGGGACGACGATGGAGTCCGTCCCGTACCAGCTCTCCGTGAAAGGGGGCGGGCCCGTCGCGACGGAGACGGCGGAAGGTGGCTTAGAACGTCCTCAAAGCGGCGCATATCGCGTGCGCGTCGATCTCGATAACGACGACGAACGCATGAGCGTCGGAATGACCGCGAAATGCAAAATTAAGGCGAAGCCTCAGACGCTCTTGCAGCGTCTCATAAGACTTTGCCGCGAAGTCTTCAACTTCAAACTGTAAAATTTAGAAAAACTTTACCCATCCTTGATTTAAGGTCGCCGCGCAGGTATAATTGCGACGCGCGCGGTTCTCGCAGGGGAAGGACTAGGATTTGACGACGCCCAACGCTCGCGCGCTTGGGCGTTTTTTTATGACTGCTTCGAGGAGGTTCCAAAATGACAAAACGATTGACACGCGCTTTCTTAGCCGCGTTCCTAGCGCCGCTCCTAATCGGGGTCGCGTCGGCGACTGATTACTTCGTCGATTCGCAAAATGGGGACGATCGCGCCGCGGGAACCTCCCCTGAGACGGCGTGGCGCACCCTCGGTCGCGTCTCGGACGCCAAGGAACTTCAAGGGGGCGACGTCGTTAAGTTCAAAAAAGGCTGCGTATGGCGCGACGGATTGCAGCCGCGATCGGGAGAAGTCGGCAAGCCGATTCTTTACACGAGCTACGGGGAAGGCGAGAAGCCGAGTTTCTGGCGTTCGACGTCGTTGGCGGATCCGTCTTGTTGGTTGAAAGAGGGGGAGAATCTCTGGGCGACGCGACCTCGAGAGACTCGAGTTTTAGGCCCCGCGACGCTTGCAATCGATATCGAAAAATGGGGTATGCACAACGAAGGGAACGCGAAGACGAAGACGTCGATAGAAGACGGAACGTATCGAATCGAGGTTCTTAGCGCGGGAACGGCTCCGAATCATATTCAGTGGACGTACGCGCCCTTTGCCGTCGAGAACGGCAAACAATGGCGACTTTCCTTCGAAGCGCGCGCGAATAAGCCCGCGAATTATTCCGTTTCTTTTATGAAGAGCGGCGCTCCGTGGTCCTCGTACGGCGCGACGAATGGTAAAACCGAGATTGGCGAAGAATTTGCGCGTTACGAACTCGACACGACTTTTATTAAAACCGCCGAAGACGGTCGCGTGACCTTCTATTTTGGCAAACTCGAAGAAGGAACGGTTCTCGAATTTAGGAACTTTAACGTCGAAGAAATCGAGGTCGACGAACTGCAGCTGACTCCCGACGTCGGGAATATCATCCTCGACGGAAATAAGGCGGCGTTTAAGAAATGGACGCGCGACGAACTCACGACGCAAGACGACTTCATGTATGATCGCGAAGACGGACGCGTATGGTATTACTCGGAGAAGAATCCCGCGGACGCGCACGAAACCCTCGAAGCGGCGCGAATGATCCACGTGATTAATCTTTCCGGCGTGACGGACGCCGTCTTTGACGGTCTTGATTTGCGTTACGGAGCGGCGCACGGCTTTGGCGGTTCCGGAAATCAGCGCTGCGTGATTCAGAATTGCGATATCTCCTGGATCGGCGGCGGCGATCAATATCTCGAAGGGGGCAAGGGACGACGCACGCGATTCGGAAACGGTATTGAATTTTGGTCCGACGCGCAGGATCACAAGGTTCTCAACAATCGAATCTGGGAAGTTTACGACGCGGCTTTGACGAATCAGGGGAGCGGCGTCAACGTCGAAAGGAACATCGTCTACGTCGGTAATCTGATCTGGAACTGCGAGTATTCCTTCGAATACTGGAATCGCGGCCCCGAATCGAAGACGCAGGATATTGTCTTCGCCGGAAACGCGTGTCTCGACGCCGGATATGGTTGGGGACATGTTCAGCGACGCGATCCAAATGGTCGTTGCCTTATGATTTATAGCAACGAAGCGCAAACGACGAATTTCCAGATCGTCGGAAATTACTTCGTCAACGCGACCGATTCCCTCGTGCGCAACGATAAGGAATGGACTCCCGAGGAACCGAAGATGGAGAACAATATTTATTGGCAAGACGACGAGTCGAAACCGTACGCGCTATGGCATGGAAAGACCTATTCGGGGGACGAATTCGAAGCGTACCGTCAAACGATTGACGGCGAGAAAAGAGGAGAAAAGAGGAAGATTACGCGCGAATTCATCCGCGAGAGATTTCCTCTTCCCGAATGACGACGAGGTGAAAAGCGGATTTCCCAAAAAATCGTAGAAAATTCCTTGACAATTGATACTTTATACTATATGATATTTATTGTTGATAGGGATTCGTAAGAATTTCTCTTAACAAACGTATAGCGGAATCATCCGCATCACTCCACCGAGGAATATTGCGAGGTTTGCAATTGCCCTCAACTTAGTTTGGTAAGGAGACGCCAATGAGAAGTATCACTAAATTGGATTTGCAGTATGCCCATCGTTTCTATGGCTTCAAAGGAGAGGCCCAGTACCTTCACGGCCACACCGGCGTTTTGACGATCGAAGTTGAAGACTCGGTCGAACCGGGCGTCAACATGGTTTTCCCTTGCAACGAGATTCAGAAGACCGCGTGGGACGTCTTGAAGAACTTCGATCATGCGCTGGTTCTTCGCGAGGACGATCCTCTTCTCCCCGCGATCTTGGACGTCTACGAGAAGCAGGGAATCAAGAACGGAGCGCCGACGAATAAGATGAAGGGCCCCGCCTTCAAGACCGAACTCGCGACCGCCTATCCCGAATGTCGCTTGGTCGTGACGAAGGAAACGATGACGGTCGAAGGAATGATCAAGATCGTCTACGATCTCCTGAAGGATAAGCTCAACATCGCGAAACTCACCTTCACGAGCGGCGTCAACGCGGCGACCCAGGAATACTCGGTCGACAAGTCGATCGATCGCTGCCCGTTATGCGGAATCGCGCTCAACGAAAAGGGCGTATGCCCGAAGTGCGGCTATAAAAAGGCCTGATATCTCTGAGCGCTAAAATGGAATGTCAATGTTAGAAGCGGAGACGCGTTTGTCGCGCCTCCGCTTTTTTATATGGTTTGACGATTGCGTCAATAGAAAAAGGGCGTCGGTTTGAGACCGCGCCCTATTTCGTCGGATCAGATACTATCGTTTTTCCACTTTCGAATCGCCGGAGTCCGTTGTTTCTACCGCCGCCGTCTTAGCGACAAAGACGCCGGGGACGGGAGTCCAGCGATAGGTGGCGACGCGTTCTCCGTCGTCCGCCTTGTTGATTTGGGCGAAGGTCTTGACGGGAGAGCCTTGATTGGAGGCGTCGACGGGAGGCGTATATCTGAGCGTAACCGGTCGACTAGCGACTTTCGGGGCCTCCTTTTGGTCGCTCGCCGCAGGCGTCGGGGGGACGCTCTTAATCGCGTTCAGGGAGCCGGAGGAAAGGTTAGAGACAGTCCAGCCGTTGGCGTCGGCTTTGGCCGTTTTCTTGTCGTCCGACTTGACGGACTTGAACGCGGGGGTTTCTCGCGGGGCCGAGAAGGACTCGACGGACTGCGAGATTTGGGACTCTTCTTCGTCTTCTTCGCTTAAGACGGGGAGGAACTCGTCCGCTTCGTCGTCGGTTGAGTCGGCGTCGTTTTCCGTATTGGACTCTTCGTCGCCGCCGTCTTCTTCGCCGCCGTCGTCGGCAGTGGAGAGGAGGGTTTCGGTCGCGTCTGGAATCTCGTCGAGAATAAGCGCGTCGGATTCGTTGTCGGAGCCGTCAGCTTCTTCGAGAGAATCGGGCAGCGCGACGATCGTGGACGCGTCGTCTTCGTCTTCGTCTTCCGCGTCGTCATTTTCGTCGACGTTGAAGTCAAGAATGGGCACGCCGTCGTCGTCGATCGTAATCTCCGCGACTTCTTCACTTTCCGAGGCGCCCCCGGCGATTTCGAGAGGAATCGCGATAGCGAGGGATTCGTCCGCAGCGAGAACGTCGAAGTCTTCGTCGTCGCTCGATACGGCGAGGGGTTCGATCTCCGCAGGTTCGTCCGTCGTGAGAAGACTGTCGACGCCAAGCTCGTTTTCTTCTTCGCTTTCAGAAAGGAGCGCCATTGCGCGAGAATTCGTTGAAGGGATCGACTTGAGTTTTGCGAGCGAGGGAGTCGAGCTCGAACGACCCTGGGATTGAGTCGCAAGGTACGCGTCTCCAGTCATGATGTGCTCGTCGTCGCTCCAATCGCCGCCGTCATAGGATTCGTCGTCGGCGAGGGAGAAGTCGTTCCCCATAAAGTCCTCTGCGCTGATTTCATAGCTCTTCGCCGAGGATCGCGCGCGATTCGTCGACGGAGTCGCGACGGAAGAGGCGTACGACGCGTCGATTCCTGAACTATGAGGCGCGACTTGATTCGCCCCGCGCGAGAGGATTCTCGCGTAGCCGGGATTCGGGTCGTTCGCTTTCGCTAAGAGCATATAGTTTGGCAGTTCGCCGCGCATACGAAGACGCTTTTGCATATCGAGCTGCCGCGTCTTATATAGAAGCGCGCGACGCGCGTCCGTTGGAAGCCCTCGCAGTTGCGCGACGACGCCCGCGAATTGTTGCGGATCCTGCTCCGCTGTTTGCGAGACGCTGTCGATGAACGCGAGAGTCTGTTGGAAATTCGAGTCCGCGATCTTGCCGAGCGCCTGCGTGAAGGTTCGCGCCAGGAGATCTACGCCGGGATTCTTAATATCAATGAACGCGTCGAGACGGCAAATCACGAGGGGCGTGAGCGACGCGTCTTCCGTATAACGCGTCTGAAGAACCACGAGCGCCTCCCCTTCTACCGGACGAATAAGCCCCGCGCCGCGATAGACTCCCGTCACATGCGCGACGGCGAGTTCCGACGTCTGGTAGAGAATCGTGAGCGTTCCTTTAGACCCTCCCTTTTCGCTAATCGTATACTGTCCGCGCCCGATTTCCGCCATCGTTATTTCTTCATATCCCATAGATCGCCAAAGTTCGACGATCGTTTGGGGATAGGTGAGGAAGAAGTCGAAAAGCTCGGGATTGCAGCGACATCCGGCCATCGGCAGGCGACGATACATCGTCGGTCTTGTCGCAAGTTTTTCGAGACGTTCGCGCGTTTCGGCGGGGAAGAGATCCCACGGGAGTTTGGAGAGCGCTTCGTTGGCGTCTTGAGGATTTGCCGAGGCCTGAGAAAGGATCGCGGCTCCCGACGGATTCGCGGGTCGCGATTCCGCAGCGACTCCCGCCGTGACTCCCAGATGCTGAGCGCGCGAATGAAACGCCTGATTCGGATCGACGCCTGGACGCGACTGCGCGGGATTTCTTTGCGCGGCGTAAGGAGGCATGGCGCGCGGCGAAGGTTGCCGCGCCGCGCGCGGCGTCGATTGAGCGTTGGTCTGAGGTTTAGGCTCGAAGGAACCGCGTAGGGACGGAAGAAGCGGTTTGCCCCCAAGAAGGCCGATGCGTTGAGGTTCGACGCTTTCCTCTTGCGCGCTTCCCCCTTGATTGTTGAAAAGCCCGGAGAGAATCGGGGTACGCGAGGAGGACGCGCCGTTGGAACGCGACTGCGTCGCCTGGCGTTGCGCCGCCTGATATTGACGTTGCGCGTCTACCTGAGCCGGATAGTCGTATTGCGCGGCTTGCGCGCCGACCAACATTGAAAAACCAAGCGCGACGCTTAAAGCTGCTCGCACGGCTCTCTTACGCGCCGTTTCACGGCGGCAAACGCGGTCGTCGATACGTGTCATCTTCAATCCCTCGAATAACTATTCTATGCGGCGACCTCATGCCGCCGCGCGACGTTTGATAAAACGACTTTATGGATTATATCGGATTTTTTGGTGAAAGAATAAAGCGTAAAATGATTTTTTCTGTAAAGGGTTGCCTAGATTTTTTATTTTTGCTAAACTGGTGATGAAGCGGCGCAGGGGCGTCGGCAAATGGAAGGCGCGCAGTAATGACGATACAAAACGCGAAGACAAAGAGCGACACGTTCAGGAAAGAACTCGCCGCGATCCGCGCCCGCGCGTTGAGGAGACGGACGCGAGCTATCGCGCTTAGCGTCTTTCTTGTCGCGGAACTTGCGGCCCTTGGCGTATCCTTGCGTTTTTCTTTGACATTCGCCGTATGCGTCGGTCTGAGCGTCTTTTTCGCGCTTTTCATCCTCTTTTTTCTTCAACTCTTGAGAAAAACTCCTGATCTTCGCCGCGTTGCGAGACGACTTGAAACGCGTTTTCCTGAAGAAGGGGGCGTTTTATCCGCGACCCTTGACGACGAGTCGCGCCGCCTTTCCGCGCAAAACGCGATGCTGGGGCTTGCGACGCGTCGCGCCGACGCGCTTGTCGCGGGTCTCCGCGCCGTCTCTCAAGATGAAATCGACGCCGTCCTTTACGCCGAACGCGTCGACTCGCGTTCTCTTCTGCGCGCGACGCGTTCGCGCGGGGCTCTGCCGCTACTCGCCGCAATCCTTACCGGTCTCCTTTTGGCGCGAGTCGGCGCCTCTTTCGTCGCGACTTCGACTTCTTCGCGCGAAGCGCCATTGCCTGCGGCTCCAACTCGTCTTTCCGAAGCGTCGACGGGGACAAGCGAAGAGCCCCTTGTTCAATCGCAGAGCGCGGATGAGGAGAAGCCCTCGCCCTTTGACGCAGGGGATAAAGAGGACGCGTTTGCGTGCGCGGCGGTGTTGTGCGAAGATTTGGAGCGTTTGACGGGGCTTGCGGACGCTCTTGTCGAAGAGCTTGAAGGGGGAGAGGATGGGGATATCGCGCTCGCGGCAAACCTAACGCGCGAGATAATGACGGGGCTCGACGGCGAGACGGGGATCAAGGCGCGGTCTGGGGAAGCGTGTCGCGCGTCGGCGGCCGCGCTTCGCGACGCGACGCGCGAAGAGCCGTTTGACGTCGGCGAGGCGTCGCGCGCTCTCTTGACGCGTCGTCGCGCCGCGACGTTGGCGCGGTATTGCGAGGAATCGCGAGAGGCGCGCGCCGCGTTGATTGAGGCGTTGACGAACGCGACGCGCGCACGAGACGCGCAAAGACTCTCAGAGGAACGCCAAAGCGCGACTGACGTCGCCAAAGCGCTGCGCGAACGCTTTGCGGAGGAGGCGATCGCGTTTCGTATTTTGACCGACGCGTGGCGACTGGGTCAAGAGCTTCGGGATCTGCGCGCGGAGGACGAAGCGTTGTACGAACGGTCGCGGGATCTCTTTTCGAATCGCGCGGGGGCGTCTCCAATCGAGGAGGAAAAGATTGGGGAAGTCGCTTCTTTTCTGGAACGCGCGACGGCTCGGCGCGCGTCGGCGGCGTCGGCGATCAAGGGCTTCGAAGATCTTGCGGAACGTCTTGAAGGGGAAGACGGGCTGGAGTTTATGACCTTCGCGGCGAGTTGCGCCGCAGAATCGGGGTTTGACGCGCTATTATTCGGCGCGGACTCAACCCTTGCGGAGGGGTACGTCGGGCGCGAGGAATCGGCGCTCGATTTGGCGATGGAGAACGCGAAAGCGCAGCGCTGGGGCATGACGACGACGATCCTCGACGCGCGTCGACGAACGAGGCCCCTCTACGACGAATCGGCGGACGCGCACGTCTCCGCGCCGACGCGAGCGCTGGCGGCGCGTCTGACCTTTGGAGATTTTCGCGAGGCTGTCTACGACGTTCCCGTCGACTTGCCGGGGGGCGTTGAAGCTTCTGTCGCCGTCGCGGATTCGTCGCGCGGAGAAGAGGAGACGCAAGGGGAACTCTCGTCGACTCTTACGGCGCTGGAGAGGGACTCCGAGTTAGGGGAACTTCTCGCCGACGCGCCGGACGAAGCGCTCGAGACGGCGAAGGAGGAACGCAAAACGGAGGGGACAAAGACGGGGACGATCCTTTCGAACGCGGCGACGGAAGGGGACGAGACGTTTGGCGGCGGAGTCGAAACGACGCGCGGAGAGGCGCTCGCCGCAGGGGGAAACGCGATTTTTCTATCCGACGACTTTGAGGCGCGATTGGAGCGTTTTCAACGCTCAAAAGAGTGGAATCCTCCCGAGGAGTATCGTGAAAAGGCGGAACGATACCGCCGCGCCCTTTGGGAAAAAACGCGCGGTAATCTTTGAAGTCTCGCGCGCGGTAATCTTTGAAGTCTCGCGGCAATTTATAACGACGTCTTTCGCAAGATTGGATGTCGCGAATACCTTTTCATGGAGTTCGCGACTTTCTGAAACTAAAAAGAACAATATTCTATCTCGATTATTGTCGTCGTACAGATTAAAAAAAGTAATACAGTTTAATTTTTAGATATTTCTTGGTTTTGCCAAAACTCCGCATTTTTTAGGGTGAATTGTCTCTTGCATTATTCTAAACAGTAATATAATTCCAACAGCTGAAAGAAAAAAGCGGGATGAAAAATAAATTTTGGAACGATTTCCCGTAGAAACGGATTAACTGTTGCTTTTGAGAAATTTTAGTTGGTCGCAGGGGAATGACGTGTGGGTCGTAACTGTGGATTGAAATTTCGAGAAAGGAGATTAGGAAGGTTCAGAAATGATTCTTCGCAACGGATCTTTTTCTTCTTACCCTTCGAAATCTTTTTGATTAAGCGAAGTTTGTCCGCGACGGTTCTGAAAAGGGGATCATATTTGCTCCCCCCTTTAGAGCTTGCGCAATGCAACTGAATTTGGGATTGCGTTAATGTCGACGTCGGCATGTCGCGCTTGGTTATAGAGGGCGCGGCTTCGTTTGGGGACGCATTAGCGCGGCGCGCAAGACGGAGTCTTTGGAAAGGACTCCGATTTTCGCGCCCTTATTACGGAGTGTATTATCTATGAGATTCAATCTTCGACGCGAGGGTTTTACTCTTGTTGAATTGCTGGTGGTTATCGCCATCATCGGTATCCTTATCGGACTTCTTCTCCCCGCGGTGCAAGCGGCTCGCGAGGCGGCTCGCCGTATGCAGTGTACCAACAACCTCAAGCAGCTTGGGTTGGCGGTTCAAAACTATCACGATATCAATAACGGACTTCCTGCGGCGCGCGCGCTCCTAGGCGAGAGCGGTTGG
>SFIW01000010.1 GCA_004556055.1 Planctomycetaceae bacterium
ACTAACCCGTCTCAGAGATACCCTTCTTCCGAAACTCATGTCCGGTGAAATCGACGTTTCAGACGTCCAGCTTTAAGCCGCTAAATTATCGTTTATCTGTTTGTTCGTTTCAATTTGAGAATCGAGAGAATCTAAGATGGAAGCAATTTTTTTTTGATAATGGACGTCTTGAGGAACGCGTACCTTGACGGATTGCATCACTTTACCTGAGACTTCCTTAAAAGTTGTTCCACTTCCCAAACGTTCAATATATTCTCTATTATGTTTTAGAAGATAGTAGACGAATAGCGGATCAGCCCTTTCATTAGTAACCACACTCTTGAATCCCTGATTAGTGCAAACACTTTGGGAGGCGATTGCAACATATCCTATAGGTGCGCGGGACGTGAAGAGGACGGCGCCTTTAGGTAACATTTTAGTTGAGCAAGACCTAAACCCTTCGTCGGTGATATTTCTTTCTCCCCTTGAAATGAATCGCCCCTCAAAGGAAGACAAATCTTTTGGAGTAATCCAAGGAATCGAGCCCCCGTAATAGTCTTCTCTTTTTGTCGAAGGCGTAGCTCCTCCAATAATTTCACCAATTTCTTCAAGCGAACATTCCGTCCATTCAACCATGCAAATAACCTTTCTACCCCATAAACTTCCGGTGAGCGAATTTAACGTTTATCTTTTCAACGCTGGTCGGAAGAATTGCAAAACGGCGTCGCGACCCCGTGAACAGGACGAGATATTTACGCCGATCGGAAAAGGTCGCGCTTTTACGCTTTTCGGGGATCGCTCGATATATGAACGCTCCCCGAGAAAGAACCGATCGATGAAAAGAACGCTAGACGCCCTCTTGCGTAAATTTCTTCTTAGCGATATGCGAAACCGTCATTTTTTCCACAGACCGTGAAGGTTGCAATAGGCGTAAGCCGCTTCGATTTCGTCCCCGTCGATGAGCGCGAAACGCGCTTCCGGCTTGGCGCCGGGCTCAAGCGCCTGACGCTGGATCCCTTGACGCGTATGAAGCGCGATCCATTCGATGTAATGTTCCGGAAGGGACGGATGGAGCGTTTCGCCGACCTGAACCGTCGCGACGTTCCCTTCGCGCTTGACGACGGGAACGTGCTTTTCGAGAGACGCGTCGACCGCCCCCGCTTCGAGTTCCGTCATCGGGCTTCCGCAGCAGACGAGAGGAACCCCCGCGTCTTTGACTTTCACGGCGATATTTCCGCAGTGGGAACAATAGAAATAACGTTCTTGCATTGATTTTCCTCCTTTGAGTCGTCAAAGATAACGTTGCGTCGCGGTTATCAGCCTCCCAAACGAAAATCGCGCCTTTGACGCGGGCTCCTACTTTCCCGCGTCGTCTTAGATAAGAGTCGCGCCCAACTCATGCGTTGAACGCGGCTTCGCAAAAGATCTTGCGCGGAGCGCGAATCACTCCGCGCCGTACTGATTCCCGATCCATTCGCCGTACTTGACTTGGACTTCGCCGTCCTTAAGCTTCTCTACGAGCTCGGGACGCAGGCGAATCTTGTCTTTCTGGAAGAAGAGAACGATCGTCGAGCCGGCAAGGTCAAAGCGTCCCTTTTCTTCGCCTCTTTTGACGCGGACGTTTTCCTTCGGATTCACGATTCCGCCGACGACGAGCGCCCCGACTTCCGTCTGGACGACGCGTCCGAAATGTTCCGTTTCAAGGAGCGTCCAGCATCGACGGTTGAGCGCGTAAACGGGGTACGTTTCGCAGCAGATCGGTTGAACGCTGTGGAGCTTGCCGGGGATCATGTGATTCGGGCCCTGGAACGCGTCGTCGATGTAGCAGTAGTGGTGATAATCGGAGGGGCAGAGGCGGAATATGAGGACGTCGCCCCCTTGAAATTCTTTGGCGAGCTCCGCGTCTTGGAAAAGATCCGAGAGCGCGTAACGCGCCTTCTTAATGTCGAAGCCCGCGTTTTCGTCGAGACGGAAGACGCTCAGGCGCGAGTCGCACGGGCTGATAAGCCTCTCTGGCGTAAGATCGACTTCATTTTCGCGCGCGCGTCCAAAGAATTCGCGGAACGTGCGAAATTTGTCGAGCTCTTCGTCCGACATTTCAATTCCGTTGCGTTTCGCATAGCGCTTCACCTGCCCTTTGGAGAGGCGCGAGGAGAGGAACGCGACCGCGATTTTATCCGCGTGACTCGCAAGAATCGCCTTTAAAATCAGACGACCAAGCGCGTTCCCGTAGAGGAAATCGACGACTGGGGACGTGCCGCTCATTTCTTAATTCCCGTAAGAAGGATGAGTAATTCAAAACAGCCGAACATTAACATGCCGACCATTCCCGCAGTTTTCGGTTTCCGCAACGAGAAGGGCGTCAGGAACGCGAGCGCCATGACTCCGAGAACCGCCGTGCCGATCGTCGCAAGTTCCCAGTCGCGAAGGTAGCCGACCCCAAGGAGCGTCGGAAGGAAGAACGCCGACGTCGTCACCGGAAGCCCGAGATACGATTCGCGCGGCCCCGAGCTCGCGTCTTGCCGTTCTTCTTCGTTGACGTTGAACCACGCCAGACGAATCAACGCGCAAAGAAGGTAGAAACCGGCGATTGCGTGCGTGAATTTGCCGTCCGGAGACGTCGCGTAGACGATGACCGCCGGAAGCACCCCAAAACTGACGAGGTCGCTCAACGAGTCGATCTGAACCCCGAAACGCTTTTCTTGTTTCGTCCGTTCCATCGTCGACGCGATCTTGCCGTCAAACATATCGCAGACTCCCGCCAACATGAGGCAAAAAAGCGCTTCAAGCGTTTTACCGTCCATCGCGAAGGTTACGCCCGCGAACGCCACGAGCATTCCGATGTACGTCAAGGCGACCGTGTAGTTGTAAAATCCTAACATGGTGAGTTTCCTCTTGAATCCGTCGACGCGAACGACGCGCCTGACGGAGTTTATGCGTAAAACGACATAAACTAGATTTAGTTAATGAAACTTCCGGGACGAATCCCAGAAATAGCTGGACAATCTACCTTATTCTAACAGATTGCGCCGTCTATGGCTACATACTCCCAATATATTTTTTAATTTAGCAACCGCCGGGAACGTTACGACCGTTACGTTCCCGGAACGGTTTACTGGCGACTTTCGAGAAATTCTTCGATCGCTTCCATAAATTCTGATCCGTAACTGCGAAGTTTCGTGCGACCGACCCCGCTCACGAGAAGGAAATCTTCGTCTGTGCGCGGTTTGAGACAGGCCATGTCGACGAGCGATTTATCCGAAAAAACAATGTAAGGGGGAACGTTTTCCGCTCGCGCGATCTCCATGCGCTTGAGACGCAGCGCCTCGAAGAGCGCGCGGTCGCGCGGCGATAGATTCTCCTTGGAATAAGGATCAGACGACGCGCGGATAAAGCGCGTCTTCGACTTCTCTTTCCCTTCCGGGCGCTTGACGATCGTCACGCTCCTCTTGCCGCGGAGAACTTCCCACCCAAGCTCGCTCACTTGCGGCACGGGGAATCGCGGATCCGCGTCGAGCGTCGCTAGGCCCTGAACGAGGAGCGCCTGGATAAGGTAGCGCCAGTATTGTTTCGTGCGATCCGCCCCCACGCCGAAGGTCGGGAGATGGTCGTGACCGAGGGAGACGATCCTATCCGTGCGCGTTCCCGTCAAGACGTCGGCGATATATCCCGCGCCGAAGCGGTTCCCCGTGCGCTGCATCGCGGAGAGCGCCTTTTGCGCGTCGATCGTCGCGTCCACTCGCGGCGTCGTCCCCACGCAGAAGTCGCACGCCCCGCAACGCGTCGCCGGACGCGCTTCGCGTTCCGACTCTTCCGACGTCACGTCGATCGGACGATACGTCTCCCCGAAATATTTCAGAAGATTGACCCGTCGGCACCCGTCCGCCTCCGCGAAACGCACCATCTCGTTGAGACGCGTTTCCGCCGCGCGCCGCGCCTCCTCGTCTTCATATTGATCCAAAAAGCTGCGGTAGATCGCCGCGTCCTGATACCCGAAAAAGAGCGCGCAACGCGCCGACGCGCCGTCGCGACCAGCACGCCCCGTCTCCTGATAATAACTCTCGATATCCTTCGGCAAGTCTCCGTGTACGACGAAACGTACGTTCGATTTGTCGATCCCCATGCCGAACGCGATCGTCGCCACGATGATTGGAGTTTCGTCCTTCGAAAAAGAGTCCTGAACCCTCGCGCGTTCTTCGTCCGACAGGCCCGCGTGATACGCCGCCGCTTTGTAACCCGCGCGTTTGAGGAACTCCGTCGTCTCTTCGACTTTCTTACGCGTCGCGCGATACACGATCCCCGATTCTCCCTCGACTTCTTTGAGGAAAGAAACGAGTTGGCGCGGAAAATCTTCGCGATAGGAGATCTGATAGAAGAGGTTCGGACGGTCGAAGGACGCGACGAGACAGAACGGGTCGCGGAGCTTTAGGGAGCCCTTTACGTCCTTTGCGACGAGATCCGTCGCCGTCGCCGTGAACGCCGCGACGGGACAATGCGGAAAAAGATCGACGATCTCGCCAAGTTGCAGGTAGTCCGCGCGGAAATTATGACCCCATTGCGAGACGCAGTGCGCTTCGTCGATTGCGAAAAAGCTCAGTTTCGTCCGCTGAAGCGTCTCGCGAAAGCGTTCCGCGCCGAACCGTTCCGGGGAGACGTACAGAAGTTTGAGGCGTCCGCGGTCGAGTTCTTCCATGACGGCGCGCCATTCGTCGGCGGTCGTCGTCGAGTTGAGCGTCGCCGCGCTGATTCCGTTCTTCTGCGCCGCGTCGACCTGGTCTTTCATCAGCGAGAGAAGGGGACTCACCACAACGCACACCCCGTCCATAAGGAGCGCCGGAAGCTGGTAGCAAAGCGATTTGCCCCCGCCGGTGGGCATGACGGCGAAAACGTCGCGACCTTCAAGGATCGCGCGGATGATCGATTCCTGATGCGGACGAAAACTGCGATAACCGAAAACGTCGGCGAGCGTTTGATAAAGAGGATCGGCGGATTCTGTCGACATTCCATGAGCTCCTTCTGTTGACGTTTGCTATTATAACGCCCTCGGCGCGCGCGTCGAGGCAAGCTCTTGACGCGTTTCATTCTTTGTATTATAGTAACAACGCTTTGAGAACGTTGGGCTTCTCGAGCGCTTTTCCCTTGCGGTTTTATTAAGAAGAGACTGACATGAAATGTCACAAGTGCGGTCGTAAGGCGACCTTTCACATTACTGAAATGATTGACGCTCAGAAGGTTGAGCTCCATCTGTGCGACGAACACGCCAACGAGTATTTGCATCAGCACGACATTTTTGCAAACGACTCCAACGACGATTCGACGAAAGATCTTCAAGAGACGACGGATTCCCTCATGCTCGACGATTTCCAAACGTGTCCGTGCTGCGGCGCGACGCTCCAGGATTTCCGAAAAGACGGGCTCCTCGGTTGCGCTCACGATTACGTCGTTTTTCGAGAAAGACTTGAACCCTTCTTCTTAGCGCTTCATGGAAAACTTAAGCATGTCGGTAAGAGACCGCGCCATGCGGGCGAAAAAGCTCTTGGCGCGACTCTGGTCAGGTTGCGAAACCTACTTGTCGACGCGGTTAAGATCGAGGACTACGAGACCGCTTCGAAGTTGCGCGACGAAATCGCGGCGCTCGAAAAGAAAATCGCGAACGCTCCTTCTAAAGGGACGCTTGTTTGAAGACGACGCGATCCGTGATCTTCCACTCCCCCCGCGCCTCTTCGCGAAGTTCGACCGACGTGAAGTCGATCAGCGTTGTAAAGGGGCCGGACCCCCAATATTGATTTGAGCATTTCCCGCGGACGGCGCAGCGAAACGACGCGATCGCCGCCCGCGGCGACTTATAACGATTGATTTCTTCCACTTGGAAATTCGAGATCTTCACTCGCTCGAGTTCCACGCTTGACATATGACTCCGCGCTTCTTTGCTTATTAGGCGCGCCTCTTGCGAAAAATACCCGAGTCCTTTCTCCACGTCGTTCGCTTCAAACGCCTGCGCCGCCGACTCCACGACCGCGCGGATCCGTTTCTCGTCCGTCATTAGAAAAAAGACGCTCCAAATTCCAAGCGCTAAGACGACGAATCCCGCTCCGATTCCGGATAAGAAGTAAACGCGTTTCGTCGTTCCTTGACTGAGCGCGAAACCTGCGACGACGCATGCCGTCGCCATGAAAACCCAGATCGACAAGTTGTTTGTCAGCATAAGAAGCGTCTCCTCAGGGGTCGTGGACGTCACGGCGCGGAAACGCGCGCGACGCAACCGTCGAGCGCGCGCCATTCGCCGTCCGATTCGCGTTCAAGCGCGACGTCGGAAATATCGATTTTGAGGTGAAAGGGAAAGGGCGTGGGGAAGGGCCATACGCGCGTTTTTCCCGACGCGACGACGGATAGAGAGATCGTCGCGCGCGCGGGCTCCGCCTCGACGTCGAGGGAGTCGACGGAGAATGTTTGCAATTCGACGGACGAGATTTGCGTCGTATGGCGGTTGGAGTCGACGAGCTCGCGTAGCGCGACCGCTCGCGTCGAAAGATGGCGTAGCGCGCCGTCAAGGTCGTTTGCGTTCGCGCGCGCCGTCGCCGATTCGACCGCCGCGCCGATCGCGTCGCGCGCCTTGTTTTCCGCTCGACGACGCATGGCGCTCGGCGAATAACGCGCCGCGACGAAGAATCCGACGACTAGAAGCGCTACTAACAAAAGAATAAGGAGAAGCCGCCGCGCAGAGAGGAAGGACGCGGCGACTTCGCCCGGCGATTCGTTTGCCGATTCGATCGGCGACGCGATCGCTTCGTTCAGGGATGGATCCATGGCGCTCGATATTCCCTAGCAAGGAGCGCGTTCGCCTCGTCGTCGTTGCGCACGCGTCCCGCCTCTTCGTCCCATTCCAACGCGCGCCCAAGCTTGGCGGAAATATTCCCTAAGACGCAGCAGATTGTGGAGATCGCTCCTTCTTCCACGTCGCTACGCGGTCGACCGCGATCTACGATACGCGCCACGAAATCGCGCATGTGCTCCCGAATCGATTCGCAACATTGACGTTCGAGACCCTCTTCCGTCTTGTCGCCGGGATACGCCGGATTATCGACCGCGACGTCGACGCTCTGCGTTTCCTTCGAATGATAGCGGCGGAAGTCGTACCCAAAGACGCTCGCTTTTAGGAGCCCGTTTTCGCCGTAGAAATACCCGCCCCACGGATGGCGCGGATCGGGAAGTTCCGACCATGTGCGATGATTCCACACGACTTCGAGGTCGCCGTAGTCGAAGACGACCGTTTGCGTGTCGCTGCAATTGGAGATCCCGCCACGCTTAACATACTGTCCGGCGACGGAGAAAATGCGACGAGGATAGCGCAGGTCGAGGAGCCATCGCGCCATGTCAAACATATGGACGCCCATGTCCCCAAGGGTTCCGTTCCCATACTCCATGAATCGACGCCACGTTCCGCGACGAAGACAGGGATAATACGGCAATTTCGGCGCGGGACCGCACCAAAAATCGAAGTCGAACGCTTCGGGAACTTCCGTCGGCTCTTGGTTAAACGCCGGGCCCGGCCCTCCGTAATAGCTGTAAATATCGACTTGTCCGACGCGCCCGAGACGCCCCGAGTCGATAATTTCGCGCTTCGCTTCGATAAGGTGCGGGGCGCTGCGACGCTGAAGGCCGATTTGCACGACCGCGCCTTTCGCGCGCGCCGCCGCGAGGATCGCCTGACATTCGCGAACGTCGACTCCGATCGGCTTCTGAAGATAGACGTCGCATCCCGCTTCGATCGCGGCGATAGCGACGAGCGCGTGCCAATGATCCGGGGTTCCAATGAGAACGACGTCGAGATTCGATTCTTTGAGCGCCTCGCGATAGTCGGAAAATTGGCGCGGTTCGCGACCGTTTTGACGCGCCGCGACCTTCTTGGCGGTCTTTTCAAGAGAGTCGCGGTCGACGTCGCAAATCGCGACGACGTCGATATCGCAAGCCGCCGTTCCGTCCTGACATACCTGTGTCAGATGATATAAATCGACGTTTCCGTACCAGCCCGCGCCGATAAGTCCGACGCGGAGCGTTCGCCGCGCTTCTTGCGCTCGAGACTCCAAAACGTTGACCGCCCCGCTTGCCGCCGCGCTTGCCGCGCTAAGTCCGCCAAGACGAATAAAATCGCGTCGATTCATATTTTGTCTCCTAGTTGTCTACGTAGGGGTTATTTCTTCGCGTCGACGATCCTGCGCCGACTTACATGCGCGAAATATATAGCTATTATGCGATCTCTTGCGCTACTTTTGGAGAATAATTAAGAAAAACTCTGGTTTTTTTCCTAATTTTTGAGAAAATATTGCGTATTAAGGAAAGTTTTACTGACGCTTTGGAGCGTGTTGAGGAAAGGGGGGAAAACTTTACGGTCTGCTGGCCGACGTTTTCCTTCGGTTGGACGCGCCGCAGTAGGCGCGACCCTGAAATTGCGGTTGACGCGTTTTCCGTTTCTTGTCATACTGAGCAGGCGGCTGTCGCGCTGATTCGTCGTTTTCGGCGATCTTTGATCGACGAGCGATTCAGACGGCAAGGCGCGCGTTAATCGGGAAAGGGACTTAGTACAGATGGCGACATTTATTAAAGAAGGGATTTCTCTCTCTCTTTCGGCGGCGCTCGACAACTTCGACGGATATGGCGTCGACGATTGCGAGCTTCGATCTTGCGGCGTAAAAGCGGACGAACAGCTCCGAGACGGTCTCTTCGTTTGTCTGGATCGTGATCCTGAGCTTGCGATTCGAAACGTTAAAACCGCGGCTCAAAACGGCGCGGTCGTCGCCGTCCTCGATCGAGCTTGTTCCGAGGGAGTCGCCTCCGCTCTCGACGGCGTCCTGACGACGATCTTTTGCGATAATCCACGCGTCGTCTACGGACGCGCATGTCAGGCCCTGCGCGGAAATCCCGGGCGGAAAATGAGACTCGTCGCCGTGACTGGCTCCGCTGGGAAAACCTCCTTGTCGTACGTCTTGGGAGGCGTCTTGGCCGAAGCGGGAATGCGCGTTGGACTGATCGGCTCTCTTGGTATTTACGACGGAAAACGCCTTGCGCCGACCCGCGAGACGACTCCCGACCCCGAGAAGCTCGCGAGCGTCTTGGAAACGATGGTGGAAAACGGTTGTGTATGCGCCATTATCGAGCTTTCCTCCGTCGCCCTCGCCGAAGATCGGCCCGCCGGGCTCGCGTTCGACGCCGCCTGCCTCACGAATATTCGACGCGATCATCTCGATTATCACGGCTCCGTCGAAGCGTATCGAAACGCTAAGCTTCACGTCTTCGATTACCTCAAGCTCGACGGTATCGCGATTTGCAACGTCGACGATCGCGTTACCGACGCCGCTCTTCATCTCATCGAACAGCCCGTCCTCACCGTCGGAATTCAGCCGACGACATGCTCCGTCTCCGGCACCCCCGTCGAAAGACAGAAGGGAGAACAAACATTCTACGTCGTCGCTGGAACCGACGCCGCCCCCGTGCGCACCAAGGTCATCGGCAAAGAGCATATTTACAACTGCCTCGAAGCCGCCGCGCTCGCTATTGCGTGGGACGTCGATCTCGTCACGATCGCGCGCGGTATCGAACGCGTCGAGTATATACCCGGAAGAATGGAACAGGTCGAATGCGGCCAGTCTTTCGGCGTTTACCTCGATCGCGCGAGCGCTCCCCATTCCCTTGCGGCGGCCCTCGAAGCGCTACGCGCCGTTACCCACGGTCTCGTATACTGCGTCCTCTGCCCCCCGAACGACAAGGATCGCGGCAAGCGTCAACTCTTAGCGGTCGCCGCCGAAGCGGGAGCCGACGTCACCGTGGTGACGAGCGGCAATCTTCCCGAGTCGCAAACGGACGAAGCCCTCGAAGATTTGCGACGCGGTTTCACTTCGAAGAATTCTTTCCACGACGAACCAAATCGCAAACGCGCCATCGAATGGGCGTTGACCCAAGCGACGATCGACGACTCCGTTCTCATCGTCGGGCAGGACGTTTCGTCCCTCGATCCGGTCAACGAATTGTTCGTTCCTGATCGACAATTTGTGAAGAATTGGCTCTGCGATAATTTGCCAAGTTCCGAATCTTATTGGTTTAACTAATTCTTAAGGGCCGCGCGAGACGTTGCGCGGCCCTTTTTGACGTTTACTCTCCCGTATTGTTAAATCTGGCTTTCCCCATATAATAGCAAATTATTTGACTTACTTTGCGTCGCTCGACGTTCGCACGACGCGCGTAGGCATTGCTGTGTTGAGGATTATTCCTATGAACTGTAACGTGGTTTTGCAGACCTCGATTCCGGGTATGACGCCCAAGCGCGGTAAAGTGCGCGACGTCTATGACTTCGGCGATAACGTCTTGCTCGTTTGTTCCGATCGTATCAGCGCTTTCGACTGGGTTCTCCCCACCGGCGTTCCCGACAAGGGAAAAGCCTTGAATCAAACTGCGGAATTCTGGTTTGAGACCCTCGGCGTCAAAAATCATGTCGTCACTACCGACATGTCCAAAGTCCCTTTCCCCGCGGGAACCGACGTCTCCCTCTTCGAAGGACGCTCCGTCTTCTGCAAGAAAACGAAGGTCGTCATGATCGAATGCGTCGTGCGCGGATATCTTTCCGGCTCCGGATGGAAGGAATATCAGCAGTCGCAGACGGTCTGCGGAATCAAACTTCCCGCAGGTCTTGTGGAAAGCTCCAAGCTTGACGAGCCGATCTTCACTCCCTCGACGAAAGAAACTTCCGGACACGACCAGAACGTTTCCTTCGACGAAGTCGTCAAACGCGTCGGGCTCGATATCGCCGAACAACTCCGCGACAAGTCTCTCGACGTCTTCAAGCGCGGTAGCGAATACGCCGCTAAGCGCGGTATCATCATCGCCGACACGAAGTTCGAATTCGGTTTGACCGACGACGGCGAGCTTATTCTCATCGACGAAGTCATGACGCCCGACTCTTCGCGCTTCTGGCCCGCCGATCTTTACGAGCCCGGAAAAGGACAGCCCTCCTTTGACAAGCAGTTCGTAAGAGACTGGCTCCTCCAATCGGGCTGGGATCGCAACTCCGAGCCGCCTCAGCTACCCGACGATATCGTCCTCAAGACGCGCGAGAAGTACATTGAAGCTTATGAAAGACTCACCGGTCGCAAACTCAAGTTCCAGTCGGAAATCTGAGCGCGTTCGTTGACGAGACATTGATCAAACGTCTATGAAAAGTATTTTGTCGGCATGGCGCGAAAAGCTCCGCGCCATGCCTAGCTCCCGTCTCTGCGCTATCTCGTTCTGTCTGAATTTCTTGACGATTTTTGCCGCAGGATACGTGACCTATGCCGGTTCCTCCGTCGCGACCGCTTTGGAATTTGCGGTTCCTCTGACGATTATTCTCGTTTGTCACGAGTCGGGGCACTTTTTCTTTGGCAGACGCGCCATGATTCGGACGGATTACCCTCTTTTCGTGCCGCTACCCCTTCCGCCGATTGGAACGATGGGCGCGATTATGCGTTTCTCCGGGCCTATTCCGAATCGTCGCGCGCTCTTTGACATGGCCGTCGCGGGCCCTATCGGCGGGTTGATTCCGTCTTTGATCGCGCTCGCCGTCGGTCTCTCGCTCTCGAAATTTTCGGCGCAAGGCCCCGAAAATGGCGGGGCGCTCCTCGACGCGCCTTTGATCCTCCAGGGGATCGCGACGCTCTTCCTCGGCGAAGGGAACGGCGCTCCCTTTATTATCCTCCATCCGACCGCTATCGCCGGATGGGTCGGCCTTCTCCTCACCGCTCTCAATCTTCTGCCGATCGGTCAACTTGACGGCGGACACGTCGCCTACGCTTTCTTAGGGAGAAAGCGCGCGCGAATCTTATCCGTCGTCGTTTTGATCGCGATGTGCGCCCTCGCCGCGTACGCGCATTACTGGGGATGGTACGTTTTCGCCCTGGTTATCGCCTGTTGCGGGGCGATGCGTCATCCGCGTTGCGCAGACGACGATCGGCTGCCTTTAGACGCCCCAAGGAAGGTTCTTGTCTTGGCGACCCTCTTCTATTTGTGCGTCGGTTCATTTGCCCGACCTCTTGTCGTCGTCGAGCCAAACCCCTTTGTTTGGCAGTTTTTGGCGACGCGCGAAGAGCCGATGTTGGTCGCTCCTTTTTCACACTATATGATTGAATCCGACGCGAAAAACGAAACGCAACGCGCGTCGAGCGCTCAAGAAAGCGATTGATTTATGGACACGTCGTTTTTTACTTTTATGGCGACTTTAGGATTTGCCGCTCTCTTTTTCGGATTATTTGCCGCCGTTTTGGCGATTCCCCTCCTTCGAGGGAAGAAAATGCAACGACGCTGCGCGTGCGCCGCCTCGAAAGAGGTTTTGAGGCTCCTGCGCGAAAGGGATCGCGCCGCGCTCGACGCGAAACGATATCGACCCGAGACCGTCGACGCGAAGAATTTGCCTATCGCGTCCCCCGAACTCGCGCAGTGGGCTCGCGGCGGCGTCTATGCCTCTAAACGATAATTTCGGACGCGCTTGATTTTCTAACGCATGATGGGTATAATCCCCCATAATCGGGTTCTGGAGACCCATTGCGCGGAAGGAAACAAAATGAAGAATAATTCAAAGGATAAGGACATTTCGCTCGGACGTCGGCACTATTGGACCGACACGCAGGGACAAGCGCACCGCGTCGTCTTTGACGACGGAAAGCTCGAAAAGCCCCGCTCCACGTGGATCGTCCTCGCGTCCGTAACTCTCTTTGCTTTGATTTTCGGAGTCGTCGTCCTCTTAACGACCCATCCCGACGCGGGCTCCAAATTGCCTCTTGAGGCGCCCAAACTCTATCCAAATTTGAGGTGCGCGCGCACGATCGTTTCCGACGCGGACGCGCGACCTGTCGCGATCGCCGCCGGATGGAACGACGAATTCTTTTTGGCGAGCGAAAAGGGCGTCGCGCTATACGACGCGTCGGGTAATAAACTCGATTTTTGGCAGAATGAAGAGAACGCCGCCCCTTCTGCGATAAACTTCGTCGCGCAAGAGGAAGATCCTTCGAACGGTCTTCTCCTCCTCGCTTATCCTACGAAAATTAAGGCGTTGCGCTTCTCCCTCGAGCAATACGTTCCGTCGGAGAGCGCGAATCAAGACGCGGACGTCTCTTCAAACGTCGGCGAAGAAGACCATGCCCGAAACAACGCCGTCGAACGCACCGCCGCAAGGGGCGCCGTCGGGAATTTTTACGACGTCTTGTCGCGCTCCGACGCCGATATCCGCGGCCTCGAATGCGACGGCGATCGGCTCTATGTCGCCGATTATCTGTCGGATTCCGTGTGGCGCTTTTCACTCAAAAAGCTTGAGAAACGCCCCGACGACGATAAGACGGAGCCCGTCGCCGACTGCCTTGTCGGCGCTCCAGACGAGGGGAGGGGATACCCCGGCTTGAAGCCCGCCTTCGCCAAATACTTCTGCTTGAACTTCGACGAAGAGGCAAAGGTTCTTTACGCCGTCAGCTCCGGACTCTTCCGTATCGACGCGTTCAATCCGGAGACGGGCGCGTGGCTTTCTGAAAAGTCATGGACGCGCGCTCCGGGAGCGGGAATCGGTTTCCGCGGCGCCGCGAATCCGATTTCGATCGATACGCGCGGTTCTCTCATTGTCGCCGCCGAGTCGGGACGATTCTTTGACGAGTCCGGAAAACGACGCGTCTCGCCGCTGCGATTCTTCACGACCTCCGGGGAATGGCTCGACGATTTGGGAGACGGCTCCAATTTCTCGGACGACGTTTCCGCGCTCGCCGCCGTCTTCTCGCACGACGATAAGCGCGTCTTCGTCCTTAAATCCGACGGCGGCGTCGACGTCTGGGAATGACGCGTAGGCGGAAGTCGCGAGCGACGCGCCGAGGCGGTTCAATAGAACGGCGGAATCGTGTTTTCTTGAGGGCGGCATGAGACTTCATACCGCTTTTCCGTTCATGACGGCGTAGAATACGTTGACGGGGCGACTATCTCCTCCTAAATACGCTTGAACAATCTATTCTGTTTCGTTGGACGGTTTTCAGACTTCGCAAGATTCTTTTAGCCGCAGAAAGCTTCTTCTTGGTTCTGGGTTTCCTCGGAATGAGTGGAGGATTTAAAATGTTGATGAATAATCATGAATATCTGGACTTGGTTCAGACCCTCAAACAGGAAATCAGACAGGCTCAATATAAGGCGACTTTGAACGTTAATAAAGAGCTGATTATGCTCTATTACGGTATTGGCCGCGTTATTAATCAGCGTAAGTCCTGGGGGAATAAATTCATTGAAAATCTTGCCGCCGATATTAAGCTCGCCTTCCCCGAGGCAAAAGGATATTCCGTTAGAAATCTAAAATATATGGCCAAGTTTGCGGCCGCTTACGAGGACGAGATATTTGTGCAGACGGCGTCTGCACAAATTCCGTGGTCGCATAATATGGCGATCTTGGACAAGGTAAAAACGCCCAAGGAACGAGAGTGGTATATTCGCAAAACGGCTGAAAACGGCTGGTCGCACAGCGTTCTGATTCATCAAATTGAAAGCGGGCTTTATCAACGCCAAGCGATTGCGGACAAGATCAGTAACTTTGAAAATCGCCTTCCTGCGCCGCAAAGCGAACTGGCGGTGCAAACTATGAAAGACCCGTACGTTTTCGACTTCATCCCTTTCAGGGAAGATATGGTCGAAAGAGATATTGAACAGGCTCTCGTCAAGGATGTTACCAAGCTTCTTTTGGAGTTGGGAACCGGATTTGCTTTCCTCGGCAACCAATATCGCCTTAATGTGGGCGGCGACGATTTTTACATTGACCTTCTCTTCTACAATCTCAATCTGCGCTGTTACGTTGTCATTGAACTAAAGACGGGCGAGTTTAAGCCCGATTATGCCGGTCAGCTCAACTTCTATCTTTCCGCCGTAGACGGCATTTTGAAGTCCGAACAGGACAATCCTACGATTGGTCTGCTCCTTTGTAAGAGCAAAAACAACATCGTTGCTGAATACGCGCTCAAAGATATGTCTAAGCCTATCGGGGTGAGCGAATACAAGGTAACGAGCGATCTCCCAGAAAACTTCAGTAAGCAGCTCCCGTCCGTCGAGGATATTCAAAACCATATCGCAAACAAATAGGAGCCTTGAAACGGATAGAGGGGTTCTCTTGGGCGTATTGGAATCCCCGCGAGGGCGTCCCCTTATTCGTTTTCGGAGGCGGAATCGGTTTTCTCGGCGCTTTCGGGGGACGTCGCGTTCTCGGGCGCTTGATCTTTCAGGTGCGCGCGTGGATGCGCGACGTCGTAAACTTCGCGCAATTTCTCGGTCGACACGTGCGTGTAGATTTGCGTCGTCACGATATTCTTGTGCCCTAAGAGCTCCTGAATCGAGCGAATATCGGCTCCCGAGTCGAGAAGATGCGTCGCGAAACAGTGACGCAGCGTGTGCGGCGAAACGCGTTCGTTCAGTCCCGTTTCTTCCAGATATCCGTCGAGTTTACGCGCGACGCTTCGCGTCGTCAAGGGGCCTCCGTCCCTGTTGAGAAAGAGGGGCTCCTCTAAGAACTTTTCCCACTTTTCTCGGCGTTGGGGATCCCGAAGCTCTTCCAGCGTCGTCGGCGGAAACTCAGGTTCCCCTTCGACGAAGTTTTCGGTGAGAAAACGCTGCAACTCGCGTTTCGGTTGCGTCTCGCGGAAAGACGCGCGTTGACTCGTCTTCTTCGAATCTTTCGCGTTCTTGTGAGATTGACGCGTCTCCTTCAAACTTTTCTGATTCTCGAGAAATTGACGCGCCTCGCGAAGATACCGCCACAGCGCCTCGCGCGCGTAAAGCCCGAGAAACGCAAGCCGTTCTTTTCGCCCTTTACCACGAATGCGCAGGAGGCTTTCGTCTCCGAGAATATCGGCAAAGCGAAGCCCGATACATTCGCTCACGCGCAGCCCCGCGGAGTAGATCGTCTCCAAGATCGCGCGGTCGCGTACTCCCAGGGGATTGTCGAGATCGGGCGCGTCGAGAAGACGCTCGACTTCCTCTTTCGAGAGAACGAAGGGAAGCGAGCGCCGCGTTCGCGGATTCACGAGCGCGCTGGTCGGATTTGACGTCGCCCAGCCTTCGCGCTCGCCAAAACGATAGAACCCGCGCAGCGACGCTAACCGCCGGGAGATCGTCGTTCGCGCGTAGTCCGCCTCGTGCATCGCCAAGACATAGCCGCGAAGTTCCGGCGCGTCGATCCGGTCTGGACGCGGACACGTCCCCGAATGTAGCTCCTTCTCGTAAATGAGCCACGCTTCGAGATCCTCTCCGTAGCTTTTGAGCGTCAGCTTGGAGTAGTTGCGTTCGACTTCAAGATAGCGCAAAAAGCGCTCGATCGGAACGCGCAGATTGATTTCGGACGGATCGTTCTTCATAAGGCTCTTCTCGACCATAGGTATAAAAAAAGCCCGGAAAAAGAGTCGCTCTTTTCCGGGATCGCAATATCTAACGCGACGTTTTTCGTCGACGAAAACGCGTTCAGATCTCGTCTTCCGCGAAGGGATCGGCAATGTTCTGGAAGAGGGAAGGATCGGTTTTAGCGCGGAGCGCGGCTTTCGAACGACGCATTGCGCGCCGCGCCGCGACAAGTTCCGTTTCGCGTTTTTCACGCAAGGCTTTACGCGTCATAACCGCCGCGTCGTACCAGCTGAAACTTAGCTCCGAATCAGAGGCGTAGCGCCCAAACGACTCAACTAATTCTTCGCGATTATCGCCGGTGTAAAGGAATACATAGCGTTCTTTACCTTTGACGAGAGCTAATACGTTTACTTCCTGGTTCATGACGTCCTCGATGCGCGCGTGTCGGCGCGCGTTGCTGTTCAACAGGGGGCTGATTTACGCGACGCCTGTTGGGGGAAGTTCCGAAAAGCGCTGGGGGAACAACGCGTTATCGGCTAAACGCGGCCTCATAATCGTTATTCTTTGCCGCGTCAGGCGTCTATTAAGCTTATCGGCGCCGGGTGAAAAAACTTAACTGGTTTTTTTAGGAAAGACAATTTTTAATTTTTTCGATTACCATGGAGTTTTTTTTCTCGCGAACGTTGAGCGAGACCGTCCGAGAAACGCGACAATTGCAACGTCAACCCCTTTTCAATTCCTCAAGCCCCTCGCTTTCAAGGCTTAAATACCTTTTCTAAAATGACCGCCGGTGTATAATTTGCGAAACGCGCCGAGAAAAGCGCGTTGAATTAAGGACATTATGAAGAATATGACGCAACTTCCGCAGAAGGGGGACTCCCTTCGAATTTTAATGATAGGCGACGTCGTCGGTCGCGCGGGACGCGACGTCTTGACGCGAAGATTACCCGAAATTAAAAGAAACGCCCTCGTCGATTTCGTCGTTGTCAACGCCGAAAACGCCACCGGAGGTTCCGGCCTCTCCAGCGACTCTTACAACGTCTTGAGACGCGCGGGAGTCGACTGCGTGACCCTGGGCGATCACGCTCTGCGGCAAAAATCGATTTTTTCGATCCTCAATTCCGCCGATACGCGCGTTATTCGGCCCGCAAATTTACCACCCGAAGCTCCCGGCAAGGGGTATGTGATTCTCGAAACGGAATCGACCTTCGAACGACCCGCCGTTAAAATTGCCGTTATCTCATTGCTCGGACGCGTCTTTATGACGAACCAATTTGCGGACAATCCCCTTATAGCCGCCGATAAGATCGTCGAGCGACTCCATGACGTGAAGATCAGAATCTTGGATTTCCACGCCGAAGCGACGAGCGAAACGCAGATTATGGGACGCTATCTCGACGGACGCGTCTCCGCTGTTTTGGGAACGCACACGCACGTTCAGACTGCGGACGAGAAAATTCTACCAGGCGGCTCCGCGTTCCTATGCGACGTCGGAATGACCGGCTCTTTCGATAGTATTATTGGAAGAAAAATCGACTGCGTCGTCGACAGTTTTCGCACCGGTTGTCCGAAAACATTCGAGGTCGCGGAGAAAAACCTCGGAATCAACGGGGTTTTCGTCGACGTCGACCCCGCGACCGGAAAGGCGTGCGCCGTCTCGCGTCTCAATTTTATGGAAGACGAACAGTAAATCACGGTTTATTCGCAAGAAATAAACGAAGGGAGACTCTAGGGCCTCCCTCTATTTTTTTAACTTATTCTTTTAACATTTTTTGCCGCGCGCCCGACGCGCTCGAAAGAACTCTCGAAGCGTCTCCGCGCACTCTTCTTCTAAAACGCCCGTCTCGACCTGGCACCGCCAGTTCAAACGCGGATCCTCCAAGATTCCGTAGAGGGAACGCGCTCCCCCTCCTTTCGGATCCGTCGCGCCGTAGACGACGCGCTTAATTCGAGACTGAACGAGAGCGCCCGCGCACATCACGCAAGGTTCGAGCGTCACGTACAGCTCGGAGTCTTCGACGCGCCACGACGGAAAGTATCGACTTGCCGCGCGAATCGCAAGCTGCTCCGCGTGCGCCGTAGGGTCGCGTAGACTCTCGCGGCGATTGTGCTCCAGCGCGAGAATCGCGTCTTCGTACACAAGAACCGCGCCGATCGGCGTTTCTCCCTCTTCCGCCGCAAGACGCGCTTCGCGCAGCGCGAAGCTCATAAAAAAGGCGTCGCGATCTCCGTCCTCTTCCGTCCAGCGAAGGAATGGCTCGCCCGTGTCGAAATCCACTGCGTCCGACAACTTCGATCCCCTCCGCGATCAATAGTTTTCGTAGCCCGCGAACGCGTTCGCCTCGTATTGAGCCGCAGACTCAGGATATTCCTGAACGATCGTCGAACCGTCCTCGCCGTAATATTCGACCGAACCCCCTCCGCAGTTTTCGCAGTCCCCCGTCGCGTTTGAAAGACGATCCATTCCGCCGAGAGTCGAACCGCAACGGTAGAGTTCCCCCATGCATTGATCGCCGCGTTCGGGAATGAACGTCGGTTGGCATTGATCGTAAGGCGCCAAACAGGAGCGGCAACCGACAAAGCCCACCGCAAACGCCGCCACAATAGCCATCACAATTAACCGCGTCATCTCTAACTCTCCTCTTAGGTAATATCGGATCGTCCTTGATCCGTTTTGCTGCGTTTTTGAGTCGACCAGTCGTCGAAGCTCAAATTGGGAATCTTGTTAAGTTACTTTTCGTCCTTAAAACGCATATCTTTAGAAAATCCGATAGAATCGGGTAATTTTTTGAAAAAATTTAATCTTGGGTTGATTTTGATTCAAGTCGGAAGTCGGTCCTCTTCGATGAAATCCTATCCCACTTTATCCATTTATAGATACCGCTTTTTTACGGAATATTCGGAATTCGCGGTAGAGCCGGGCTTTTTTTGAGACTTTCGAAAAATATGGCGACGAAGGGAAAAAAAAACTTGACCCCGCCCTTTGGATAATGTTAGAATATAGTAGAAACGTTATATTGTAGACGAGGGCATGTCGAACCTCCTCTTTACAATTATTAGACGTTACGAAGAAGGTTAAGGCGCCGGGTTTCCTCTCTATTTTAAGGATTTTTTTCGGCGCCTCGCGGACGAACCCTTCGTCGGCGAGACGTTACAGTGGCATGGGACGATTAAGTTATGGCAAAAAATGAAACCGTATGGGGTATCGACGTCGGTAATACGTCGTTGAAGGCGTTGCGTTGCCGCCGAGGCGCGGAACCCGGCACGATCGAGGTCTTGCAGTTTGACTACATCGAACACAGCAAAATCTTAACCCAGCCTGGCGCGGACGCGAATGAAATTCTCGCGGAAACCTTGTCGCAATTCCTTTCGCGAAACGACGTCAGAGGGGAAAAGGTGGCGATTTCCGTTTCAGGACAAAACGCGCTATGGCGTTTTCAGCCCCTTCCTCCAATCGATCCGAAAAAGGTCAACGACCTCATCAAGTACGAAGTGAAGCAGTGGCTTCCCTTTGACTTGCAAGACGTTATTTGGGATTATCGCAAGGTTGGCGGCGTCGAAGAAGGCGGTATCGCCGTCGACATGCATATCTTTATGTACGCGATGAAGCGCGAAGTCGCCAAGAGAACCCTCGATAAATATTCCGCCGCTGGAATCAACGTCGACTGTATCCAAGGCGCCCAAGTCGCTCTCTATAACGCGTTCGTTCACGATCTCTATAACTACGACGAACTCCTCAATCAGGATATCAACTCTCTCGAAGATTTCGACGTCATCCTGAACGTCGGTACCGACGCGACCGAAATCGTCGTCACCAACGGCGTCGTCGTCTGGTTGCGCAACATTCCCGTCGGCGGCAATCTCTTCACCAAAGCGTTGACGAAGTCCCTGAAATTAACCTTCTCCAACGCCGAACATACGAAGAGAAACGCCAACTCCGCTCCCGATCCGAAGGCCGTTATTCTCGCCATGAAGCCCGTCTTCGGCGATATGCTCTCCGAAATCGATCGCTCCATCAAGTACTATTGCGGTCTTAACAAACGCGCCAAGATTCGACGCGTCTACGCGCTCGGAAACGCCATGAAGCTTCCAGGCTTGCGGCAATTCCTTTCTAAGAGCCTCGGATACGACGTCGTGACGGTCAGCTCCTTCCGAAAGCTCGTCGGCGCAGAAACTCTCGGAAACAAGCTCTTCGTCGACAACGTCTCGTCCTTCGGCGTATCTTACGGCCTTGCGCTCCAGCTCCTGGGCGAAGCGCCGCTCAATATCAACCTTGTGCCTCGCGACGTCGTGCAGGATCGCCTCATCGAGGCCAAAAAACCGTGGACTCTCGCCGCCGCCTCTCTCATCGCTCTCGGCCTGGGCGTCCAATATTTCGTGACGACCTCCACTTACAACGTCGTCCAGAACCCCGCGCTTGAATCCGCGCAGAAGACCGCCGAAGGCGTCGCCGATAAGTCCTCGAAACTCATTTCAAAAGCGAACGCCGCCGTCACCGAATTCCAGAAGTTCGACAATATCGGTCGCAACCTCACAAGCGGCGTCGAGGGGCGTATCACCTGGATGGAGCTGCTCAAAGCGATCAACTCCGTCATACCGGCGGAAGCCCCTAACAACGCGATCCTCTCCGACGGCGTCACAGGCGCAAAGGTCGAAGCGATTAAGGCGCAGAACCGTATCTATATCGACAATATCGAAGTTCAGGACGTCGAGGAACTTGACGACTGGTTCGAGTTGGTGCGAAGATGGTACTATATCGACGACGTCGAAGCCCAGGCTTTTGAGATCGACGCCGCCGGCAACGAGATTCAGCCCGATCCTTCTCAGGTTCCCGCAACCGGCGAAAACGAAGATTCCACGTCGTCTGTCGCCTCCTCTTCTTCCGGCTCTGCCGAGAAGAAGTATACCCCGCCTTTCACCTTAGAGGAAATGTTCCCCTTCGTCCCCGCTTCCGACACCAAGGGCGGCGCGGGTACAAAGTCGAGCTCCTCTAAGTCCTCCTCGTCGACTTCCAAATCCTCGACCTCAAAGTCGTCGACCTCAAAATCGTCGACTTCTTCCAAATCGTCGACCTCGAAGTCTTCGTCCTCCTCGAAGTCGTCGAAGTCGTCGAAGTCGTCGACCGCCGCCGACGTCGCCGCTCTTAACGAGTTCACGCAGTCCGGCGACGCGAGACTCGAACTGATCCCCGCGCCTTCCGGCCCAGGACGCATTGTTCAGCTCTCCGGATACCACTATCACAACCCGACCGACGTCAACGACCCTGCGCGTGGCGCCGAATATCTGCGTCGCACGATCCTGTACAACCTCAAGCACGGTTCGATCGAATTGCCGATCAGCCTTGATCGTCAGCGAAACGGCGAGACGGGCACGGAAACCGTCAAACTTTCCGACATGGGTATTTACTATCCCGTTCACGTCGACCCAGGCGCAATCGACGACAACTTCCGACTCCTCGACCCCAAGGCTGCGGCGGAAGCGCGTAAGAAGATCCTCGACAGCCAGGTTAAGGTTCGCCGCGAAGGACGCACCGGAGGAAGCAATATGGGCGCCGGACGTATGACGGGCGGCGTCGGCGGCTCCTCGATGGGCTCCGGCGCGATGGGCGGCGGACGTTCCGGCGGTATGTCCGCTGGAATGGGTTCGGGAATGAGTTCGATGAACAACCAAATCGCCGGACAGCTTTCTTCCGACAAGATTCTTAACCTCAGTCGCTACGACTTTGTCATTCAATTCGTGTGGATGGAAACGCCTCCGAGCACTCGCGACGAACGCCGCAAAGCTGCGGAAGAGGCCAAGAAGGCTGAAGAGGAAGGGAATTCCGCCTCCGCCTCAACCTCCGATTCGGAAGACGAGGCGTCGACTCCAACCGTCGATACGACGACGCCAGCGGAACCTAACGCGGCTCCCGTCGATACGACGACTCCTGCCGATCCTAACGCGGTTCCCGCCGATACGACGACGCCAGCGGAACCTAACGCGGTTCCCGCCGATACGACGACGCCAGCGGATCCTAACGCGGCTCCCGCCGATGCGACGACGCCTGCGGAACCTAACGCGGCTCCCGCCGATACGACGACGCCTGCGGAACCTAGCGCGGCTCCCGCCGATACGACGGCGCCTGCGGATCCTAACGCGGCTCCCGCCGATACGACGACGCCAGCGGAACCTAACGCGGCTCCCGCCGATACGACGACGCCTGCCGATCCTAACGCGGCTCCCGCCCCGTAACGCGGCTAGGCGCCTCGCCTCCGAGCGTCGCGCGGGATTCTACCCCGCGGCTCCTCTCATGAACGTCAACGCGCGGCGACGCGTTTCGTCCGCGCGATCTCATACCGATTTGACGCTCCGCTCACTCCGAGCGGAATCCATCGAACGCCAAGGCTTTCGAGTCACGTAAGGCGTTCGCCGAAAGGTTTAATGCAATGGCAAAAGCTAAAGGCGGTTTGAAACCAGAGGATATCAAAAAATATTATTTTTGGGTCGTCGTACCGATTCTGGTTCTCCTGATGATTATCTTCGCCTTCGTCGCCAAGGGCGCGATTAAGAAGGCTTACGAAGAAAAGACCACTGCGATTAAGTCCGCAAAGGACGGCGTCGACAAGGTCGCCAATAATACGAAGCATCCGAACGACAAAACGATCGACGCGATCAACGACGAAACGACCGTCCTCTCCGACAACGTCTTCGCCGCGTGGAGCCTCATGTACGACGATCAGAAGATCCGCAACCGTTGGCCTCGCCAACTCTCGCGCGAATTCCTCGATCTCGTTGAAAACAAGCTCAAGTTCCGCGATCCTATCGGCGTCGGCAAGCCGTATCTCCTCGAAGACTACGGGTACTTCATCGCGCGACATCTTCCGGATCTCATTAAGGAAATGAATCGTCGCCGTTGCCAAGTGCGCGAATACAAGTTGCTCAAAAAAGCGGAAATGACTTCCCTCCAAATGACCGGATACGAGGAACGCTTCTGGCCCGTCTATACGACGACCTTGCCCGACGGTTCCGAACTCCTCTACGTCGGAATTCATTCGAATATTGAAGACGAGACCTCTCCGTTGAAGGAAGTTTACAAGATCGACCTTGAAACGGACGTCGTCGAGAAAATCGCCGACGCGACGGTTCATGATTCTCTCATCGCCCAGGCCAAGCACGAAAGCTACTACCGCGACGTCGACCCGTGGATCCTCCATCCTAAGGACATGATTATGTACGACGTCCAGGCGTCCGACCTTTCGGCGATCGTTCAGGCGATCTCGCAGATCGGCATGGAAGGTTCCGGCGGCGGCTCGATGGGCGGCGGCGCGAACATGGGCATGAGCGGTTCCGGTTCGATGGGCGGTTCCGGCTCGATGGGCGGTTCCGGAGCTCGGGGTTCCGCGCGCGGCGGCGCCGACATGATGGGCGGTTCCGGCGGCGGTATGCAGATCGGAACGGGAGCCATTCCTGGCGACGGCACGGATCTTGCCGCAGAGCAAGTCTCCGGCACGACTCTTGAAGAACTCGGCGGCGGCGCGGGCGCTACCGGTATGCGCGGCGGTATGACCGGCGCTGGAGCTGGCGCTGGCGCGATGGCCGGCGGTTCCGGCTCTGGAACGGGCGGACGCGGCGGTTTGACGGGCGGTTCCGGCGGCGCGATGAACGGACAAACGGAGGATCCGACATGGTCGCAGAAGATTTTCCCCGGTTTGCCCTCCTATAAGGAACGTCGTCGAATCGTCGGAAACGTCGATTGGCCCGATCCTGAAGTCTATTCGCTCCCAACTTGGGATTCCGCCGCTCCGCATCCTGAATCGATCGAAGTTTGGTACGCTCAGGAAACCCTCTGGGTCTACGAAGCGCTCATTCGCATCATCGCGCAAACGAACGCTCCTTATCCCGACAATATCTCCAAAGCGCCGATTAAATGCGTCGAACAAATGCTCATCGGTCAGAACGCCGCCGTCGAATGGACGAACCTGAAGACGACGATCGGCGACCTCACTGGTAAGAGCGCGCAAAACTCGATGGATATGATGGGCTCTTCTTCGTCGTCCATGATGAGTTCATCCTCCTCGATGATGGGCGGCGGCATGGGAATGACGGGCGGTTCCGAATTCTCCCTCAGCGGCTCTGCGGAAGAACAGGCGTTGACAAAGATCTTGCTCGGTCGTTATATCGACGACGAAGGCGCTCCGCTTATGCCTGACGACAAACCGCCTTTTGCGGAATTTAACCGTATGCCGGTCTGCCTCAAGCTTGCCGTCGATCAGCGTCGCATCCCCGAAATCCTCGTGAGTTGCGCCAATAGCTCCATGCCGATCGACGTGAAGCACGTGCGCGTCTGCCCCGACAACAACATCCCCTTTACGATGCCCGTTGAAACGACCGGTTCCGACGCGAGCGGCATGGGCGGCATGGGCGGCATGGGTATGATGGGCGGCGGCATGGGTATGATGAGCGGTTCTGGCTCCAGTTCCGGCGGCGTCGGCGGCGCTGGCGCTTCTGCTGGGCGCAACGGCGGTCGCGGCTCTGCGGGGAATCGCGGTTCTGCCGGCGGCATTGGCGGCGCTGGAGGCGCTGGCGGTATGTCCGGCGGACGCGGCGCCGCTGGCGGGATGACCGGCTCCGGTTCGGGTACTGGCGATATGGGCGGCGGCGTCGAAATCGGTCGCTCCGAACTCAGTCAGAGCGAATATGGTCCCGATACGATTCGCGTTGAAATCTACGGCGTCATTAATATTTACAACGAACCCAATAAAGAAAACTTCGCGACGGGTAAGGCCGCCGAAGAAGCCGATTCTCAGGCGGAAAAGATCCTTGCCGGCGAAGTCTCCTCCGACGACGAAGACGCTCAAACCGCCGACGCTTCCGGCGACGCGACGCAGACCGCGCCGACTTCGACCGCGGACGCGTCAGCCAACGCGACCCCAGCGGCTCCGGCTCCCGCTCCAGCGGCGCCTGCCGACGCCTCTGCGACTCCGGCTCCTGCGGATAATGCCGCAACTCCCGCGCCTGCGACTCAGACCGCTCCATAACCCGGCGGCTTATCGGTTGACGTTTGCGTTCTCCCGCGCGCCGGGCGGGCGCAGACGGCCCTCTTCGAATTTAACTCTGTATTTTTGATAGATCCAGCGAGGACGCCATATGTGCGCGAAAGCTAAGTTAGATAAAGAAGCCAAAGCCGCCGCTAAGGCCGCCGCAAAGGAAGCCAAGGCCGCCAAAGCGAAAGCTAAGCCAAAGAAAAGACAATCCTCTCCAAACGAATATAACTTCTTCGTTCTCCACGGAGAAAAACTCATTGTTGCCGCAGGCGTCGTCCTTTTTGGCGCTTTCGTCGGCATGGGCGGCGGACTCGAAAAGTTCACACTGACCGCCGATCAGATCAACTCATCCTCCAAAAAGGCGGAAGAGACTATCGCCAACAGCAAGGTCACACCCCAAGAATTTGACGAGAGCGTCGTCGTGTACCCGTACGACCAATACGCCGATCTGATTAAGACCGCCGTTAAGGTCAACGCGTACGAGACTCCCGTCCGCTGGGAACAATCCCTCTTTCCCGACAAAAACAAACGTCCCGACGTGACCCCTTTGCCTCTTGAAAACCTTCGCGCGCAAGCGTGCGTCGGCGCGATTATGTACAATGAAATCACCGCTAACGGCAACGCCAACGCCGCAGGCGGCGGGATGATGGCTGGCGGCGCAGGCGGCGGAATGATGGCTGGCGGCGCCGGAGGCATGGGGATGACCGGCTCCGGTAAGACCGAAGGACGCCACTGGATTACCGTCACCGGTTCGATTCCGATACGTAAGCAGTCTTCGATCTACGGCGATCTCTTCAGCGGCGCTCAGTATGTCGACGACGTGCGCGATATGCCGCGATACGTCTACTACGAGCTTGAACGCGGCGAAGTCGGAAAGGGCGGCGCCGTCAATTGGCAGAAGGTCGACGTCATCAAGGCGATGAAGAAAGAGAATAACCGCTGGGCGGGCATGGGATCCGATCAAGTCGGTTACAACTATATGCCTCCGACCGTCCCAGGCTTCCCCCCGATGGCGATGAACTGCCCGCCGATGCTCTCCAAGCCTTTCGGCGAAGAAATTGCCAACCTCCCCAATATTCCTCTGAACTCGAGCGAACAAATCGCGATGCAAGAGGAGGAGATAAAGGAGTGGAACCAACTTCAGGACGAGATGAACCAGTTTGACGAAACCTCCCTGTTGGAACGCGATCCTTTCGCCGACGCCGGTCGCATGGGCGGCACGGGCCTTGGCTCCGGAATGATGGGCGGCATGGACTCTTCGTCGAGCATGGGCGGCGGCTCCGGAATGACGGCTGGGGGCGGTATGAACAACGGAGGTAACGCCGATTGGATGATTAACCAAGACGCGGTCAATCGTTCGAGAATGCGCGTGCAAGCCGCAGTCGCCGTCGATTACTATCTCTTCCGCTATTTCGACTTTGACGTCGAGCCCGGCAAAACCTACCAGTATCGCGTCAAACTCATCTTGGCGAACCCGAACTACGGCGTCAAAGAAGAGTTTGTCGAAGATCCTACGACGGTGACGAAGCGTTATATCGAAACGGAATTCAGCAAGGCGTCGAACCCCGTCGCCCTCGGCGCGGACTCTCGCGTCTTCGCGCAAACCGTTGAAGCGGCGACCCGTCCTGGACAGGAGCCCCGCATCACTCTTTCGTCGGTCTATTTCGACGCGGACTCCGCTTCCGAATCGATCGTCCAGAACCTGAGCATGAAGCGCGGACAGGTCGCGAACTTCTACAAGCAGACGCATACTCCGGTGCAAGTTTCCGGCGGTATGTCTTCTGATATGTTCGGTATGCAGGGCGCCGGCGGCAAGGGCGGGAACGCGAGCAAATCGGTCGACCACGTCTCTGACATTACGGTCGTCGACGCGCTTGGCGGCGTCAAGACGAACTCCGAAGGACTCAATTCACCCGGCAAGATCATGATTCTTGAACCGAACGGAATTTTGCAAGTCCGCGAACTGAAGGAAGACGCGCGCGAACTGAGCCGTTACGACGGTTCTTCCAACCAGTTCGGCATGGGCGTCGGCGGCGGCTCGATGATGTAATCGATTCGCGCGTTGCGATATCAAGCGGTTCTTCTTTCGAGAAGAGCCGCTTTTTTATTCTCGATCTTTTGCGATTTCACTGAAGCGACTTCTTATAAAAAACTTTGCGTTTGACTAAAAACAAGAGCGGTCTTATAACGTCATGTCTAAAAGTCCCGGTTTATTTTTTTCAGAAATTTTTTCACCCGGTATTTTCAGGAGAATTTACCTTTTTTGACCTGTTGGGAAGGAACTGCATTAATTTTTATCTCTTGTAAGATCGATTTCCGCGGGTATAGTGTTTCTCAGTTCTGTGATGAACTGTCGCGTGAAATATGCGCGCGACTCTTATTTTTCAGGCTATGACGCGCGTTCTTTTATTCTTATAGACCTTCCCATACGGGGGACTCTTGACGCGCGTCGTCTTACCGCATTTGATATGCTTAGAAAAGGATTTTCTTTTAACGCGTCTTTTCAGAAAGGACACAAAATGACAAAACAGAATCTTTGCGAAACGACGGATTGCGTTTCTTCCGTCAATCGTTTGCCGCGCGGATGCAAACCGAAGATTAGCGTCGACGCGCCCGGACGCGCCGGTTCGGTTGGCGAGAGGGTGAAGAAATTGCGTCTTGCGCTGGGGTATTCCCGCGCCGCCTTTGCCGAAGCGCTCGGCGTCGATTGGCGGCGCGTTAAGGAATGGGAGAAGAACGAAAGCGCCGTCGGAACCGACGAAGTCGACGCGATATGCCGCGCTTGGGACGTCGATCCGCTCTGGATACTCTTTGGTTCCGGTCGCCCTTTCCCGAACTTTTTCGAGTCTGCGCAAAGCTTTCTGCTGTGTCCGAAATCCCCCTTTTTACGCGACGAATTCGCGCCTTTCGACGCCAAGGCGCGGGAAAAAACGCGGCGCTTTGTCGCAGCGCTCTCCCCAAAACAGAGGGGGCGCGCGCTACTCTTTTACTCTAACCTTGTCGCCGCGCTCGCTTGGGAGGACAAGTTTCCCGCAGAGACTTTCCGCGAAGCGTTCTAAGCGTCGGGGACGTTTAGCGCAAGGAAGCGCGAAAGCGTTTCGCTCGGCGTCGGCGCGGAGGAGGGGAGCGTCGTATGCCACTCGACCCCCCCCAACACCACGTTGACGCCCGATCCGATTCCGAAGAATCCGAGCGTCTCGCCGGGCCGCGCGAACCCCGATTCGATTCCAAGCGCAGCGGCGGTTGGAAGCGCGACGCTCCCTGTGTTGCCAAGATAAGGGAGCGTCGCGAAATTTTTATTCAAATCGAGGCCGAGCGTCTCAAAGAGAAGCTTCTGGTGCGCTTTGCCGACTTGGTGGCAGAAGAGACGGTCGAGACTCGTCGCGTCGAGCCCTAATTCGCGTCGATAAACTTCGAACGCGCGATTCGCGAGCTCTACCCCCGTGTGCAGGAGCTTCTCAGAATCCGTCTTCATCGTCTGACCCGCCGCGCGGCCTCCCGCCGTCACGTCGACCTGACTGCGGCAGAGCGCGCTACCCTGAGTGTCGCATTGAACGACCGCCCCGAGGAAACGGTTTCCCGTGCGACTGATCTTCTCGTTTGTCAAAAGAATCGCCGCGCTTCCCGACCCGATCGTCAGCGACGCAAACGCGTCCTTCATCGTTCGACGCGTGTAAGTCAAATCCGTGTTGAGTTCTTCGATCGTCGTCTCCATTAGCGCGCGGCTCGTTTCCGTGCCGACGACGATTCCCGCCTCGATCTGACCCAATTCGATCATATTCGCGATCTGAATCGCGCCCGTGAGGAGCCCCAGACACGCGTTGCTCACGTCGAAGACGACGCATTCGGGGCCTAGTCCGAGACGTCGGTGAACGTCGCACGCCGTCGCGGGCTCCTGATAGTCGCGGCATACTGACGCGTGAATGAACGCGCCGACTTTCTGCGGATCGACCCCCGTCGTTGCGAGAAGTTTCGCGCACGTGCGAACGCTTTGATCTCCCGGAAGTTCGCCGCGTTCCCAGAGTCCGCGTTCCACGACTCCCGTCATATGTTCAATTCGACCGTAGGGAAGCTTGAGACGATCGTACAGGGGCGCGAGGCGCGCTTCAAGCTCTTCCGACGTCACGATCTCCGGGGGTAGCGCACATTCGATCGCTTCGATGCATACGCGTTCGTATTTCATGGTTCAAACTCGTTTAGCGTGTGGGATGATAAAAAATGGCGCGCGAATTTCTCGCCAACGTTGGTTGCGTAGAAGATTCGCGCGCTTTGCTTAATGACGGCGACCGAGTCGCGCTGAAAATCAGTTCTGCTTCATCGCGGCGGCAAGAATAGCGGACGTCGAGGGACGCATAATGCGAGGATCGACCTGCTCGCCCTTCTGGAGCGTCGCGCGAACCGCCTTGCCGGAGATGAAGACCGGCTTCTCGTCCTGGTGATTTTCCATGAGGTCGACGCGCCCGATCGATTCGTAGTACGCGGCGAAACCGACCTTGAGAGGCGATTCGAGGAGTTCGCCGTTGAGATTCGAGAAGATCTCTTGCGCGTCGAAGTCGCCCCAGATCGCCGTGCCGTCCTTATACGGCGCGTCCGCGTGCTTACGACCGATGATAATGTCGGTGAAGCCGAAGTTCTGGCGATAGATCGCGTGCATGACCGCTTCTTTCGGGCCGCCGTAGAACATCTTGATGTCGAGACCGAGGAGGATGACGCGATCCGGAACTTCTTCGCCGAGTTTCGTCCAGAGTTCGCGATCGGAGTCGCCTTCGCCGAGAGCGCGATCCGCGATGAGTTTTTCGTACGTCTGCATGCGGATTTCCGCGTTCACGTCGTCCCCCTTCGTTTCGCCGACGAGAGGATTGAGACACGCCCCCGCGTTATAGCCGTCCTTCAAAAGCTTTTCAAGCCCGTAGACGAGGGCGTATTCGTGCGCGCGGTGCAACGGGTTGCGCGTCTGGAACGCGACGACGCGATTCCAACCGCGTTTGGCGATGAGCGCGCGCGTTTCCGTCGGCGAAAGAATGTACTTGCCGAAGCTCGCGTTCTTCTTCTGCGGGAAGACGCTGATTTCGCCGCCGAGGAGCCACGTGTACGCCGCGTCGTGAACGAGCGCCATATCCGCGCCGGGGTGATCCGTGCGATCCGTCAAGTAGACCGACTTGAGATAACGCGCCTTGTCCCAAGGGAAAACGTCGCTAATCTTGAGCGTCGCCACAATTTCGCCGTTTTCTGAGACGAGCGCGACTTCTTGACCGACCTTGAGCGTCTTCGCCTGCTCTTCCGTCACCGGAAGGGAGAGCGGAATCGTCCACGCGTACTTCTTGCCTTCATATTCGATAACCGCTTCGTCAAGAACGCGGTTGAACGTCTCGGAATCCATCGGTCCGGAAAGGGGAGTTAGCGCGCCGTCTCCCCAGCGGTACACCGTCGAAAGATCCGCCGCGCTGACTGGAACCTTTACGAGGCTCGCCGCCGCTTCGAGACGCGCGGAAACCTCGTCCGCGGCTATTTCTCGGCATATCGGCGTCGTACGCCCGCCGTGATAAAGAATAAGATCGCTCATTTAAAACACTCCATATACGTTATAACACTACGCTGTCGGCGCGATTCTACGCGCTCTCGTTTCTCATCGATTATACGTCGACCTTTTTCTATGAAAAGGACTACGCGCGACTCGCCCTAAAGACGCAGGCGCCAATACGCTCTATCGTCTAAAGCGCTTGCGTCGCTTTAGCAAGATCTTCAAAATACTCCGGGTACGTCTTACTCACGCACGACGGATTTTCGATCGTTATCCCTGGAACGCGAAGACCCGCGAGCGCGAAGCTCATCGCCATTCGATGATCGTCGTATGTCGCGATCGTCGCCCCGTGCAGGCGCGGCGCCGGAACGACCGTAAAACCGTCGTCCGCTTCGTGAACCGTCGCGCCGAGTTTGCGCAATTCGCGCGTGAGCGCCGCGATGCGATCCGTCTCCTTAACGCGCATGTTCGCAACGTTGCGCACCGTCGTCCTTGATCCCGCGAAGAGCGCGACGACCGCAAGCGTTTGCGCTACGTCGCTGCACGCGTTCATATCCGCGTCGATTCCGCGAAGAGGCGCGAGAACTCCTTCGCTTGCGAACGGACGTTCCACCGTGATCGAATCCTCCCGCCACGTCGCGCGGCAACCCATCTTTTCGAGACAATCGACGAACGCGACGTCACCTTGCAAGGAGTTGCGCGAAAGTCCGCGGATCGTCATAGAGCCTCCCAGAATCGCGGGAAGCGCGAAGAAGTAGCTCGCCGCCGACGCGTCCGGTTCGATCGCGTATTCGCGACCGACGTAACGCCCCTGGTCGAAGCCCCAGAAGCGGCGCAGTTCCGCGTCGCTTTCCGGACGCGCTCCGAACGCGCGCATCACTTCGAGAGTCATTGCGACGTAAGGCTTCGACGCGAGCGCTCCGCCGATAGAGACTTCGATCGGTCGTCCCGCGAGAGGCGCCGCCATGAGGAGTCCGCTAAGAAATTGGCTCGAAACGTTCGCCGCCATTTCGACGCGAGACGGCGCGTTTACGGGGCGCGAACCTCGTATGAGAAGAGGAGGGCAGTCGTTTCCGTCGACCGACGTCGCGTCTGCGCCGAGCGTCTTGAGCGCCGCGAGAAGATCCCCGATCGGGCGTTCCCTCATTCTTTCTTTGCCGTCGATTCGATATTCGCCGTCGGGAGAGAACGCGAGCGCCGCGGTGAGAAAACGCGCCGTCGTCCCGCTATTCCCGACGTAGAGCTCCGCGTTCTTGACGGGGAACCCCTTTCCGTCGATTCCGTCGACGTCGACGCGTTTCGTTTGCGCGTCGAAGGTCGCGTTCACCCCCAAAGCGCGGAGCGCGTCGAGCATGAGACGCGTGTCTTCCGCGTCGAGCGCGCCTGTCAGCGTCGTATGCCCTTGCGCGAGCGCCGCTAGAAGGAGCGCGCGATTCGTGATGCTTTTCGAACCGGGGGGCGTCGCTTCCGTCGCGGTCAAGCGGGAGAGGGGGACGGCGTAAAAGGGCGCGGTAATCATGAGATACTCCTTAGGGGTCTTGCGGGAATGAAATACGAACGTTCGAATTATACCCCGCCGCGCGTCTTTGCGCAGGGCTCGTCTCCATTTTTCACTCTTCCCCGAAGGGAACGGGGCCGTAGACGCGCGATTTCGCGACGGGACGCGAATAGAATTCCGGGGGAAGAGTCGGGCCGGGTTTGGGGGACGGAAGGGGGGACGACGGCTGAGTCGGTTGAATCGACGGGTATGGAGAGGGGGAGGGAGTCGGGACAGCGCCTTGACGCGTCGACGGCGAGTTTCGGAATCGCGACGGATCATAGAGCGCAAGGTGCCGACCGAGGATGCGGCGCACTTCGTTGATCGTGTCGAAATGCGAGTGAATCGTCGTGTGACTCGCCGGCGCTTCGAATTCCGACTCTACGTCGTTGCGACGCGCGCTCTCGAAGTCGACGACCCCGTCCGTCTTTTTAGGCTTATATTTCCGATTCGCTTGACTCGGCAAGACCCCGACGATATTGTTAAGCGCGACTCTCGACGGGATCGGAAGGGAGTCGAGGACGCGGAAGATCGGACAGTCGGGATCGAGGGAATCGACGCTGGTCGTCGTTTCGAGGAGCGTCGGATCGTACTTGAGGTTTTGCTTCTTGCCGACGATCGACGAGCGGATCACGCCTAGAACCGTTTGAGGCGCGTCGATGGCGCGTTCCGCAATCCATTTCGTGAACGCGTTCGCAAAGTCGCTCCCGTGAAAAGGCGTCGCGATCGTGACCACGCGCGCGACGTTGGGGTTCGGTTCAAAGAAGAACCATTCTTCGATATGACGACGCGTCTCGTCGTCGAAATTGAAGGAATCGACCGGCTCGTGAGAGACGAGATTCCAGATCCGATCTCCGCTCTCCTGAACTTGCATCCTCGACACAAGGCCCCCCATGCTGTGCCCGATAAGGACGATATTCTTGAGCGCGGGGGATTCTCCGTTGGGATCGACGAGTTCTTCGAGGGCGTTGAGTTCGCGACGCAGGGTCGCCGCAGACGCCCAGAACGGTTGCCCCGACGGGTAGAAGAAGAACCAGAACTGAAACCCGGTTTGGAGCCCTCGGTCGCTGCGCACGGCGTTGTACATCTCCATCCACGCGACGGGGGAGGAAGCGAGTCCGTGCGTCATGACGACGGGAATTTTATTGGGATCGTACGGTTCGAAGAGATAGAGCCCCTGGAGTTGACGTTCCGTTTGGGCGTCGTCCCCGACGGCGAAGGTCGCTTGAAGTTCTTCGGGGTTGAGAAGGCTTGTTCGAGTTGCGGCGCTATTGAGTTTGTCGCGCGTGGTGAGGTGATATGCGAGGGGCGTTGTGAGATCCGATTCGAGAGGGAAGACGGAGCCTTTGACGACGAGGTCGGGGGTTTTGAGCGGGTCATAGATTTCGAGGACGAGCTCGGTCGGCGCCTGAAGGGACGAGAAGAAATCTTCGTCGTTGGGGAGGACGGGGCGCAGGAGCGCGGTGGCGGGGAAGAAGAGGTCGGGGGAATAGTATTTTTCTTCGAGTCGCGCGGGGGTTGGGCGGAGACGCTGGACGACGAGAGGAGTTCCGAGTCCGGATTTTCGGAAATTCATGTTGAGAGACTTGACGGGGCAGTCCGCCGCGACGCGAAATTCGCCGAACTCGTCGGGTCGCCATCCGCCGTCGGCGATTTTGACGCGAACGTCGACGATCGATGTTTCGGTCTGAACGCGTGCGAGTTCGTCGTGTCGGAAGGGGAATGGCGCGTCGGTCTTTTTCTTGAAGACGTCGACGAGCGCAAGGTGGAGAAAGCGTTCGCTTGCGCCGTTATAGAGGAGAAGCGCGTCGGCGAGGCGTCCGTTCCAGGTCGCGAGACGACGCTCTTCTTCAAAATGCGGATTGAAAAGAAAATGCCACGAGTAGCTTATGACGTCGAAATAGAGACGCTGCGCGGCGAGGGGACGCCCCTTTTCATGACGTCGCGCTTCGATATACGCCGACTCCGCGTAAGCGTAGACGAGATCCGCCGTCGGATTAGCGGAGACGAATTCGCGAAAGGACGCGAGCTCCTCCGCGTTCTTCGGGCGCGTCAACGCGAACTCCTGCAACGTCGAGGTCGTGTTGGCGCTCGGCGTCGGCCCCGAGGGGCGATCGAGAGCGAAGCGCCGATCGGCGGCGTTGTAGCGTCCTGTCGAAAGGAGCATGCAACCGACGCATTGCGTCGCGACGAGCCCGAGAAAGAGCGTCGCAAGGAGGCGCGAAAAGGCTTGGGTTAGGCGACTCGACGACATAATCGTGGACGCGTCACGCGTCTTCGGCTACCAAAAGTTTTTTCAAACTGCTCAAGTACGACGCGACGAGAACCGGCGTGACGTCCGACCAGTTTTCGACTTTGCGCGTGAGAATCGCGACCTTGAGCGCTTCGATCGCTTCCATCAGATCGGCGGGAAGTTCGTCGAGCGCGCCCAGTTCGCTTAGAACCGACGCGGTCAAGATCTTCGGGCGGTCTTCCGTCTCCCACGGCTCCGTTTCGCCGGAGAATTCTCCTAACGCGGCGGAATCGTCCTTCTTAGACTTCTTCTTCGCCGCCTTTTTAGGTTCGAGGTCGTCGTCCCTTTCTTTCGTCGTCTCGGTCGGCTTGCCGCTGATCGGCGCGTTCGAGTCGTCGAAAGGATTGACGTCTTCGTCCTCGACGACGTCGGCGTCCGCGTCGTCGCGCGGGGGCGTCTGAAGCGTCGGGCCGTATTTCTCCCATCGTGCGACGCGCGTTTGCGCTACGGAGAGCTTTTCTTGGGACGCGCGTTGCAGCCATTCGTCGGCGTCGTCCCAGTCGAGCGCCGCCTGATAGTGGCTCCAATAGAGATTCGGAAGGGGCGGTTCGGCGCCGAAGCGCTCGTAGACGCGTCGCAGACGCCCCACGTGCTGAGGTGAGACGCCTCCGATGCGTTGTGCGATCGCCTCGTCGGAGTAAATCCGGCGCGGAAGTCCGGCTTCTTGCAATTTCGTACGCCAAGAATGAACGACTTTACCCTTTTCCCAGTTCGTTTTGCTGACAAGAACGTTCCAGAATCCGACAAATTCCGACGCGATCTCGTCGATTAACGGCTCTTTCTCGGGGGGAATCGGCGCGTCGTCGTCGAGACCGTCGGACGCTTCGGGGGGTGTAAAATCGCTAAATTCTGAAAGTTCCGCGATCGGCGCGACTTCTTCGGCCTCTTCCCATGGCGCGACCGACTCGATCGGACTGCTCGACATAACGCTCTCCTTCGTGCTGCGTTGCGACTAATCAATGACAAAAAAAGACGGAAGATCTTCGGCGAACCGAGGATTTCCGTCTAAATCATGCGCAATATTCGTCGCAAGCGCAAGGTCTTTCGCGCCCTATTATTCCCCCATCGCGCGTTTATTCGCCCACACTTGCGCTCCGTTGATGACAAGGAGGAGCGCGAAGGAGACGAGTAGCGTCGCCAGCGCGACGATCGCAGCCGCTTCGAGGTTGTTTTCTTCCGTCTTTTCGAAGATCATGCTCGATATCGTCTGCGTTTTGCCGGGGATCACGCCGCCGATGAAGATGACTGTGCCGTATTCTCCGAGCGCGCGCGCGAACGCCATCGTGAAACCGCTGATATGCGCCGGAAGGAGGGTGGGGAAGATCACGCGCCAGAAGGTCTGCCAGCGCGACGCGCCGAGGCTCGCCGCAGCTTCTTCCATCTCCTTGTCGAGCTCTTCTATCGCAGGTTGAAGCGTACGGACGACGAAGGGAAGCCCGATGAAGACGAGCGCGAGCGTGACTCCAAGTTCCGTGTTTCTCACCGCGAAGGGAAGGCGCGAACCGATCCACCCCGAGTCGGAGTAGAGGCGCGCGAGCGCGATTCCCGAGACCGCCGTGGGGAGCGCGAAAGGAAGATCGATCATCGCGTCGAGAACGCGTCGACCTGGAAAGCGAACGCGCACGAGCGTCCACGCGACTATCAATCCGAAGAACGCGTTCACGCACGCTGCGAAAAACGACGTGCGAAGCGTCAGGAAGAACGCTTTCTTCACTAAGATGTTGGACATGATCTCCTTCGCTTCATGGAAAGAAATTCCAGACGCGACGACGAAGAGTCCTGATAGAGGGATCAACACCACGAGGCAAAGATACGTCAGGGAAAAACCCATCGTGATGTTGAAGCCGGGAAGGACGCTGCGCTGAACGATTCTCATGGCTGACCTCGGCGGGCGTTATTGCTGACTCACGAATTCAAGTTGCATTTGGCTATACTTACCCTTTTCGCCAAAATGCTCTTCTTGCGCGCGACTCCAACCGCCGAAGATTTCGTCGACCGTAAAGAAGGTCGTCTCGGGAAAATCCGCCGAGTACTTTTCGAGTACCGTAGGATCGGAGGGGCGATAATGTCGTTTCGCGATTAGCTCTTGCGCCTCGGGGCTATACAGATACTTGAGATATTCTTCGGCGATATCGCGCGTTCCTTTCGCGTCCACGACCTTGTCGACGACCGCTACGGGGGGTTCCGCCTTGATGGTGAGTTCGGGAACGACGATTTCGAGGGCGTTTTTGGAGTATTCTTTGGCCAAGATCGCTTCGTTTTCCCAGGCGATGAACGCGTCGCCGACGCCGTTTTTAACGAAGTCGTCGGTCGCGCCTCGCGCGCCGCTTTGCATACCCTGCTGCGCGGCGTTCATAAAAACTTTCTTGGTGAATTCATAGGCGCTTTTTTGAGCCGCCGCCAGCTTTTCTTCAGAGACGGAACCATTCTTGAACGCTTCGAGTCCTCCTTCGTCGGCGAGCGCCTTATTGAGCGCGTGACCCCACGTCGCGAGGTAATTCCACCGGGCGCCCCCGGAGCTCTTCGGGTTCGGCGTCACAACTTTGACGTCGTCGCGCGCGAGATCGTCCCACCCTTTGATACCTTTCGGATTCCCTTTGCGCACGAGGATGACTATCGACGAAACGTAGGGGCAACTATTGTTCGGAAGGCGTTTCTGCCAATATTGATCGCTCGCGGGATCTTCCGCGCCGGGGGAGAAAAGTCCAGCCTTGGCGATAAGATCGACGTCGCTGGCAAGCGCGAGCGTCGCCACGTCCGCCTCGAGACCCGTCGTCACCGCGCGCGCCTGCGCTCCGGATCCGCCGTTGCTCTTTTCGATCTCGATCGTTTCGCCCGTCGTTTCGAGCCAATGCTGCGTGAAGAGCGCGTTGTAATCCGCGTAGAGTTCTCGCGTCGGGTCGTACGACACGTTGAAAATTTCGCGATTTCCCGAGCCGGGCGTGCAACCGACCGCTACTAAACCCAGCGTAAGCGCGGCCAAGAGGCCCGCCAAGATCAACTGTTTCATTTACTTTCTCCTAGCTACTTCGTCGCGCTATTTCGCGACGATTTTCGCCGATTCTAAGCGCTATTCTGCGATTATCGGCTAAAAGACGTCGCGCTATTTACCTTTTTTAACGAGAAACTCGCCTTTTACGCCAATGGGCAAGGCGACGCGACGCGACGGGAAAAATCGTGTTATATCAAATAAGCGTCGAATCGTAAAGATATAATGCTTATGCGTTTGCGTAATTTATTCATTTTTTGACGACGATTTTTTGTTTTTATGGTGACGATTATTTGGAAAATTTGTTTTTTTTTTTCGGTTTTTATCTATTCGTCTGCGAATTACCTTAGGGGGGGAGTGGACAATATGGTCGATAGAAAGTTTAATGGGGGTTTCCTGACAATGTTTGCGCAGGAAAATTTGAAGTTTATAAGGACGCGGGACGTTGACTCAAGACAATCGTTACGAGAACCTTTGGATGCTGTCATGGATTGGAAGAAGCGCGGGATTGACATATGCAATCGCGTGCCTTTTGCTATTGGTTGCGACTTCCTCGAGCGAAGGGGCGGGTTCGACGGAAAAGGCGCGAACGAAGAGCGTCGCGCTCGAACAACTCGCTCTTAACGAAGACGGCGTTCAGACGCGGTATCCGAGCGTCGCGAAGATTGTCGGAAAGTCGCGTCCTAAGCACGGCGAAGCGCGTCTTAAGAACGGCGAAGAAGAGGGCGTCGTCACCGTTCCTCTCTACTATGGTTCGGGTTTTTACGCCGCGCAGTACGCTTCGTGGGGAATCGTCTTGACGAACTGGCACGTTGTAAGCGAGGTCGACTCGTCGATTGACGTCGTTTTTCCGAGCGGAACATATCCGGGGCGCGTCGTTCTTCTCGACGACCTTTGGGATCTCGCCGCCATTATCATTCCGAAGCCCCAAGACCTGATTCCGCTTCCCATTTCGAGACAGATGCCCAAGAAGGGGAAGAACGAGAGGTTGTGGACCGCTGGGTACGGTCCGGAAGAAGGTCTCGCCGATTTCAAAATCCAGGAAGGGAAGTTCGTCGACTATGTCGCTCTTGGCGCGCCGGACGAGACTGGAAACGACGGTCAGTACGACGTCGACAGTTTCCTCTACGAAACGATGATGATCGACGTCGGCGTGAGATCCGGAGATTCCGGAGGGCCGATCTTTAACGAATACGGCGAAGTCGCGGGATGCTTGTGGGGCTCCGATCAAGTCAATTCGATGGGAACGCCTTGCGGAAGATTGCAACTTTTTTTGATGCTCGCGATCGAAGAGGCGGCGAAGTTACGCGCGAAGAAGCTCGTATTGGCGGAGCCCGGCGACGATCCCGCCCGTGTCGACGACTGGGACGCTTCCGATCTGCGCTACCCGCGCGTCGACGAAGAGACAAAGGCGACCGCGATCGAACGCGCGCTGCCCATGGCTACTCTTTATCCGACGTCGGATAAACCCGTCTACGCGTCGGGGAACGGGGTCGATACTCCCGAGGCGTTGCGCGCTCTTGGCGCGGATGCGATCGAACATGTCAAAAACGTGAAGAACGCTTTCTGGCGCGCGCAAAAACCTGGCGCGTTGCCCCCGTCGCCGCCCATCTACTCTCCCTCTTTCGTGGGAATGCAGTTTCTTCGCCAAGCCGATCTCCCCGAGTTGACGACTCAAGACAGCTTTCTTGCCCTCGACTCCGACGCGATGGAGCGCGCTCGCGAACTCTACCGACGCGCCCCTGATCCGCGCGACGCGCTGGATATTGACGAAGAATTCGCGCAGGAGGAATCTCCCCAGTATATGAACGCCGCCGTCGTTCGCTCGAAAGAGGAGCGTCGTTATTCGGATTCCGCCGTTCGCGCGGAGTCGGCTCAGAGCTCCGTGCAGAAGAGGTTTTCGCCCCTCGAAGCGTACGTTATGTTTTGCGTCGTTATCCTTTTCCTCTTTGTCATGGCTATGCCTCGCCACCCCAGGCGCGGTCGTCGACCTGCGCGCGCGAGTGTTTTATCGACGCGCGACGGCGATTTAACGCGTTCGTAAAATCGAGCTTGTGAAAAACGCTCCTTCTCTCTATACTACGCGAGTCGGTGATCGTTAGTTGCGCCTGGGCGCGTCCGTATGAGGGAAGGATTGAATGCTATGAAGAGCTGGTTAAAAAGTATAGCGTGGCAAGACCTGGCTCTTCCTGCGTTTGCGATCGTTAGCTTTCTCGCGCTCCTCTTTAAGTTGCCGACTCCCGTCATGGATATTCTCTTGACGGTGAATCTTGCGATCTCCGCCTCGATCTTTCTCACGACCTTTTTTGTCCGAAAACCTCTCGAATTCAGTTCCTTTCCGACGGTTCTTCTTACGTCGACGCTCTATCGTCTCGTCCTTAACGTCTCGACAACCCGTCTCATTTTGACGCAAGGGGACGCCGGGCATGTCGTCGACGCCTTCAGTCGATTCGTCGCGGGCGACAGTATCGTCGTAGGAAGCGTCATTTTTTTAATCTTCGTCGTGATTCAGTTCGTGGTGATTACGAAAGGCGCGACGCGTATCAGCGAAGTGACGGCGCGTTTCACGTTAGACGCGTTGCCGGGGCGACAAGCGGCGATCGATTTTGACCTCAACGCGGGCAACATAACTGAATCGGAAGCGAAGACGCTGCGCGCGGAATTGTCGGAACAGTCGGACTTTTTCGGCGCGATGGACGGCGCGAGTAAGTTTGTGCGCGGGGACGCGATCGCGGGGCTCGTTATCGTTGTGATCAACCTTATCGGCGGGCTATGCGTCGGTCTGATTCAGAACGGAATGAGCATGTCGGAAGCGGCGTCGTTATACGCGCGGTTGACGATCGGAGACGGGCTTGTTTCGCAAGTTCCCGCGTTTCTCATTTCCCTCGCGACGGGTCTTCTTGTGGCGCGAACGTCGCGCGATCAAAACGTCTCGAACGAAGTTTTGCGCCAGACCTTTGGGCGATCCGTCGTCTTATGCGCGACAGGCGTTTTTTTGATCTTCCTTTCCGCGACGGGATTGCCGGCCCTTCCGCTTTTGACGCTGGCCGCAGGGACTCTGGTCTTGGCGTGGACGACGAAGCGTCGCGAGGACGCGGCGCGCGAAAGCGCGGACGCGTTGGGCGCGAAGGACGGCGGCGGGAAATTGGGAGACGACGCGTCGAAGATGGAAGACAAAGAGTTGGAGGATTCCCTTCGCGTGGATCCGTGCGTCGTCGCGATCGGGCCGGGGTTGGCGAGCGTCGCGATTCCCGAAGAGGGGCCGACGCTCCTCGACAGAGTTAAGCGCGCGCGACGCGAGTTGGCGGCTTCCTTAGGTTTGATCTTGCCCAAAACGCGCGTCGTCGACGATCTAACCCTCGACGATTCGCATTTTGTCGTTCGCTTTAACGGCCTTGTCGCCGCGCGCGGCGTTCTCTATCCGCAGATGCTCGTCGCCGTCGACTCGGGGTACGCGTTTTCGGAGCTCAAAGGTCTTTCCCTTCGCGCGCCGGGGGGAAAGAAGGGATTTTGGATCGAGCGCGACGCGGAGCAGAACGCGCTTGACGAAGGCTATGAGATCATGACGCCGGGGGATTTGATCGAGGCGACTCTCGTGGAGGCGGCTTCGCGCGACGCGCGCTTGCTCCTGTCGCGCGACGCTGTCAAACGCCTCTTGGATCGCCTTCGGGAGACGGATCCCGCGCTTGTCGACGAAGCGATCGCCCCCAACGAAAGGGACGAAGCGAGGCCGCGCCGCGCGATTGCGAAGATTCACGCGATTCTCAGGCTCCTCCTGGCGGAGCGCGTCTCGATTCGGCGCTTCGACGCGATTCTGGAGGCGTACAACGACTTGGTCTTGCGCGAGGACGATCCGAACGAATTTCACGCGTTGGAATATATTCGCGTTCGGATCGGAAAGGGGATCGTCGCGCCATTCCTCAGCGAGGATAACGAACTTCAAGCGGCGATGTTAGCTCCCGAGTGGGACGACGAACTCCGCGAGGCGCTCAGGCGACGCGATTCCGGGGAACCGTATTTTGCGCTTGAATCGGGACGCGCGAAGGCGCTTGCGGACGCGCTTCGCGACGCGGGGAACGAACTCGACGTCTTGACGTTTCCTCGACTCGTCGTGACGGGGGGCGATCTTCGCTACGCGTTGAGCGCGTTTGCGCGGGATCGCGGAATCGATTGGACGGTTGTGGCGTACGACGAGGCGGGACAAGGAGCGCGCGTCTTGCGGCAAACTTTTGTCGAGTGGAAATAAAATCTTGCGACAAGTTGAGAGAATGACGATCCACCCCTCGACAAAAAAAAGGGAGAATGCTATAATATAGAATAGAGGATTTTGGGGTAGCCCGCGTGGCGGTTGCATATTCTATGATTTTGGGGCTCTAGTGCACATAGAGGGCGCAAAATGAAAGAGAGACGGTACGGTTACGGACCATGGGAGTATCGCTATATCTGTACGAGTTGCGGACATGCGGTGCGCGAGCCGAAGAATTTGACTCCTTGCAAAATTTGCGGCGGAGAGTTCGGTCCAAAAATCTCCGTACGCAAGCTCTATCTGGAACCGGAACGTCCCGACGAGATCGTCGAAGTCGAATACCAGTTGCCGAAGAATTTCTGGGATCGCATAAAAGAGGCTCTCGGGCTTGAGGTCAAGCCGCGTTACGCGGTGCGCGAAGAGCGTCGACGCGCCCCTCGACGATGGCGATGGCAGACCCACGCCGAGATTGAGGAAGAGTCGGGCGTCTTACGACATGAGGATTTTCTCTGAGCCCCTATTTTGCCTCTTTTTGAAAATACCCCCTTTTACTCTCGCACGTTCTGAATATAATCTAAGAACTTTGCGGCGCGACGTCGTCGCAATCGGGGCGTAGCGCAGTCTGGCTAGCGCATCTGCTTTGGGAGCAGAGGGTCGCACGTTCGAATCGTGTCGCCCCGACTTTAAAGGAGCCGTTCTTCTCGACGCGCTCCTTTTTTATTTCTTGTTTACTCACACGACGCGACGTCGCTCCCGTTGACGCGCGGCGCCTCGCGCTGTAAAATGACGACGCGACTTTGTTTCCTAACATTTTTATCGAGCGAGAGGACGATGGTATTATGGCGCGACAAGAGAAAACGGCGGAAGAGACCCCTCGACTGCGCGTTCCCGCATTGGCGGGAGCTTTGGCTTGGTTGATTCCAGGAGCGGGGCATCTCTATCAACGGCGATATTTTAAGGCCGCCGTCTTTGGTCTCTCCGTTTGGACGTGCATGATCGTCGGATGGTGGATGGGAAGTTATTCGCAAAAGATGGACGACGGCTCGACGCGACGTCATTTCGCACGCGTCGTCTACTGCTCTTGGCGATCTGGCGACGTGCGACTCGCTTTCATACCTCAGGCTTGCGTCGGAGTCATGGCGCTCCCCGCGTTTAAGCAGGCGCGACGACCTCAAGACGCGACAGAATCGATTTCGTCGACCGCCTTCGCGCCCCCGCGGCGGCAAGGCGAGGAGCGAACTAGGCCGAACCAGCCGACGGCGAACGATCTTTGGGGAACCCTCCATTCGTGGTTCGAACTCGGGACTCTCTACACGATGGTTGCGGGAATGCTCAATCTTTTAGCGATTTTCGACGCGGTTGGCGGCCCCAATATCCAGCGTCGCTCCGAAGAGGAATTGGAGAAGGAAAAGGCGAAGAAAGAGAAGGGGATCCTGGCGCGACTGATCGAAAAGGCGTTTCCCCCTAAGACGGAGGAGGAGAAAAAATGAGTGAAGAAGAACCAACGCCGCGCGTCGCGGGGAAGAAGAGACCCGCCGCGTCGATCGGTTACGAGCATGAGATCCAGATCCGCGTTCGTTATCAAGAGACAGATCAAATGGGCGTCGTGTATCACGGCAACTATTTTACATACTTTGAAATGGGGCGCACTGAGCTTTTGCGCGCCGCGACGGGCGTCAGCTACCGCGACGTCGAGGATCACGGCGGTATGCTTGTCGTCGTCAAGGTCGAATGCGAGTATATTAAGCCTGCGCTTTACGACGATTTATTGACGTTAAAGACGCGCGTCGCCAAAATTTCGCAAGCGTCGATCGAGCACGAACACGAGCTCTATCGCGACGGAGAGCTCCTCGTCAAGGGACGCGTCAAGCTTGCGTACGTTAGCAAAGAGGGGAAGATCATCCCCGTTCCGGATTGGATTCGCGATTTGACGAAACCCGGAAGCGCTACTGACGCGACCGCGAAGGTCGGCGAGGATTTATAAAAACAATCGGAGCAAGGAAAAGAGTATGGACTCCTATTTCATTACGGGAGCGACAGGTTTTATCGGCTGCGCGTTGGCGCGGCGCTTGGCGGAATCGGGCGCCAGGGTTCGGTGTTTGGCGCGACCTAATTCGAACCGCGAACGCCTGAAGAATTTCAACGTGGAGTTTGTCGAGGGGGATCTCGACGATATGAACGCGTTGGCGAAGGGCGTCGAGGGAGTTCAGGGCGTCTTTCATCTCGCAGGGCTCACCCGCGAGATGAAGTCGGGGGATTTCATGCGCGTCAACTGCGGGGGAACCTTGAATCTGGCGCAGATTTGCGCCAGAGCGCTGCGTCGACCCGTCATGGTGACCGTTTCGTCCCTCGCGGGAGCGGGCGTCGGCGTGAAGGCGGACGCGCTCAGCGGAGAAACGCAGGAGCGGATTTACGAGGGAAAACGTCGGCGCCGAGAGACGGACGCGCCCCGACCGATTTCCCCATACGGACGCAGTAAATTCGCCGCCGAGAACAACCTACAGCAGCTCGCCAACGAACTTCCGATCACCGTCGTGAGGCCCCCGTACGTCTTTGGCGAAGGGGACGTCGCGTCGCGTCAGCTCTACGTCATGGCGAAGAAACGCGGAAATTTTGTTATTCCCGGTTGGCGCGATCGACACTACTCCTTCGTCTACGTCGAGGATCTTGTCGACGTCTTGATCGCCGCGATGCGCCAGGGGGAACGCCTGACGACGACGAGTTTGACTCCCGTCGCCGATCCGCGTTCCGCTACTCCCGTCTGTTCCGGCAAGGGAATCTACTTTGCGACCGCTCCCGATCCGATCCTCTTCTCCGAATACGGCAAAATCGTCGGACGCGCTTTCGGACGCAAAGGCGCGCGCGTCTTTCGCGTTCCTCCCGTCGGAGTTCTCGGCGCCGGGGTCGTCGGAGAAGTCCGAAAAGCGTGGTTCAAGTCGGCCCCTGCGGTCGATTTGAACAAGGCGGTCGAAGCTCTTAGCGGCCCGTGGATTTGTTCCGCCGCCAAGACTGAGAAGGAGTTGGGCGTCGCTATTTCACCCGATCTCGAATCGAAGTTTCGACGCGTCGCCCTATGGTATGAAAATCAAGGGTGGTTGAACTGACGCCAACGCGAGCGTCAACCTAATTCACTAAGGAGATTAATCGATATGTCCGCGAACGTTTCCGCCGGAACGGTGGAGCTCACGAGCGTCGCCGCCGGTTACGAAGTCCTCGACGCGCTTATTAAAGCCGCCGACGTCGTCGTGCTCCAAGCTCGACACGTCTGTTCCGGGAAATTTTTCATCGTCTACTCGGGGAAGATCGCCGACGTCGAGACCGCGATGCAGACCGCGCGAAAGGTCGGCGGCGAGTTTGTCGAAGACTATCTCACCGTCGCTAACGCGCACCCCGGTCTTTTTCCCGCGATGGCGCAAACGGTCGCGCTTCCCCCCGGCAAGCTCATGTCTCTGGGCGTCGTCGAGACGAAGACCGCTTCCTCCGCCCTCGTCGCCGCTGACGCCGCCGCGAAAGCCGCCGACGTCGTACTCCTCAAAATCGTCTCCGCAACAATGCTCGGCGGAAAGGGATACTTTACTATGACGGGATCCGTCGCAAGCGTCGAGACCGCGATCGAAGCCGCCCGCGCCTCCCTTGATTCGCGAGGGACTTTCGTCAACTCCTCTCTACTCCCTAACCCGCCACGAGAGCTCTTCCAAGAAATCTGATCCCGCCTTACGAAGGAATTTCGCGTTATGAAAATCGTCGTCGTTGGTTCCCAAGGCACGTTGGGACGCGAGTTAGCTAAGAGTTGGAACGATCCGCGCGTGAATCGTCGCGTCGCGGAGAATCTCGGCGCGAACGAGGATACGCGCAAAGACGAGATCATACCCCTCGGTCTGCCCGATTTCGACGTCTGTTCAAGACTTATCGCCGTCGACACGATCGTCGGTTTTCGACCCGACGTCGTCGTCAACGCCTCGGGCGTCAACCTGATCGACTGGCTCGAATCGCGACCCAACACGGCGCGGACGATTCACGAGCACGGCCCCGCGAATATCCGCGAAGCGGCGCGGCGTACCGGCGCCCTCTTCGTTCAGTTCGGGTGCGGCGAGATCTTCTATCGATCGAGGCTTGAGCCCGGCGTCAAGGACGCGCGCGAACGCGAGACGACCCCTGAGCGCGCGCGGCTCGCCGTCGAGCATTTCGCCGACCCCGCCTCCCTCGATTGGCCGATCGATCCGAACGCCGAAGGCTTTGACGAAACGACGATCCCTAACCCCGCGAGCGTCTACGCGAAAACGAAGCTCGAAAGCGAGCGCGTCGCCGCAGAGGCGCCGAAGTCGTTGATCCTTCGCTTTTCGTCGCTCTTTGGCGAAACGACCGAATATTCGAGCGGCAATCTCGTCGCGTCTCTCCTCAAAGCGTTCTGCCGAGCGCGACGCGTCAGCGCGATCAACGATTGCGTTATGGAGCCTCTATGGGCGGTCGACGTTCTCTGCGCGCTCAAAACGCTCCTGCGCGTTGAAGCGAGAGGGCTTGTCCATCTCGCAGCCGGCTCCCGTGCGACTCCTGAAGACGTCGCGCGCGAGCTCCTCGAAGCGTCGGGTCTGCGCGGGCGCGAAATCGTCGGCGTGCCAATGAAGGAATACGGCGTTTCGGCTCCACATTCGGTCTTTACTCTCCTAAAATCTCAGCGCGCCCAAGAGTGGAGCGACGTCTATCGCATACCCGATTGGCGACGCGCCGTCCGCGATTTCCTCGACTGGCGCCAAGCCCAGTTTTGAGACGGCGCCGCTATGGCGCAGAAGGGAAGGAAGGATATGCTCGTCCACATTATTCAAAAAAACGGCGTGAAGACTCCCGTTGAGATCGAGTTCCTCGAACGACTAGCGCGCGAAGGGCGCCTTGATCCCGACGTGATCCTCGAAATCGACGGCGAACGACTCGAAGCGTGGCGTTTCAAGCCCCTGGAAGAGATCTACCGCGAACGCAACGCGCTCCCAGAAACGCGCGTGGTTATTCCCGCCCCCCCGCGCGTCGATCTCCCCCCAGAGGAAGTCCCGGTTCCCAAGAAAGCGCCTACCGCCGCGGCGGAGGATCCCCTTGAGCTTATCGCCGCGCGTCGCGTTGACTCCGTTTTCGATCGCGCCGATAAAAAAGAGCGCGTCGCTCTCAACCGCCTAGCCGTCGTCGGCGCCGCGCTCTTCTTCGTCGCCCTCTTATTCAAGATTGTCGCTGCCGCGTTAGGACAGGCTCCTGCCTCCGAGATCTTCGACTCCTGCGTCTCGATCCTCTTCTTCTTCCTGGCGATCGCCCTCTACCGCGCCGCGCGCGCCCTTGTTCGCGCAAACGCTACCCTGCGCGAAACTCAGACGCTCCGCGCTACTCGCCGTCAGGACGACGACTCCGAGGAAGACCCTGATTCCGACGACGCGGATCGTTCCTGATTCTTCTGTATTCTTCGACTCCGACTTTCCGACAAGGGCGTTCTGATGACGACTCCGCGTCCCTCATTCCTCGTCTCGTTCGCGGTCTGCTTGGCCGTTTTTTCATTCGCGACGCTTCCCCTTTGCGCTTCCTTTGACGAATGGACATTCGACTCCGACGTCTTCAACGCGCGTCTACGCGTCGATTGGCGCGCTCAAGACGCGGCGCGCGTTCCTGAAGCGACCACGCGCGCCCTCGCCGAACTTGCGCTGCGCGACTGCGCCGACGTCGATTCCGACCTTTCCCCCGACTCCGAACTTGACGCGTTGAACCTGCGCCGCGACGAACTCGCTCGGCGCGACGCCGACGATTCCGACTGGGACGCCCTCTATTACGACGCGTGCGCTCTGCGCCGCAAGGCGCGACTCGCCGATATGCGCGAAATCGCCCCCGCTTTCGTCTACGTCAAACATTACGTCCTCGGCGCAACGCATTACGCGTATACCGAGGATATTTCCGACGAACCCTATTTCGACACGAGCGTCAATCGCCAACCGGGGGGCGCCCTCTGCTTGGCGACGCTCGGCGACGACGGAACGATTCGCCATGAAGTCTTGGTCGAGACCCCCTCGGGGACGATTCGCGATCCGGAGGTTTCATGGGACGCGAAGGAGATCGTCTTTTCGATGCGCGACGATTTCCTCAAGGACGATTTTCACCTCTACGTCTACAATCTTGAGACGCGCGAAACGCGACAGATCACCTTCGGACTCGGCGTCGCGGATATCGAGCCCGCGTGGACTCCCGACGGCGGGATCGTCTTCGTCTCGACGCGCTGCGTTCAGAATATCGACTGCTGGTGGACGTTCGCGTCGAATCTCTACGCATGCGACGCGCAAGGGCGCTTTCTCCGACGCCTCGGGATGGATCAGGTCTCCGTCAACTATCCCAAGACGCTCGACGACGGGCGCGTCGTCTATACCCGGTGGGAATATAACGACCGCGGGCACGTCTACACGCAGCCCCTCTTTCAGATGAATCCCGACGGAACGGCGCAGACTGAATATTACGGGAACAATTCCTATTTTCCGACGTCGATCTTGCATGCTCGCGGAATTCCGGGGAGCGATTCGGTCGTCGGGATCCTCGCGGGGCATCACACGTATCAGCAAGGAAAATTGGCGACGATCGATCGCGCGCAGGGGAATCAGGGGAACGCGGGGATTCGCTTCGTCGCGCCGGGCCGTCCTCAGCCGCAAGAAGTGGTCGTCGACCGTTACGGACAGGAAGGGGAGCTCTTCGCGTATCCGTACGCGCTCGACTCCGACAACCTACTCGTCGCGTATCTCCCTGAGGGGAGTCAGGATCGGACGTATAAAATTCCCTTTGGCGTGTATTGGTTCGATCTCGACGCGCGGCGCGAACTCCTCGCCTTCGATCCCGCGATAAGCTCCCTCCAGCCCGCGCCGTTATGGGAGCGCGACGTTCCGACGACGCGTCCCTCGCAGATCGACTGGAATAAAGACTCGGGATACTTCTACGTGCAGGACGTCTACGAAGGGCCGGGGTTGCAAGGCGTCGCGAGGGGAGAGGTGAAGAAACTCCGAGTCGTCGAGCTCCTATACCGACCTTTCAGCGCCGGATGGAACTGGTGTTGGGGAGAAGCGGGAGAGTCGCTCGTCTCGGGCCCCTGTTCGATCGGAAACGGTTCTTGGGACGCGAAGCGCGTTCTGGGGGAGGTTCCCGTCGAAGAGGACGGCTCCGCCTTCTTTGAAGTTCCCGCGATGACGCCCGTCTATTTTCAGCTCCTCGACTCCAACGGCGACGTCGTCCAGACAATGCGAAGCTGGTCGACGCTTCAGCCCGGCGAGACGTTCGCATGCGTCGGATGCCACGAGTCGAAGAGCTCCGTAATCGCCAACGCCGCGACTCTCGACTCCGCGACGACGATCGCCATGAAAAAGGGGCCCGCTCCCCTCCAAAAAGTCCTCGATCCCCCTGCGGGATTCATGCGCGGCGCGGGCTTCGATTTCGTTCGCGACGTCCAGCCGATCCTCGACCGACGCTGCGTCGCGTGCCATACCGGAGACGACGGAGCGCCCTTCTCCCTCAAAGGGAACGAAGAGTCGCCCCCGGTAGAAGAACGACAAGAAATCTACGCCGTCGAAAAGAGGCGCTTTACCGTCTCTTACCTGAACCTGACGCAAAACGGACGCCATGAGGGAAAATGGGTTCGATGGCTCGGCGTCCAAGATCGTCCGGAGATGACGCCGCCGCGAAGTCACGGCGCTGTCGACAGCCCGTTGATCGCGCTTTTCCGCGCTCCCGACGGATGCGTCGCAGGACAGGACGAAGCGCATCGAAACGTCGAGATTACCCCCGAGGAGTTGAAGATTATCGCGATGTGGATCGACCTGCTCGTTCCGTTTTGCGGGGACTATTACGCGCACAACAGGTGGAGCGACGGGGATCGGGCGTACTATCGCTATTACAAGGAGAAGCGCGACCGAAGCGCGGCGATCGTCGACGCGCACCAGCGCCTGAGACGCGACGCGAGCGCGTCGGGAATCCTACCCGCGCCGAGCGATTTCCCGCAACTTGAATTCGGCGGGCTCGAAGATCGCAAGCGATTCGTCAACGCGACGCTCCAATGGCGCGCCCCGTCGATCCTCAACGCGACCGGCGTCGAAAACGTTTACCGAAACGTCGCTCTTAATCCCGACGACGCGCAGGCCTTCGACAGAATGGATCTCAAGTCGTATCCGCACGCTTCTTCCAATAGCGAATTCGCGTTCGCCGACGTCAACGCCGCAAAGAACGCGATCGACGGCGTTCAAGCCGACCCCGAGGATGGGGAGAACGTCGACGTCAACGCGTGGGTTCCGAATCTTCGCGACGATCTTTTCCTCTGCGTTGAGTTCGGCTGCGACGTCGAGATCGACAAATGCGTGATCTCCCTCCGCGCCGACCCTCAAAATCCCGACGATCCCGCCTCGTTCTGGGAGAAGGGAACCCTCCGCTTTTCCGACGGATCGACGCTGGAGCTCGACTTCGAGCCGATGTCCGCGCCGCAGACCTTCTCTTTTGAGAAAAAGCGCGTCTCGTACGTCGTTCTTGAAAAGCTCCGATCGTCGCAACCCTTGAAAATCCGCGGCGTGACGGAACTTGAGTTCTGGGGCGTCGTCTCCGAGGAATAGGCGGGCGCGCTCTTGACAGCCCCCCTCGCGTTTGATATAAAGACGCGTTAGTGGTTTAAGAAGCGCGTCGTCTACGACGCTGAAAGATGGTGATATGAAACAGAAGAAAATGAAACGACTCGCTGTCGTCGCGTGCGCGATTCTTGCCGTATGCGCTTGGCGCTCTTTCCGCGCCGACGCAGCGTACGACGACTGGAAATTCGACCAAGCTAAATTTGAAGAACGCCTCGGGTACGACTGGCTCTTACAAGACGGCCTCTCTTCCGAACGATGTTTTCGCAGTTCGCGCGACGCGGAGGCGGAAAGAGTAGTGATCGACGCGATCCTCAAAGGACTGGAAACGGATGAAAACGCCGACTCGTACGGCGAAGAGTTTGTCTACGCGGCGTCCCTCGACGCGAACGCCCCGGAATTCGACGGCTCGAAAGTCGACGCGTCGACCGAAGGCGTCGAGGCGCTTCGAAGCCGTTTCGAAGAACTTGTCGCGGATAATAAGCCCGCCGTCGATCCGCAGTGGCGCGAATTATACTTCGACGTCTGCCGCGTACGCCGCGCGCGACGGCTCGCCGACGCCGCCGAAATCGCTCCCTCTTTCGTCTACACGAAGCACTACGTCATTGGCGCGAGCCACTACGCATACACGGAAGACGTCACCGACGAATGGTATAAGGACTACAGCTGCAATCGTCAGCCAGGCGGTCAGCTTATCCGCGCCGATTTCGCCCCAGACGGGTCGATTCGCAACGAAATCCTCGTCGAGACCCCCCGCGGAACTCTGCGCGATCCCGACGTCTCATGGGACGGCGAACGCGTCCTCTTTTCCATGCGCAACGACTTAGACAAGGACGATTTCCATCTCTACGAATACGACGTCAACTCGAAGAAGACGCGTCAGATTACCTCCGGAAAGGGCGTCGCCGATATCGAGCCGATCTATCTCCCCAACGGCGATCTCCTCTTCGGATCGACGCGATGCACGCAGATTACCGACTGCTGGCGCACCGAAGTCTCGAACTTCTACACCTGCGACGACCAGGGCCGATTCTTGCGTCGACTTTCCTTCGATCAAGTCACCGTCAATTACCCGAAGCTTCTCGACGACGGGCGCGTCGTCTACACGCGATGGGACTACAACGACCGAGGGCAAATCTATCCTCAGCCCCTCTTCCAGATGTATCCTGACGGCACGGCTCAGACTGAATTTTACGGGAACAACTCGTACTTCCCGACGACGATCATGCACGCGCGCGGCGTCCCTGGTTCAGACCGCGTTTTGGCGGTCGCCGGAGGACACCACACATACCAGCACGGAAAGTTGATCCTCATCGACCGCGCTAACGGAAACCAAGAGAACGAAGGATGCGTCTTAGTCGCGCCGATTCGCGAGACCCCTGCCGACAGGATCGATCAATACGGTCAGGAAGACGAGCTATTCGCGTATCCCTTGCCCCTCGACGAATCGACCCTTCTGTGCGCGTACACCCCTAATCAAGGGCGCATGAACGCGTGGAATTACTTCATCCCGTTCGGAATTTACTGGTTCAACTACGACGGCGAACGCGAACTTCTCGCGTACGACCCCGCGATTAGTTGCGGTCAGCCGATCCTCCTCGCCGAGCGCGACAAGCCCGTCTTGCGACCGTCGCAAGTCGATCTGAACAAGACGACGGGAAAATATTACGTGCAGGATGTTTACGAAGGGCCGGGGCTTAAAGGAATCGAACGCGGCGTCGTCAAGGCGCTGCGCGTCGTCGCCCTCGAATTCCGCGTCTCCGATATTCGCGGAAACGGAAACGGCGGCCCTGCGGGGGGCGCGCTGAGCTCGATGCCCCCTGCGGTCACGAACGGTTCGTGGGACGTCAAACACGTTTTGGGAGAAGTCCCCGTCGAAGAGGATGGTTCAGCCTATTTCGAAGTCCCCGCGCGAACCCCCGTCTACTTCCAGCTCCTCGACGCCAACGGCGACGTCGTGCAGACGATGCGCAGCTGGTCGACTCTCCAACCTGGTGAAACATTCGCCTGCGTCGGCTGTCATGAGCCGAAGGGCTCCGTGATCGCCAACGCGGTCGCCAACGACGGCGCGACGACGATCGCCCTCAAAAAAGGCGTCGCCCAGCTCAAGCCCGTCTTGAACCCCGGCAAAGGCGCGTACCAGAACGCCGGCTTCAGCTTCCCGCGCGATATTCAGCCGATCCTCGACGCGCATTGCGTTTCATGCCACACCGGCGACGAGGGCGCTCCCTTCTCCCTCCTTGGGAACGAATCGCAGACCCCAATGGGCGTCGACGAGAACAACCGCGCAGGACGACGCTTCAGCGAAGCGTACCTGAACCTGACGAACTACGGAAACCACGAAGGACCATGGATCGACTGGCTCGGAATTCAAGAGGGCCCCGAGCTCCTTCCCCCTTATAAAGAAGGCGCGTTCAAGAGCAAGCTCGTTACGATGTTCCGCAGTCCCGACGGTCAATACGGCGGCCAGGACGAGAACCACCGCAACGTGAAGATCGACGAAGCCTCCGTGAAGCTCCTTGCGCTATGGATCGATCTCCTCGTGCCGTATTGCGGGGACTACCTCGAAGACAATAACTGGACTCGCGAGGAAAGAGCGCGTTACGCCTACTACTGGACGAAGCGGCTCATGAACGACGAACTCGACGCCTTCCATATGGAGCTCAAGAGGATCGCGGACGAGAAGAACGATTCTTCGGTCGGGAACGATTCGCGCTGCGTCTGGTTCGGCGGGATGGAAGATCGCGACCTCTTCTTCTCCTCCTTCGGGGTCGGGCGCAAGACGTCGGTCGCGCGACGCGCCGGCAAGCTCAACGTCTACCGCAACGTCGCAGTTAATCCGCGCGACGCGCAGGCGGACGATTACGACGCTCAAATCTTCCCCCACGCGACGTCGAATAGCGAATACGCGTATCTCGACGAATTCGCCGCGAAGAACGTCATCGACGGCAAGACGGAGAATCGCGGGCACGGGCCCGACTTCCCGTCGTGGGGGCCGAATCTACGCACTGATCTGTGGCTCAACGTCGATTTCGGCTGCGAAGTCGAGATCGACAAGTGCGTCGTCTATCTCCGCGCCGACTTCCCCCACGACGACGTCTGGGAGAGCGGAACCCTCGTCTTCTCCGACGGCTCGACCCTCGACGTGACCTTCGAGGAGACCGCCGAGCCCCAGACCTTCACCTTCGACAAGAAGCGCGTCACGAGCGTTAAGCTCACGAATCTCAAGGCGAAGCGTCCCCTCAAGTGGGCCGGCGTCTCCGAGATCGAGTTCTGGGGAACCTCCGTCGAAGAATGAAACCCGCGCCCGTCCCCTAAACGCGGCAAGAAATAGAAAGAATCCCTCGCGATTTTCGAACGATCGCGGGGGATTCTTTTTTGGGGAGTAAGGAGAGAGGGGGAGAGACGCGCGGGGGAAAAGATCTGCCGCGTAATTTCGCGTTTAGGAGCGCGTCGGAACGTTTGGGAATATCAACGATTGGCTCCGGAGCGCTCTGGTTGGACAGAGATAGATAAGAGGGCGAAAAAAAAACGACGCCGCGTTGACGACGTCGTTCGATTGGCGCTAGATAGAAAACGCGCGATCATTGGTAGACGCGCACGTAGTCGATCTGGAACTCGGCGGGGCACGTCTCGGGCTCGATCTTACCCCCCCAGGTTCCGCCGATCGCCGTGTTGAGGATCATGAAGCACTTCTGGTCGAAGGGCCATTCTTCGGTCTTCGACGCTTCTTCGCTGCGCTGGAAATCGAGAGCGAGCTCGTCGTCGACGAAGAGCTTGAGGTAGTCTTTGGTCCATTCGAGCGCGTAGACGCAGAAGCGTTCTTCCGGCGCTTCTCCTTCTTTTTCGAACTTCAGCGCGTTGCCGCGGCTGACGTTCTTCCACCGTTCCGCGCCTTTGCGGTGCATGTGGATCGTCGCGTGAGACGTGCGCGGCGTGTGGCCCACGTATTCCATTATGTCGATTTCGCCGCACGTCGGCCAACCGACTTTCGTGATGTTATCCCCCATCATCCAGATCGCGGGCCAAATTCCGACCCCGCTGGGAAGCTTCGCGCGGACTTCAACGCGACCGTACTGCCAGCTCGCTTTCCCAAGGGTCTCGATCGCCGCAGAGGTGTACTCCGCCTTCTCGCGACCCTTATTATTCGGCTTGTCCTTGATATCGTAATCTTCTTTAAGGGTGCGAATCGTCAGGAGCCCGTCCTTTTGGAAAATATTCTCAAGACGCGCGTCCGTATAATACTGCGCTTCATTGTTGCGGATATAGCCGACTTCATAGCTCCATTTAGAGGAGTCGGGGAGTCCTTCGCCGTTGAATTCGTCGTTCCATGTCAGTTTGAGGACGCGTCCGTCCGTCGTTTTGACCGTTTCGGGAACGGTTTCATCCGCCGCAAAGACGCCGGTTGCGAGCGTCGAGACGAGAACCGCCGCCGACGCGAATCGCGCAAAAATTTGTCGTTTCATCTGTTCTGCCTTTCACGGGCAAAGCCCGATTTTGGTGTGAGGAAAGGGAAGGGAAAGGAGAGGGGGGAACGCGCTCATTGGTAAACGCGAACATAATCGATAACGAACTCGGCGGGACACGTGTCGGCTCCGATTGAACCGCCCCAGGAGCCGCCGATCGCCGTGTTAAGGATCATGAAACACGGCTGGTCGAAGGGCCAGCTTTCCGCTTTCGGCTCTTCTTCCGCGCGCTGGAAATCGAGCTCAAGCTGGTCGTCGACGAAGATTTTGAGATAATCTTTCGTCCATTCGAGCGCGTAGACGTGGAACGATTCTTCGGGCTTCTCCGGACCGTCTTCGAATTTAATCATTCCGGTGCGGCTTACGACCTTTCCGCGCGTCGCGTCCTTCCTCTGCATATGGATCGTCCCGTGCGTCGTGCGCGGTTTATGCCCGACGTACTCCATTATATCAATCTCGCCGCAACGCGGCCATCCGACTTGGTTGTTGTTCGCCCCCTTCATCCAGATCGCGGGCCAAATCCCTTTGCCTTTCGGAAGTTTCGCGCGGACTTCGATGCGACCATACTGCCAACTCGCTTTGCCGAGCGTCTCGATCGCCGCCGACGTATACTCCGCCTTTGCGCGACCCTTCGCGTTCGGTTTGCCCGTAAGGTCGTACTCTTCCTTCAGCGTGCGGATCGTGAGGAATCCGTCCTTTTGAAAAATATTTTCAAGGCGCCCTTTCGTGTAATATTGCTCTTCGCTGTTGCGCACGAAGCCGACTTCGTAGCTCCACTGCGTTTCGTCGGGGAGTCCTTCGCCGTTGAACTCGTCGTGCCACGTCAGGTTGAGGACGCGTCCGTCCGACGTCGAGACCGTCTCGGGGACGTCCGCGTTGTCCGCGCCAAAAAGAGACGCGCCGAATCCGATCGAGACGAGCGCCGCCGCGACGATTGCGAAAATCTCTTTTTTCATCCGATTGCCTTTCTCGGGGAAGCGCCCCGCGTTAGTATCATGCGACGCGACGATCATTGATAGACGCGCACGTAGTCGATTTGGAAGTCGGTCGGGCAGGTTCCTTCCGCGACTTCGCCTCCCCAGCTGCCGCCGAGCGCGGTGTTGAGCTTGATATAGCATTTCTGATCGAAGGGCCATTCCGGCGTTTTCGCTTCTTCTTCGGAGCGCTGGAAATCAAGGATGAGATGATCGTCGACGAAAATTTTGAGGAAATCCTTCGTCCATTCGAGCGCGTAGACGTGGAACGTCTCTTCCGGCTCTTCACCCTCTTTATCGAGGAGGATGGAGTCGCCGCGGCTCACGACTTGATCCCTGGGCGCGTCTTTGCGCTGCATGTGAATCGTTCCCCACGCGCGGTGCGGAGTGTGCCCGACGTATTCCATGACGTCGATTTCTCCGCACTCCGGGTAACCTGCCGTCAGAATATTGTCCCCCATCATCCAGATCGCGGGCCAAATCCCTTTTCCTTTGGGGAGCTTCGCGCGGACTTCGACGCGACCGTACTGCCAACTCGCTTTGCCGAGCGTTTCGATCGATCCGGAGGTGTACGCCGCCGTCGTTTCGTCGTGATTCTTCGGTTTCGACGCGATATCGTAATCTTCTTTAATCGTGCGAATCGTCAGGAGCCCGTCTTTAATGAAGACGTTTTCGAGACGCGCGTCGGTGTAATACTGCTTCTCGTAGTTGCGGATATAACCGACTTCGTAGTTCCAGTAATCCGCGTTGGGGAGTCCCTCGACGTCAAATTCGTCGTGCCATGTCAGATTGAGGACGCGCCCGTCAGAAGTCGTTACCTTTTCCGGCGCCGATTCCGACGCTACGCCGGGGGAGACTGCCGCTAAGAGAGCCGCTAGCGATAAGAGAAGATTCGTTTTTTTCATGGAGCCTATCCTTTCTCGGGAATTGCCGAAATGGTGAGAGAGCGGGCCTTACGCTAATTTTTCCCGCGCAATGCGTTCGAGTTCCGCGACGACTTCATCGATCGTCTTGCCGTCGGTGACGACGACGACCGCGTCGGGCGCTTGGCAAAGGGGGCCGACTTCGCGCTCCGAGTCGCTCTTGTCTCGCGCCGCGATCTGGTCGCGGATCGTGTCGAAATCGACTTGCTCGCCTCGCGCTAGATGTTCCCCTACGCGACGACGCGCGCGTTCGTCGACGCTCGCCGTCAGGTAGATCTTACAACGCGCGTCCGGGAAGACCGCCGTTCCCTGATCGCGTCCTTCTGTAACGATCCCTCGCGATTCGCCGATCGCGCGCTGCGCCTTGACGAGGATCGCGCGAATCGACGGCGCGTTGGCCGCATAACGCGTCGCTTGCGTCGCTTCGGGGGAGCGGATCGCCTCCGTCACGTCTTCGCCGTCAAGGTACGTGCGACCTTCGCGCGATTCGATTCGCGCGTTCGACGCCGCTGTCGCAAGACTTTCTTCGTCCGCAAGATCAAGCCCCTGGCGCAAACCAAGGAGCGCGACCGCTCGATACATCCCCCCTGTGTTGAGGAACTCCAACCCTAATCTTTCCGCAAGTCGTTTCGCGCATACGCTCTTGCCCGCGCCCGCGGGACCGTCGATTGCGACCACGTTCATCTTCGTCATGATCCGTCCTTATTGTTGTACGAAATTCGCGTCGACGAGCGCCGACGCCGGAGATTATTGTACCCATGGAGAATCCGCGGCGCCATACCTGGCGGAGAATGATCGCGTTTTTTTTTGAAAGAAGGCGGCATATGGGAAGAAACGCTTGAAACGATTGTTTTGATTTTTAGGAATAAATTTAAAAATAGATCAAGAAATTTTTTTCTACGCAAATAGCGCCGGTTATTCCTTGAGGGAGACGCTATAGAGAGACGATAACGGAAAGAAGAGGGATTGCCGTTGCGCGACGTCGAAGGGACGCGTCGTGACGACGACGCGCTAGGGTAGAGAGGATCGAGCTGCCATGGGGCTATATTTGGACGATTACGATAGGGACGGAGCCGAGGATCATTCGCTGGAGAACGTCGATCTTTATGCGGACGAAAGCGACTTTTTCGACTTCGAGTCCTATGAAGAGAAGGAATCGTATGCGGTCGACGAAATCGCGTCTTTCGACGACTGCGACGAGTCGCGCGCGGACGAGGAGAGCGACGACGCGCGCACGACGCGTTGCGCCGACGATATTCAGCCGGAAGAAGAGCTCGCTGACGACCCGATCCGCGTTTATCTTGCGCAGATGGGAAGCATCGACATGCTCAGTTGCGAGCAGGAGCGTTTCATCGCGAATGAAATCGAGGTCGCGCGACGTCGATTTCGCCTGGCGGCGCTCAGCTTCGATTCCGTTTTGCGCGATATTGTCGCGATCCTAGAAAAGATCGAGGCCGGACGCGCGAGGTTGGATCGAACCGTCGAGGTTTCCGTCTCCAACGTCAAGATGAAGAAACGCATCGCCGTGATTTTGCCCGTCGCGATCGCCACGCTTCGCGGGATTCTCAGAAAGAATCGCGACGATTTCCTAGAAATATCTTCCGGCAAACTCGACCAGGCGCGCAAAAGGAAGTTGCGTCGCGATATCGCGACGCGCAAACGTCACGCCGCGCGAATCCTTGTCGAACTGCGCCTCAGAGCCCAAGTCTATCAGGGCGTTTTAGATCAGAAACTCAAACGTTACGCGGCGCTCTTCGAGATGCTTCAACGCGCGCGAGAGTTGCGTCGACGACTCCAAGACGCGGGGGAACTCCACCCGTCGTATAACGCTGCGCGCGTCGCGCTCGGCGGCGGGCGTTTCTTCTGGAAGGCGCAGTATGAGGGCAGGAGCTCTGCGCGCGTCGCGTACTGCGAGCTATCCTTGGGTTCCTCAGGCGTCGGCTATGCGGAAGCGAATCGCGTTCCCGACGAATCGCGATGGGCGAGGCTTCGCGCTGAATTCTTCTCTATGCGACGCGAATTGCGACGCGAAAGACGACGCTCGAACGAATCGTTAGCCGCACTGGCGCGACGTATCGAAAGAACCGAAAAGCTCCGCGAGCGGTTTAAGACCGCTAAGCGCGTCTTTTCACTCGGGAATCTACGACTTGTTGTGAGTATCGCGAAGAAATATCGAAATCGCGGGATCGAGTTTCCGGACCTGATTCAAGAGGGGAATACGGGGCTCATGCACGCGGTGGATAAATTCGAATATCGTTTGGGGTACAAGTTCTCGACGTACGCGACGTGGTGGATACGCCAGGCGATCTCGAAAGCGATCAGCGATCAACGCCGTACGATTCGCGTTCCCAATCGCGTCCTCGACGCCGTGAAGACGATCCGCAAATCCGCGCGAGAGCATAGCGGAACGGGGGGCGCGTCTCCCTCTGTTTTCGAAATCGCCGGATTTACCGGGCTTTCGCCGACAGATATTAAGCTGGCGCAGCAGGCGACGCGTCCTCTGTTGTCCCTCGATCGCCCGATCGACGGGTACGACGACGCGTTTTTCGGCGATTTTTTGGAGGACGAGAAGGGTAACGATCCTCTGGATCTGATCCATCGAAGCGCGTTGCGCGAGCGACTGGAAGAAGCGCTTTTGGCGTTGTCGTTCCGGGAGCGGGAGATCATTCGTCTTCGTTATGGGCTTGCGGACGGTTATGGGTATACTCTTGAGGACGTCGGCGCGATCTTCGGCGTGACGCGTGAAAGGGTGCGTCAGCTTGAGGCGCGCGCGGTGCGCAAGTTGCAAAATCCGACGCGCTCGCGTCAGTTGGCGTGTTTCCTGGAGGAATCGGGGAACGACGCGAGAGATCGTTGCGCGCGTCGCGGCGACCGGAGACGCGCGACGACGAAGCGCGACGTCAAGGCGCAGAACGAGAAGGAGACCGCGTAGCAGACGACGAAGGGTGTCCTGCGCGTCGGCGTCGAGAGTAGTAGCGCGGGGGCGCGCCCCCGCGCGGTCTGAATCGACGGTTTTGTGAGCGTGCGGCTTGGGGAAAAGATTTAAGGTTGAAGCCTGCGACTCCTTTTGGGGGAGGCGTCGCGGGCTTTTCTATTATTTTTTACAAGCCTTGCCAACGGCGCCCTGTCTATGCTATAATAACGGAGGGAGACTAGATCATATGGCGGGTAAAAAACGCGAAGTATTAATCGGAAAGAAGGAAACAAAGTTGCAGATGACGTCGATGATCGACGTCGTTTTCTTGCTTCTTGCGTTCTTCGTCGTGACCTATAAAACTCCGGAGGTCGAAGGGGACTTCAACATCCGCATGCCGATCGAGGGGCAATCGACCGCGCCCCCGAGTCTCGACGACGTTTCGCCCGTGAAGGTGACGCTCAGCGCCGACGCCAACGGAGAGTTGAGCGGAATCCGCTTTGGCGAGACGCGCGTCGCGGATATGCGCGCGCTGCGTTCCGCCGTCTTTCAATACGCGGTTGCGGCCCCGACGACCTTCGAAGCCGCGTTTAGCGGCGCGACTCCGCCAGTCTTTCGCGACGACGTCGAAGTTGAGCTCGACTGCGACCCCGCGCTCAAATATCGATACGCAATGGAAGCGATAACGTCTGTGACTGGTTATCTGAACGCGGAAAATCAAATCGTCAAAATGGTCGAAAAGGTCAAGTTTACTCCCCCTGCCAAGGGATAACTTGCGCGGCGCGAACCGGGCGTCGACAACTCTTATAGCGGAGCGTGAAACTTATGGGCGTCAAGAAATTTGGACCCTTTGTTCTCGAAAGAATGATCGGACGCGGAGGTATGGGCGCCGTCTATCGCGCTCATGACGAAAACACCAATCAGACTGTCGCCGTTAAGGCTCTCTTGTTGCCGCTCGAGAGGGAGCGGGAACGCTTTGAGGCCGAAATTTCTACCCTAAGAAGGCTCCGACACGAAAATATCGTCAAACTCTTCGGCTTCGGACAGGAGGACGGGATTCTGTATTACGCGATGGAGTTCGTCGACGGACCGAGTCTCTCAACCCTCTTGCGTAAGAGGCGTCGATTCACGTGGGAGGAGACCGTATATATCGGCCTGAAGATCTGCAACGCCCTCAAACACGCCCACGATCGCGGCGTCATTCACCGCGATATCAAGCCGGCGAATATTCTCTTAGTCGACAACGGCGTCGTTAAAGTCTCTGATTACGGAATCGCGCAATATTTCGGCGCGGCTCGACTCACTAACGCTAATCAGGTCGTTGGCACTATCGAGTTCATGGCTCCGGAGCAGGCGCAGGCGAGTTCTGTCACCCCGAAGACCGATATCTATTCGCTCGGCGCTCTTATGTACGCGCTCCTTACCGGTAAGCCTCCTTACCAGGCGAAATCGCTCCCCGAGCTGTTGAAGCGTTTTCGGGAGGGGTTCCCGGAGTCGGTGCGCGTTTCCAGACCGGAGACCCCGAAGATTGTGGACGACGTCGTTTTTGAGCTCTTGCAGATTCAGCCCGAGAAAAGGCCGGGGGACGCGCGACTCATCGGCAGGCGTTTGGAAGCGATCCTGTGCACGTCGTCGACCTGTCCTGACGGAAATCCTTTCTCGAATCAGCTATTCGACTCCGGAGGCGTCTCAAGGGCGACCGCGAGCGGACTGATGCGCGCCATCTTAGAGAACGCGAAGGAGAACGAAGACGAAGACGACGACTCCGACACGACGATGTGCAAGGACTCCCCGGACGATTTCAAGACGGATCCGAACGAGGCGCCAGAGCTGGTGCAAGACTTCCCATACCGCCCGATTGGGGATGAGATCGACGAGAATTTCGACTTCGAGTCCCCCTTTGACAAGCCGACGGAACATGCGAACGCGGCGGACGTCGCGGAGTCGGGGGCGAATGAGGAGCTGGAGGACGTCGCGAATCCGGAGGAAGACGGGGATTTTGTGCTTGACACGGACGATTCGCGCCAAGATCGCGCGTACAGCGAGGGTGAGACGTCGACGGGCGAAGAGTTTATGAAAGCGAAGCGTCGCGCGGCGCGACGCGCGAAGGAGAACGCGCTTCTTGAGGAGGTGATCGGGAACGCGGAGACGAAGCCGCAGACGAAGGTCGTCGAGTCGTGCGACGACGCAGGGGCGGAGGATCAGGACGACGTCGCGACCCTTTTGCAGCCCGCGACGCGGGACGAGGTCGTCGCGAAGTCGGAATCTTTCGTCAAGGGGGCGGAAGACGGCGCGATCTTGACGCGGACGCCTCTTGCTACGGCGCAAGACGAAGACGAAATCGAGACGCGCTTGCAGGACGCGACTCCGTCCGAAGAGGGCGATTTCTCGGTGGGAGACGAGACGACGGCTCGGCGCGACCCGAATATGCAGACGGTTGCGGCGGATCTTGAGGACCCGTCGAAACGCGCGTTGGATCCCCGCTTAGAGAGCGCGGCGGCGAGCACGGTGATCGAGCCGGGCGTTTACAAGCAGGGGAACGCGGAACTTACCGGCGCCCGAAATAAAAGGAAGGGGAATCGCGACCGCGAACGGAATCGAACCCAAGAGCCGCAATTGGCGCAAGTGCGAGTGCAGTCGAGAAACGTCCCCTTCGAGGAGTTGGGGGAGCGAGGGGAAGACCTGAATCCGACTCCGTTGGACAAGTTTAAGAAGTCGGTCTTTACGCCGGTGAAGGAGGAGGAGCTGGACGTGCAGACGGACTCCGACGCGGCGGCGGAGACGAATCTGATCGGACGATTCCGAGTCGTGCCTCTGGCGCTGATGTTGGGGGCGATCGTCTTTTTGATCGTTGGGGCGTTCAAAACGCCGAGCGCGGATAAGCTGTACGAGAAGATAGACGACTCCTTCAACCGTTCGTCGACGAAAAAATTCAACGTTACGTTGCGCGACGCGGAAAAGAATATGCGACTCTTTTCGGACTTGTACCCGAACGATCCGCGGGCGGAGAAAGTGAATTATTTCCTCGAGGAGTTGAAGATTCAGGAATTGGATCAACGCTTGGAACGCCAGTCGCTCAATCCTGGTCGAGAACCGCGATTGCAGCCGATCGTGAGAGCGTATTTGGACGCGCGACGCGCCGCAGGGGAAGATTGGGAGAGCGGCTCGAAGCGTTTGGCCGCGTTTATTGATCTTTTCGGCTCGGATCATATCCTTGCGGAGTTGGAGGACGAGAACGCGTTGGAGACGATTTTGCACGACGCGTCGTACGCGGAGACGTCAATGGAAGAGGCCCCGCGATCGTTGCGTGAACTGGCGGCCCTCAACAGGTGGAAGGAATGGAAAGGTAAGAAGTTTATGGCGACCTCGTTGCCGGACAAGCTGGTGGTGATTGCAAAGCGTCGCTATCTTCTCTTAGAGGAGGAGAATAAGATGACGCACAGGGCGGACGCGGCGCTCCTGAACGACCGTTTGATCACGGCGGAGACGATCGCGGAAGAGGAGCCCGAGCGCGCGGAGTCGATACGTCGCGCCGCGCAAACGCTCTACGGCGAGAAAGGTTGGGCAAGACCCCTGCTAATGAATTCCGACACGATCGACGACGCGAAGACGCAATCCCCGT
>SFIW01000042.1 GCA_004556055.1 Planctomycetaceae bacterium
AATATTGTTAGTCCCTCTGCAACTCATACCACAGACCGTTGCCCTCGTCAAAGATGTACTTTTCCATGAAATTACCTCCATTTTTTGTGATTATCGTGCCGCAACGGGTTCGGAGTTTCAAAAACTCACTCCCACTCGATCGTTGCAGGGGGTTTCGAGCTAATATCGTACACGACGCGGTTCACGCCGTTGACCTCGTTGATGACGCGCGACGAAATCTTCGCAAGAACGTCGTACGGCAGGCGCGACCAGTCGGCGGTCATGAAGTCGACCGTCGAGACGCAGCGCACCGCGATCGCGTTTTCGTACGTGCGCCCGTCCCCCATGACGCCGACGCTGCGCACGGGGAGCAAGACGGCGAAGACTTGCGACGTCTCGCGATATAGACCTGCGGCGACGATCTCGTCCACGACGATCGCGTCCGCTTCACGGAGGCAGTCGAGCGCCTTCTTCGTCACCGCGCCAAGGCAACGCACCGCCAGCCCAGGACCGGGGAACGGATGACGCCATACCAATTCTTCCGGCAACCCTAACTCAAGCCCGACGCGTCGCACGTCCCCCTTGAAGAGCTCGCGAAGGGGTTCGATCAGGTCGAATTCCAAATCTTCCGGGAGTCCGCCGACGTTGTGGTGGAACTTAATCGTCGCCGCTTGGCCACCCTTCTTGCCGCCGCTTTCGATCACGTCCGGATAAATCGTCCCCTGCGCGAGGAACTTCGCCCCGTCGATCTTCTTCGCTTCCTCCGAGAAAACGTCGATGAACGTCTTACCGATGATCTTGCGCTTCTGCTGCGGATCGTCCACTCCCGCTAGCAACGATAGGAAACGCTCTTCCGCGTTCGCAATCACTAGATTCACGTCGAAATTCTCACGGAAAACCTTCGCGACGTTTTCGATTTCGTTCTTGCGCATCATCCCGTTGTCGACGCAGATGCACGTAAGCTGATTCCCGATCGCGCGCGAAATCAACGCCGCCACGACCGCCGAGTCCACGCCCCCGGAGAGCCCGCAGATCACGCGTTCCTTCCCGACCTTCGCGCGAATCTTCTCGATCGCCGTCGCCACGAAATTCTTCATCGTCCACTTGCGCGACGAACGGCATATCTTCACCACGAAGTTCGTCAAAAGCTCTCGCCCTTGCGCCGTGTGCGTCACTTCCGGATGGAACTGGATCCCGTAGAAGGGAATCGAACGCATGCGCACCGCCGCGTTCGGGCACGTCGACGTCGACGCCAACGTCTCAAAATCCTCCGACATGCGCGTCGCTTGATCCCCGTGGCTCATCCAGACCTGCGACGTCTCGGAGAGTCCTTCAAACAACGGGGTGGCGCGTCCCGCGTCGCTCACCGTCAATTCGGCGGGACCGTATTCGCGTCGTTCCGCAGATTCCACCGCCGCGCCAAAGAGCTTACATGTCAACTGCATGCCGTAGCAAACGCCTAATATCGGAACGCCGAGTTTGTAGATTTCCGGGTCGATTTTCGGCGCGGTCTCGTCGTAAACGCTCGACGGGCCCCCCGACAAAATAATCCCGATCGGTTTTCGCGCGGCGATTTCTTGCGCCGTCGCGTCGCATGGAATAATCTCGCAGTAGGTCTGATTTTCGCGCACGCGTTGCGCTAAAAGCTGCGTGTACTGCGATCCAAAGTCCAACACCAGTATAATTTCGCCGTTTGTGTTCTGATCGTCCGACGTCATAGATTGGTTCCTTAGTAAGACTCAATGATTCTCTCGCGGCGCGGCGCGCCGACTCTCCTCTGATATTATACAGCGCTCGCGCCCGTCGCCTACCCGCGGCCAGCGCGTCTCCGTTAGTCGGAACGTCTCCGCGACAAAGAAACGACGTTTGGCGGATATTGTCAAACTAACTTTTTTCCGTCGGAAACGAACTCAAATGAAGTTCTACCGATTTTTTCGTCGGAATAATTAAAAATTCCTTAAAAATATGCATACCCGCTCAAGGCGTCTTTTCTCATTAACAGATATTCTATATAATGAGTCAAGGTATTTTTTAGGTTCTGTAAGGATCAGCATCCGTTCCGCTTCGAGGCCCTTTTATGACGCCAATTCGCACAGCTTCGTCGCGCCGTCCCGCGACGCGTCGCGCACCTCAACGCGCGACGTCTCGACCGCGTAAAAATCGCGGTCTGAGGCGTTTTTGCGTCGTTGTCGGGGGTCTTGTCTGCGTGATTGGAGCGTGCGCCGCGTTCTCCGCGCCTTTCAAGCTCTATGAAAAACCGGACTCAGCCGCTTCGCAAGGAATCGCGCGTCCGCTGCGTCCCCTTTTTTCACGAGGCGAAGGCGTCGATCCCTATTTCGCAAGCGTGAATCGCGACTGTTTGACAGGCGCTGGGGTCGTCGTCGATCCTCATGCGCCCGCGTCGACGCTCGACGTTTTCTCCGTCGACGATAGCGCCGTAGAACGCGGCGACGCGTACGACGAATCTCTCGCCGACAGTTTCAGCGCGGATACCAGCGCCTTCTTCGCCAACACAGGGGCGACGATCGTTCCCGACGCGGAAGGCGCGCAGTTCGCGGATCTTCCCCTCCCCGATCCGACGGTCGAGGGCGCGGAGGACTTAGCGGTCGACTTTGGCGCGGACGAAAAGCGCGCCACCTGGCAAGACGACCTCGAAATCGCGGAGATTGAAAGGATCGCCCTCCCGGAATATCGCGACGTCGGAGCCGCTTGGACCAACGGAGAATTTCAGATTGCGTCGCAGTTGCTCGACAACGGCAGGACTCTCGTCAATCCGACGCATCAGAATCGCATGATCGCGCTCACCTCGAAACAGACGTCGCAGCCTGAGCGTCTAGCGCGCGCGGAAGAAGAAAACGACGCGCGAATCCAACCGTTCTCCGACGTGCCGATCCCGCGTGAACCGCAAAATCAAACGCGCGTCACTCCGGAGGGCGTCGTTCTCGCTCCCTCCGGATATCGCCGCGCCGGGAGCGCCTCGGGGTCTTCTCCTACCGGAGTCCAATCGATCGGCGAAGCGAAGCTCGTCTTCTAAGATCGCCATCCCAGGATCCCTCAGAACGTATGATTTCTTGGAAAGGAAGATCCCCCTTCCCCTGATAAAACGAAACCCGTCGCGTCAGTTTTTGCCCAACGCGACGGGTTCTTCTTTTTCCTTTCCTCTTTCGCGGCGCTCTTAGAGCGTTCCCTTCGTGCTCGGAACGCCCGTCTGACGCGGATCGCTCTCCACCGCGGCTCGCATCGCGCGCGCCGTCGCCTTGAAGATCGCTTCCGAGATATGGTGGCCGTTCTGACCGTACGGCACGTTGACGTGGAGGTTGCACGCCGACGCGTTCACAAATCCTAGCCAGAATTCACGCACCAGCTCTAAATCGAAGTTCCCGACGCGTTCGACCGGAAACGTCGCGTTGTAAACCAAATAGGGACGCCCCGAGAAGTCGATCGCCGTCTGCGCCAGCGTCTCGTCCATCGGCAAGATGAAGAAGCCGTAACGACGGATCCCCTTCTTGTCCCCCAGCGCCTTCGCAACCGCCTGGCCCAGCGCGATCCCAACGTCTTCCACCGTATGATGACCGTCGACGTCGAGGTCGCCGTGAACCGTCAATTCAAGGTCGATCTTCGAGTGCGCCGAAAGTAGCGTCAGCATATGGTTGAAGAATCCCAGCCCCGTGTCGATTTTCGAAACGCCGTCTCCGTCAAGGTTGATCTTGAGTTGAATTTGCGTTTCCTTCGTATTGCGTACAATTTCCGCCGTTCGCACCACGCCCTTCCTTTCTCCGCTCCTCTTTGGAGCGATTGTCGTCACCTTGACCCGTTAAGAAACGCTTCGACAAGCGCCAAGCATCGATCCGTGTCTTCGTCGGTTCCGACGCTGATTCTCAGCCCGTCGCCGTACCCCTTGTAGTTCATGTATCGCACAAGATAGCCGTTCTTTTTGAGGAAGAGGTAGAGCTCCTCGTGCGAGACTTCGTCGTTCGGCCACCGATTCCAGGTGAAATTGGCGTACGAAGTCGGGACGACGAATCCGAGTTCGCGCATTCGGTTCTGGAGCCGCTCGCGCGTGTCGACGATCTTCTTCGTCGTCGCGGCGAGCCATTCTTGATCCTGAATCGCGGCGGTCGCGGCGGCGATCGAGAGCGCGTCGCAGTTGTACGAGTCCTTTACCTTGAAGGTCTCCGCGATCATCTCGGGACGCGCGATCATGAATCCGAAACGCAGCCCCGCCAACGCGTACGACTTGCTCATCGTGCGCGAGATGATAATCCGCGGATTCTTCTTCACGAGCCCGACGCAGTTTTCCCCGGCGAAGTCGGCGTACGCTTCGTCAATCACGATCGGGCACGGCAAAGAGTCTGCGATCTTGAGGATTTCGCCCTGCGACAAGCGCGTTCCCGAAGGGCTGTTCGGGTTCGGGAGATAGACGAGCTTGAGGTCGTCCTTCTTGACGTCTTCCAACGGCGAGACGCGATATTGCGCTTCGGAGGTCTCCGCAGGGGACTGCGTGAAGTACGACGGAAGGGTCCAGTCGTCGAGGAATCGCACCTCTTCGCTCCGCGCGCCTTGGATCTCCGCAAGGGACTTGTACAGGATATAGCTCGGATAAGGAAGTCTGAGGAGTTGCCCTTCTCCGACGAAAGTGCGCGTCAAAATCGTCAACACGTCGTCGCTTCCGTTTCCGCACATAATCCAGTCGGGCTCCACTCCGTAAACGGAGGCGGCGGCTTCACGGAACGCTTGGCCTGCGGCGTTCGGATAACGCGACAAGCCCTTGTCCGCGACCGCGCGGATCGCGTCGTACGCCTTCTCCGACGCGCGATATGGATTCTCGTTGGTGTTGAGCTTGACGGCCTCGCCCTCTTTAGGTTGCTCGCCGGGGACGTATCCCCCCATCGCTTGAATATTTGGTCGAACGAACGACATAGTATTCCTCATAAGACCCGAAAAACAAAAACTTTAGACTGGGAATCCTACCGCCAGCATAACGGCAAGCAGGAGCAAATTACGCGCGCTCAACCCGAGAATACGCACCAAACCTTTCCCTTCGCGAATCTTAGACATCTCCCTCCACGTCTTCAAATGCAGGAATAAGTAGACGCAAAGTCCCGCGCAAAGCGCAAAGCGCGGAAAGAGCTGACGATAAATCAACAGCCCGACAAGGAACGCCGCCGCGAGCCCGTTAAAGAGATAGAAATATCTCCCGAAACGTTCCCCAAAGATCGCGACAAGGGTGAGCTTGCCATGCGCGCGATCTTCGTCGCGATCGCGATAGTTGTTCGCCACGAGGATATTGTCGACGACAAGCCCCATCGCGAACCCCAAAAGAATCGCGTCTTGCGAAATGGTTCCCGTCTGCAAATAGTACGTGAACGTCACCGAAACGACGCCGAAGAACGCGATCACAAGCGCGTCTCCTAGCCCGATATACGCCAGCGGCTTGGGCCCCGCGCTATACAACAAACAAAAGACCGCGCAAACCGCGCCCACCGGAATCAGCTTCACGCCGCCGTAAGGGAGCGCGCCGAGTCCGAACGCGCAGGCGATTCCGAGCATAATAAAGGTTGCGACGAGCATCTGCTTCGGAGAAACCCACCCTTCGGCGACGACGCGAAGGGGGCCTTTTCTTTCAGAGGTATCCGCGCCCTTCTTGAAGTCGGAATAGTCGTTAATGAAGTTGGCGGCGATCTGGGCGAAGAGCGCGAAACCGACGCAGCAGATCGCGGGCACAATAGCGAAGTGGAGCGCTTCGACTTGGAGATCGCGATACGCGAGTGAGAGCGCCGCGATCACGGGGGAAAGGGACGCGACGAGAGTCGGAATACGCGCGGCTTGAAGCCACACGACGACCGGATTATTGGGCTTGCGCGGAGCATGGTCGGTTTCTTGCTGTCGATCGCTCATAAACGGCTCCTTTCGTGCAGGAAGAGACTACGCCTTTTTCTTGGGAGCGAAAGCGTCTTCCATCGAATCGACGTACTGTCGTAATCGTTCGAGTTCGCTCGTGACGGAACGAAGTTTGAGTAGATTCTCGACGCGAATGAGGAGCTCGATTTGATTGATCGGCTTGCTGAGGAAATCGTCGCACCCGACGGCGACGGCGCGTTCGACGTCGCCGAGATCGCTCAGTGCGGTGACCATGAGGATCATGACGGAAGAGGTTTCCGGCTCCTTCTTGAGCTTCTCGCAGACTTCAAAGCCGCTGAGCTTGGGCATCATGACGTCGAGCAAAATGAGATCGGGCTTGAAAGACGCGGTCTTGTCAAGAGTTTCCTGTCCGTCGGCGGCGTATTCGAGCTCATAGTTTCCCTCGGAAAGAAAGGCTTCCAAGAGCTCGCGATTAAAGGGTTCGTCGTCAGCGATCAGAATACGGCTTTTTCGTGCGTCGGTCATAACATCAATCCTTTGTCCTATATTGAGACGTTCGTTAAAGGTCGGCGTCAACTAGTTCTGTTCTTCGTCTTGCGTTTTGGCGTCTTTTTCCGACTCGTTCTCAGAAACATCGGAATTTTCCGCGTTCTTTTCTCGCTCGGCGAGCTCCTTCTTTCTCAGTTCGTTCATCTTTTTGAGCTGAGACGCGAAGCGCAACTCCTGCGCTTTCATGAGGGCGTCTTCCGCGCGTTCATGATTTCCGCATTTGATCGCCAAGGAGCTGAAGGCTGTGAAATAGAAGGGATCGTCCTGTTCAATTTCGCACGCTTTCTGCATGGCGTCAAGGGACGTTTCCTCGTCCCCTTTCTCCAGCGAGAAGACGGCGAGGGCGAGCCACGCGAGTCCGTAATCGGGATAGACCTCCAAGAGAGCTTTGATTTCGCGAATCGCTTTGGCGAGCTCGCCATCTTGCTGAAGCGCGACCGCTTCGTCGTACCAAAGAACTTTGTCTTTCGTGTTCGAATCACCCATGATTATATTTCCTCAATAGCGCGTTGAGGCGCGTAAAAAGCAAAATCGGCGTCGCGCTCGGCGACGCGGTATGAAATGATCGTCAAAGGGCGCGTCTTTCGCGGCGCACGGCCTTGCCGAAGACAGGTTTGCGCTCGACTTTCTCCTCGTCGTCGGTTTGCGCGTGACGCGTCAACGCTTCGAAGCCGGGAACGTCGTAACGCTCCAAGAGTCGATTAATACGAATTTCGATGCGCGTGAGCTCGGAGCCCTCTTCGGCGGTCACGAGGGTGAAGGCGACGCCTTCGCGCCCCATGCGTCCGGCGCGTCCCACGCGGTGCACGTAATCGTCGCAATATTGGGGAATATCGTAATTGACGATGTGGGAGACGGTCGAGACGTCAATGCCGCGCCCGACGACGTCGGTGGCGACCATAACGCGGATCTTCTCGGCGCGGAAATCGCGCATGATGTGATCGCGTTTCGTCTGCGCAAGGTCGCCGTGAATCGCCTCGACGGAATCAAACTTCTCGGCGAGTTTGCGCGTAAGACGGTCGACGCAACGTTTCGTACGGCAGAAGACGATCGCTTGGCGCGGGTCTTGGACTTCGAGGAGTCTCACGAGCGCGTCGAATTTACGGTCTTGGTCGACGGTGACGTAGAACTGTTCGATCGTGTCGGCGGAAACGTCCTTCTGGCTGAAGTCGACCTGAACAGGATCCTTCATATACGACTTTGCGAGGCTCACGACGGGCGGCGCCAAGGTCGCGCTGAAAAGGAGGGTCTGTCGCGATTTCGGGGTGAGTCGAAGGATGCGTTCGACGTCGGGTCGGAACCCAATGTCGAGCATGCGATCCGCTTCGTCGAGGACGACCCATTTTACGCGAGCGAGAGAGAGCGCGCCGCGACTCGAGAGGTCGAGGATTCGACCGGGCGTGCCGACGAGAATATCGACGCCACTTCGCAGCTTCTCGACCTGCGAGGCGAGGGGTCTTCCTCCGTAACACGCGGCGAAGGAGATATCGTAACATTTAGCGATGCGCACGGCTTCGTCGCGAACCTGGACGGCGAGTTCGCGCGTCGGCACGACGACGAGGGCGAGGGGCGAGTCTCCCGGTTCGCAGTCTGCGACGCCCTCGACGATCGGAATCATGAACGCGGCGGTCTTGCCCGTTCCAGTCTTCGCTTGCCCCATAAGGTCGACGCCAGTCTGCACGGTGGGGATCGCCCCCGCTTGGATCGGCGTCGGTTCGGAATAGCCCATCGCTTGGAGCGCCTTGAGAGTCGGAGCTTTGAGGTTCAACTCGCCGAACTTTTCGAGAGGATTTGAATCGGGTCTCTCGTCGTCGTCGGGAGTCGACGCAACTTCGCTTTTCGCGGCGCGGCGCTTGTTCTTAACGGGCAGAGGCTCTACCGCGTCCGGCGTTTCGGCGCGCGACAGTTTTTTTTTTGCCTCAGGCGCGGGTAGCGCGTCGACAGGCTCGTCGTCCTCGATATTTTCCCAGTATGAGATCGGATCGTCAAAGTCGCTCTTCTGCGGTTCCACGCGCGCTTCGACTTGGTTAGCGTCGCGCTTGACGCGTTTTTTCGGCGCGGGCTTCTTGTCGTCGTCAGCGGAATTCGCGTCTTCGAGGGCGGAGGCGGGGGCTGAACTCTGGGCGGTTTCGCGCTTTGCTCGCCGTTCTTTCACGACGGGCTTGGGAGCCTCCTCCGGCTCTTTGGGGACCTCGGCGCTCTTCGCTTCGACGGCGTTGAGACGCGAAACCAGCTCCAAGTTGACGTGAAGGAGGTTCTGAACGACGTTTGCGAGGAGTTCGATCTGCGAAAGCTCCTTCTTTTCAAGGGGCGCTTTCGACTCGGCGCCGACGGCGTCGAGAACCTTTTTCGCGTTTAGCGCCAGGGCGGTCAACTGCTCTTCGGAGAGTTTGGCGTCCTGTTGGTCGTCGAGCGCGGCGGTCGCGACGGTGGAAGAAACGGCGCGTTTGATTTTGGAGAAGAAGGACGTCTTCTTTTCGACGCGATTGGACGCGGCGGGCTCTTCGACGACGCGTTCGGGCTCTTTCTTCTCGACGGGCTTCTCGCCTTTAGGCTCGACCTTTTTACGCTCGGCGCGTTTTGGGCGTTTCTTTTCAACGGGCGCGTCGTTCGCCTCGGGAGCGTCTTTCGCCTTGGGAGAGTCGTTCTTTTCAGGAGAGTCGAGGGATTCGGGGTTTTCGTCCTTCTCGCGCGTCTTTTTGGTAGGTTCGCGTTTTTGCGCGTCGCGTTTCGCAGGCTCGCGGTTTTCGGACTCGCGCTTCGCCTTTTTCTTGGGAGCGCGCTTGGGCGTCTCGGGGACTTCGTCTTCGGAGACGAGGTCTTTGATGTACTCTTCGTCGTCGTGCGTCAGAGACGTCTCGCCGTAACTTGGGACGGCGAAGGGATCGATTTCGCCCTCGTCGATTTCGGCGACGAAGCTTGCGTAATCCTCCGCCTTCGGGGCGGCTTTGACGCGACGCTTCTTGACGGCGTCGATCGACTCTTCGTTGGAGACGTAGAGGGTTCCGACTTCGTGATCGCGCCGGTGGGCGGCGCGCGCGGCTTTACGTTTTGACGGGACGATCGGTTCGATCATATCTTCCTGAGCTTGGTCGTCGACGGCGTCCCAATGGAAATCGTTCTTTGGACCTCGACGATCGAAGCGGCGCCGAAATCGATCGTGCGCGGAGGAGTTGGATTCATTCTTTTTGGCCAATTGTAGTCAGTCCTTGCTTACCGGAAGCGCGTCGGAGAAACCAGGGAGGAAAACGCGCGTCCTTAATTGTCATCATCTAGCGAAGGGTCAACAAACGAGCGCGTCGCGGAACTTTTCAACGCGCGCGTCGACGACGTTGCGGTCGACTGCGTCAAAAGCTTCCAACGCAAACCCTTCGATTGTCATGCCGGCGACGACGGTCGCGTAGAGGAGCGCTTTTTTCACGCTCGCCGCGTCGAGAGAATCTTCTTCCGCGAGGACGCCCATCATGGCGCCCGCAAAGGAGTCTCCCGCCCCCGTCGGATCGACCACCTTGCTGAAGGGGTACGCGGGCACGACGTAAATATCGCCTTCGGCGCTCATCCAAAACGCTCCGTACTCGCCTCGTTTCACAACGACGAATCGAGGACCCATGCCGAGAATCTTTCTCGCTGCGGCGAACGAGTCGTTCTTAACGCCGGTAAGCGCGGCGGCTTCGCTATCGTTGAGTATGAGGCCGTCGACGCGCTTGAGAAGCGTCGCAAGTTCGCGAGGGGTGTTTTGGATGTAATAGTCCATCGTATCGGCGAAGACGAGTTTCGTTTCGGAAAGCTTGTCAAGGAGCGCCAAGTCGGCGACGGGAGAGCCGTTCCCGAGCAAGACGTATCGCGTCTCTTGGTACGCGTCGGGCAAGAAGGGGACGTAATCAGGCGTCATAACGTTTCCCTCAAAAGTCAACGTTTCACGCTGATTCATATCGTCAAAGTATCGTCCCTTCCAGAAAGTCGTTTTCTGATCTTTCCTTACTTCGAGGCCTTGGAGATCGACGCCGCGTAGTTGCAAAGCGCAAGAAAACTCGTCGTTCCAATCCCCGCCGACAATCGCGAGAAGCTGAGGTTTCGTAAAGAAACTAGCGGCGACGGCGGCGTAAACGGCAGACCCGCCGAGGGCGTGATCGCGAGCGTCGCTAGGCGTTTGAACAGAATCAAAAGCGGCGGACCCCAACGTCAAGAGCGGCATTTTTTCTCCTAAAAGCGCTATTCCGAGAGGGTCTCGGAGAGCGCGGCGCGACAACGCGCGACGCCGCAGAGCTCCAGACGTACTTCGGAGATTATACAATGGAGGGTTACGTCAATTATAACGGCCCTCAATACACTATCAACAAAGAAAATAAAAAAACGAATAAATTAGGACGCCGCGAGAGCGTCCCTGAAAATTACCAGCGAGGCTTCGGCTTGAGGATCTGATCGATCTTATCCACCAGCGCTTTGAGCCCGTAACCGGTGACGGCGGAGATCAAAAACGCGTCGATCCCGAGCTCGTCCTTAAAGCGCTTCTGAACCTCGACGCCTTGCGGAAGGTCGTTCTTCGTGACCGCGACGATCTCCAGACGCTTGCCAAGCTCTTCGTCAAAGTTCTCCAGTTCGCGACGAATCGCCTTGTAGTTGCTAATCGGATCGGTTCCGTCGATCGGCGCGGGCTCCACAAGATGGAGGATGACGCCCGCGCGCTGAATATGGCGTAGGAAGTCGTGTCCCAGACCGACGCCTTCGCTAGCGCCTTCGATCAAACCGGGAATATCCGCGATGACGAAACCGCGGTCAGGCCCGATTTGCGCGAGCCCCAAGTGAGGGGTCATCGTCGTAAACGGGTAATTGGCGATCTTCGGCTTCGCCTTAGTGAGTCGACTCAAGAGCGTGCTCTTCCCCGCGTTGGGGAACCCGACGAGCCCGACGTCGGCAATCATTCGCAATTCGAGGCGAATGGAACGTGATTGTCCCTTTTCGCCCGGCTGAGCGATCGTGGGGGAACGCATCGTAGCGCTTTTAAAACGCATATTCCCTTTACCGCCGAACCCGCCGCGCGCGACGATGAAGGAGTCTTCGTTCTCTTTAAGATCCTTGAGAAGAAGGTCGTGATTGAGATCGAAGACCATGGTGCCGACGGGAACGTCGATCACGAGATCGCGCCCATTTTTACCATGACACTGAGAGGAACCGCCCTGCTCTCCGTTTTGAGCTTTCCAGACGCGCTGATTTGCGAGTTGCAACAAACTCGCGACGTTCTGGTTAGCGCGAATAATGACGTCTCCCCCTTTACCGCCGTCGCCGCCGTCGGGACCGCCGCGCGGGACGTATTTTTCCCTTCGGAAGCTGGAGCACCCGTCGCCGCCTTTACCCGCGACGACGTCGATAGCCGCTTCATCAACAAACATAAGACTCTCCTAATCTGAGGGGATACAAAAAAAGGGGGCGGTATAACCGTCCCCTTGAGCCCGACAAGTCGCCGTCAATCAGGCGTTAGCCTCGAAGACGTTGACGCGACGTCCACCCTGATCGAAGGTCACGACGCCGTCGATGAGGGAATAGATCGTGTAGTCGTTGCCAAGTCCGACGCCCTTTCCAGGTCGCCAACGAGTACCGCACTGACGAACGATAATGGAACCCGGCTGGACAGTCTGTCCGCCATAAACCTTAACTCCGCGGCGCTGACCGTTCGAGTCGCGACCGTTGCGGCTAGAACCTTGACCTTTCTTATGAGCCATTGTACCACCTTTTAAACTAAGTCAAAATCTTAAAAACTCCGCGAGACCGGCGCGCTTCCGTCATTTTTGGGGAAAGCGCATGACGCCTGTCTTTAGAGGTCGCAACGTCAAAGCGCGCGCGACAAAGACGTCGTGGGAGCCAATCTCGCAAGTACAACGTCGCACAGTGGGCTCGCGTCACGAACGCATAAAACATTTCCCGTATATTTTACAGGTAAATCCACTCGTAGTCAAGTTCCCCTGGCAAATTATTATAAATTTCTTTGCCGCCGCTGTGCGCTTCATCGCCAGGATTGTAAAAATTGATCTTCAAGACCTTACGCCAAATTGAACGACCCGCGCCGACTTGAGAATCCGACGCTCCGACCCCGTCCGATTCGTCTTCGTCGAGTTCCCAACGGCAGGCGTTCGTCAAACCGCTCACGTAGACGGAGAATTTATCGATCCGCGGATCGACGTCGGTCCACGTCGCGACTCCCCAAACCGTCTGGCCGGGCAAAATCTTCATATTCGAGATGCGCGTGGAGTCGAGGATCTCGATTCCCTTGCGTCCTTCCTTCTGCCTAATGCGAACGAGCGCTAGCGGCTGGAAGGAATCGTAATAGAGCCCCGCCTCGGCGCCGCGGACATGACCGACGAAGAGATCGTCGGCGCCTTTGCGCTCGTAGGTCAGCTTGTTTTGAATCGACGAGGAGACAAAGACGAAACGCGGCACGATCGTCACGGCGCCCTCTTCGTCCCCCGCCTTGTAGACCGTCTGCTCAGGCTTGTAAGGCCCGACAAGGTTGTTCTCCGGGAACTGATAAACGACTTCTTTGTTATCCTTGTCAAGACGCTTGCTCGAGACGTCGGCGCCGACCGAATCGTCGACGACCGCCTTGAGACGCTCCCCTGTGTTCGTCACGGAGTAGACGAGATACCAGACGCGGCGCGACTGCAATTTGCCGTCGACGGTAGGATACTCGACGTCGATTGAACGCACGTTTTTATACGCGAATTGAAGTTGCCAGACCTCTTTTTCAAAGAAAAGGTCGCCGCCCCACGAGTAATCAAGAAGAGGGTCTTTCTCGGCTTCCGTCGAGGCGCCCTGCGAGACGATTTCGGGCAAGTCGCTCCACTGAAAAACGTCGCCGTATCCGATGAAAGGCTTAACGACGCGCATCTTCGCGTCGCCCGCGCTCTGCGCAAAAAGTTGAGGTAGGCCGACTAACAGGGCTGCGGAGGCGCAGGCGAGCGCCGCCAGACGCCGCGTCCCCTTGTCGCGCAACGTCGCCAAAGCGACGAACGAACGGAAAAAACCGCGGCGCGAAGGGCGCTGCGCCTGTGTGTTGTGTCGGATAGTCATAATTACGCTCTTTTAATTATCGGTCAATCGAATGTTCCATGGAAAGACGCCGCTGACGCCACGCCATATCGAGTATAATCCACCCCGCCCGCGCGCGTCAAGAACTACGCGCTTTTTTTCCTCTTATTTTCACCTTTTTGAGGGGTTCAATCGTTAGAAACGCGACAATCGGAGTCGCCTTTATACTCAATCATACTTCTCAATTCGCCCAACGCAACGAAAATCGTCTCCGCGTCAAAGAAAGAAAATCGTCACTCCGCCTCCGCCAAGGAAACCGATATCTTCCGCGCAGACCATTCTCTTAACCTTCGACGAACGCTCGCCCCATTCCCGAACCCTCTCGCGCAATACGCCGCGTCCCTGCCCGTGAATGATCTCGATCGACTTGTCCGAATACCGCCCGGATTCAACCATCCGCCGCACGCGCGCGAGCGCCTCGTCGGGACGCAACCCATGCAGATCGATCGACGCGTCCGCCTTAAATTTGTACCCCATCTTTCTTTCCCCTACTCAGACTTTTGCGAACTTCTCGACGCGCCGCGCGTTCCGACGATCCGCGGCGCTCCGTCCTCCTCTAATACGACTGGACGGCAAAAGACGTCGCGCGCCCAACCCGGCTCGCGACTGCGCTTCGCATGATACAAATAGAGAAGATCACCCTTCTCGTCGTAAAAAAAAGACCCGTGACCAACGCCAAACTGACGCTCGTCGTTGTCCAAAAAAGGCGTCGATCTCTTTCGCCACGCTCCCGGCGCAAGCGGATCCTCTCCCACAAGTTCCAGAAGCCCGACCTTATACGTCGGCAGCCAGCTCGCCGCGCACGCATACGTCAAAAAGATCTTACCGTTCGGCGCGTAAAACGCCGACGGCCCCTCGTTCAGACCGCGCGTCCCGATTCGCTCCTCAACCCGTTCCCAAACGTAGTCGTCGTTCGCGCAAAGCTTAACGCGCGCGCTCGCAGTATCCGTCGGCGGAGACGATAAAAGCGCCCCGTAAAGATACTGAACGTCGCGCGTGTCCTCCCATCCCGACCAGATCAAATACCTCTTGCCGTCTTTCTCCAAAACCGTCGCGTCGATCGCCCAACGATTATTCGTCTTACCCTCAAAATCGTCCCCTGTGTAGACGGGCCCCGTAAGCTCATAACGCGACGTCGGATCGTCGGTTTCGGAGACGAGGACGTAGGTCTTATGATTGGCGTTGTCTCCGTCGTCTGCGGCGAAATAGACGTAAAACTTTCCGTCGAGGAAATGGATCTCGGGGGCCCAAATCTCGCGCGAATAGGGGCCCTTCGCGGGCGCCTGCCAGATAGTAAGGCGCGTTCCTTGGTCGCGAATCGTGTCGGCGTAATAGAGATCGACGCCCTTTTTTGTCGAGCGGCACCAGTATACTTTCCCGCGAAATCGAATCGCTTGGGGATCGGCGCCGGGACGCAAGTATTCCGGAGCGGGTTCCTGGGCGCCGTTAGCGAGGTCGTCCGCGCATGCGACGGCGGCGAAAGGAGCGGCGGCGACTAAACGAAGCGCGTCGCGTCTCGTGCATCTCATTGTAAATCTCCTTAGTCAATTTGAGAGGTAAACGACCGTCTATTCCTGGCGAAATTTCGCCCAGTCGACTCCGAGTTTGCGCATCCTTGCGCGGAGGGTGTACGGGTTGATCGCCAGTAGCGCGGCGGCCCCGTTCTTTCCTTCGACGACGCCTTTGGCGAGTCGCAACGCGGCTTCGATGTGGGCGCGCGCGTTTTCGTCGAGGGTCGGAAAGGGAGCGTCTTTTCCGAGGTCGCCCGACGCCGCCGCGAGGAATTGCGCGGAGTCGGGGCGCGCGGCTGAAGGACGCTGCGGCGGTTGAGGCGTCGGTTCGGGGTCGGGACCGAAGAATCCGCGCTTTGCGGCGAAACGTGCGGCGCGACGGAGTCCGTCGAGGTTGTCGGGCCATTCGCGTTTTGCGAGGAATTCAATCTCCTGGAGTTCGACGCGTCGTGGCCATGCGCCGAGTCTGAGCGCGGCGTCGTCGAGGAAGAGCTGCGCGAGGAGCGGTAGTTCGTCTTTGCGCTCGCGCAGCGCGGGGAGCTCGATCAGGGAGGCGGCGAGGAACGCGAGGGTTTCGCGCGGAAAATTGCGGTCGCGGACGAGATCGCCGTAGGGAGTCTCAGAGGAGGCGACAAGGAGGAAGGGAAGCGCGTTTTCCATTGCGGCGCCGACGATTCGTCGGGCGTACCTCTTAGGAACGCGCTCCAATTCGCTCAAATAGAGGACGCGTCCGAAGAAGAGTTCGCGTTCTTCGCAGAGTCGCGTCCATTCTTCTTTTTTTAGTCGCGAGGCGCGCAGGGACTGAAAAGGGCGATTCGCGTCCTTAGCGATCTTCCGCGCGAGGGTCTCCTTGCCGACTCCCTTTTCGCCGTTGAGAAAGACGGGAATCTGCCGCAGGGCGGCGTCGGCGGCGCGTTGACACGCGTTCTCTAAAGCGCCATACGCGCCGATAAACCTTCCCATATTTCCTCCTTAACGGTAGTCGCTCAAACGAAGCCATTATAAGGCGCGGCGCGAGTAGCGTCAACGGCGCAGGCCGATTCAGGATATAGGGAATATAACGGCGTCGAGAAAGGGGCGCGAGATAGAAAATAGGGTTGTCAAACTAGGCAATATAGGTTATATTAACGAGGTAAATCAAGTAAATCGGAGGCGCGTCTTCGGCGCGAGTCCGCGTTTCGCGCTCCTTAAGCATATGAGTAGGTCTGAAAATGCCGCGTACAAAAAAAGACGAGGATCTCTTCAATCAATCCTCGATGTCCTTTCTAGAGCATCTTGACGAACTTAGGACGTGTCTGATCGGCGCGATCCTCTGCGTTGCCGTTGGGTTAGTCGTCGCGGTCATTCCTCTCGGCTTCTGTCCGTCTCTGACGTCGATCGCGGTGGAATACGTTCAGCGGCCTCTGAAGAAATCGCTGGAAACGTACCATATCCTTCAATCGCAGCGTCAACTAGAAAAAAAGAGCCGCGAACTTCGCGAACTCGGTTACGACGACGAGATCGCGTCCGCGCCCGCGAAGTTGCACATGACCGCGCGCGCGTTCTATATCTTCCCGAAAGATCTCGAAACGCTCCGCAGCGCGGGGGTTCCGACGACGGCGGGGACGTCCCTTCCCGCGGAAGAGCTCGCGCGTCGCAATCGTCTGCGAATGGTCGACAACTTTGGGTCGTATAAAGACGAACTGATCACGCAGACGAGTTTGAGCGCAAACGGTTCGGAGAACGAACCGACGATGATCCTCCTCTGGGAGAAGCTTGGCGACGATTCGCGCTCTAAGACGCGCGCCCTCTCCGTGCAAGAGTCCTTCATCATCTTCTTGAAGACGGCGCTCTTTTTGGGAATCGTTATCGGAAGTCCCGGCGTCTTCTATTTCTTTTGGCGTTTCGTCGGCGCGGGTCTTTATCCGAACGAGAAGAAATACGTCTATCGATTTCTGCCGCTGAGCATCACCCTCTTCCTGATGGGATTCGCGCTGGCGTTCTTCGTCGTCTTCCAATTCATGCTGCAATTCCTCTTCCGCTTCAACGCGGGGATGGACATCGAGCCGGACACGCGCATTAGCGAATGGTTGAACTTCGCGCTTCTGATCCCGGTGGCGTTCGGCGCCGCGTTCCAACTTCCCCTGGCGATGTTCGTGCTGGAGCGTCTTCGAATCTTCTCGATCAAGGTTTACTTGGAAAAGTGGCGCATCGCGATCTTCAGCGTCGCGTGTATGTCGATGATTATCACGCCCCCGGATCCATGGAGCATGCTCTTCATGCTCTCGTGCCTGATCTTCCTCTACTTTGGCGGGGTCTTGCTGTGTAAGATCTTCCCGCGTCCGAAGAGCGAATTCGACGACGATGAAGAATACGCGGACTGACGCCAGACCGAGTCCATCGCAAAAAGAAAGCCGCGAGCGAAAAGTCGTCGCGGCTTTTTTTATCGGCGCGTTTGAGCGTCGCGTTTTGAGATTAGTGATGACAGCAATGACCGGAGCAGCAGCATGAATGGGCGCGTTCTCCGCCGCAGTCTTGTCCGCAAGGGGCGTTGGCGGCGGCGTGAGACGAAGAGGCGGGGGCGCTCATGAGTCTTCCGACGTCTTCGGAGGCGCATTGGGGACAGATCGGCTTTTCGGAAGCGCGAACGAGGAGTTCGAATGACGCGCCGCACTTTTTGCATTGAAATTCGTAAATAGGCATATGAGTTACCTCGGGAACTCCGCTCTCAGAAGCAAGAAGACGGAGAGGATGAAGATCGACATGGATAAAAAAACGCCGGCAACGCGCATAGCGTCATCCGGCGTCGTGTTTTCAAATCCGCGAATTATCGGGGGTATCAACGATACTGAGTCTTGTTGCGGAAGAGAGGCGAGAAGGGACCGTTCTGAGAACCGTCGTTGAAATCGAGCCACCAGTAACCGTCGTGCCACTGCATCGTGACCTTACGCCATCCAAGGGGAGCTTCAGGATAGGGATAGAAGGGACCGATGTAAGGGAAGGCGCCCGCTTCATAATTCTTGGGATAAGCGACCTGCGAGTAGTTCGGATACTCGGCGTAGGAAGGCCAAGCGTAATTGGGGAGATTCGGCTGACCGTTCTGCATGGTCGGAGTCTGAGCGCCTTGAGGAGCGAAGTAATCGCTGGGGGAACGCGTAGCGGAAGTCGCGGCGTCGATCGGAGTTCCAACGGGCGCGCCGGTGTAGACGGGAGCGGACTCGACGACGGGCGCAGGAGCGGCGACTGGCGCAGGAGCGGCGACGACGTTTTCTTCAGCGCCATAGAGGACGGGAGCGGCGACGGTCGCTTGGACAGGACGAATGGCGCGAAGTCTTTCGCCAAAGGGCTCGGAATATTGAGGAGCGACCTCGGCGACCTGAGGAGTCGCGACTTCAGCCTCGACGACGGTCATGTTCTTATCGGAGACAGCGCGAACTTTCGGAATACGACGAACGAAATCGGCGATCGCCGCGCGATCCGCTTCCGAAGCGACTTCGCCTCGAAGACGCACCTTGCCCTCTTGGTAAGCAACTTGAATATTGTATTGGGGATACTGCTGAGTGAGGCGCTGGGCTATTCTATTAGCCTCTTCCTGGTTGCCGGCATACAAGCTCGGAACGCCAAGAGCGATAAGTAAACCGAAACAAATCGGCACGAACAAACGTCGCATGTTTTTCCTCCTGCCAAGATCCCTTTCCGCTCGCTAAACGACCGCCGCCGCTATGAGGCGTCGCCGTTTCAATCCTTCTCAGAGGCGCGCTTGCGAACCTTCGAGTGGAAGGAGAGTCGCAAACTCAAGCGCCGCGTGGTCGCGCTACGCGAACGAGCCGGATTGTCGTCGGATCTCAGAACTCGTGTTTGTAATAAAAATCGTAAACTCACTCCGAGGCGCGCCTATTCGATCTCGTCGTCAACGTCGCGCGTATCGACGCGTGAGACGCCTGCGCTCGAAATGCGCGTATCGGCCGCCTTAGGCAATTATTCTATTCTATTTTCGGTACCGCCCGCGCAGTCACGCTCCGCCTAAGGAGCCCTACCCTCGCGCGCAACTAGAACCCGGAATACTCCGGCTTCTTTCCCGCTGGATAGATTATCGTTGATTTTTCCCTCGGAATTCAACCGAAATCCCTTTTTTTTCCTTTTTCATAAAAAATTCTATGCGCGTTTTATCGGCGTCTCCTTCTATTCGGATTATAGCGCGAAGAGGAAGGCGTTCTTTCGTGAAAAATTTTCCTCAATCACTCTTCAAAAAGTCGACCAAAACGTCCGCGCATACCCTCGACCAGTCGCGCGACCCAAAAAAAAGAACGACGTCTTCTTCAGACGCCGTCCTCTAATCTCATAAGAACGACTTACGCGTCATCTGGCGCGTCCGCGCATCGAGCGGCGACTCTGATTGAACGCGACGACATATCCGACAGCGTCGTCCCACGTGGGAAGAACAGGTTTGACGGCGCCTTCGGGAGCTTCGCGACGACGCGGCGCGCGGTCGGTCGGCTCGTCGTTCCCCTCGACTTCGCGACGGCTACGGCGAGGAGCGCGGTCAACCGGTTCTTCAAAATCTTCGGCTTCGCGACGGCTACGGCGAGGAGCGCGGTCAACCGGTTCTTCAAAATCTTCGGCTTCACGACGGTTGCGGCGAGGAGCGCGGTCGACTGGTTCTTCAAAATCTTCGGCTTCACGACGGTTGCGGCGAGGAGCGCGGTCGACCGGTTCTTCAAAATCTTCGGCTTCACGACGGTTACGGCGAGGAGCGCGGTCGACCGGTTCTTCAAAATCTTCG
>SFIW01000043.1 GCA_004556055.1 Planctomycetaceae bacterium
AAAACGACCGACATGAAAATCCTGTTGTCATCTAAAAGTTTCACCGTCAGATGAAGGATTCTTCGCATTTTTTCAACAACCGACAAATTTTTTCGATTCATTACTTTCCGAACAGAATCTGACATTCGATCCGTCGAAAGCTTAATAGCGTATACAAAGATTTGATCTTTGTCTTTGAAATATTTATAGATTGAGGTTCGAGATATGCCGCATCTATTGGCAATCTTCTGATAGGTGACTCCATCAAAGCCCTCTTCCGCAAAAAGCTCAAACGCACGTTCTAAGATCATGACGCGTCGTTGAGAATGGTTCACCTGAACAGACATGGCGTTACGTCCTACTTGTCCCCGTCAAAACAAGAGATTATCTCATATCAAAAAAGAGCGTCGACGTCGCGAGGACGCCGACGCATTTCACCATATTATAGGTTCAAGAACGAAAAATTCTACCCCGTCTAAAACATGCCCATACTCGTTTCATTCAGAATCAGACGCCGTCTGAATACTGCAAGAAATCTTTCAGCGGAAAATCGTCCGGAATCGATTCGTCGCGTTTCTTCAACTCCATCTGATACTCCTGAAGAGTATTCAAGATTTGATTACTCAAATCAGAGGAGAGATCGTACTTGAGCGCGGGCGTCTCTTTGACGATTTCACTCCATAGAGCGATTTGTTTTTCAAGACATTCAAAATTCTTGTCTCTATTATTCATTCGCTCAACTTCGAGGCTTTCGATTTCTTGATAATTGTCGTTCCGCTTCTTAATCATGAACTCGACAAAATCTCTGCCGGGATAGCTGTTAAAGACGCCGGTTTGAACAGCCAAGTCCATATCGTTCTTCGGAGATTTCTCCCAAGCTTGAACCCAGAGTTTCAACGCGTAAAAATATGCGTCGACGCTTTCAGGGATAGGGGCCAACTCAAAAATTCTATTGTTCTGGTTGAAGTTATCCCAAGCGGTGCACAACATCAACGCGTCCTCGCGCGCTTCCTTCACCTTCCCAGAGTTTAACTCATCTTCGATGAAAGAAATGGCTTTGGAAGATTCCTTGAGCTGACCGACAACGCTTTCGTCGCGCCTGATGACGTCTTGGAAGGCGAAAACCTTCGGAAAAATCGTCTCGAGTTCGTCAAGAACGATCAGATATTTCTCGGTTTCATCCATCAACTCAGACTGCATCTGAGGCATGTATCGCAAATCCGAAAAGTCTTCGCGATTAAGAAGGGCCATCCAAGAATCAAAGCAGGCTAAGAATTCCTGATTGGCTCTCTCGGGCTGAGAGGCGTTGTAGTAATTACGAACAGCGACGCGATGTTCTCTCGCAGAACGCGCTTCAGGCGTTTGTTCGAAAGCAACCTGACGTTCGTGGTAATCCGCGCCCATAATGTCGCGGAAAGTTCTAGAAAAGCTTTCTTCAACTGAAAGCTTTTTGATCTCCGCAACGATATCGAGAGCCTCGTCGGCTTTCTCTGGACGAGCGTTGGCAGCAAGAACTTCGGGCGTGATCTGAATAAGAGACGAGGCGCGCGAAAGCCAATCGTTAAGGCGTTCGAAAGCGGCGTTGTAGTTCTTGAGATCAGACTCGGCGACGAGAAGTCGGGGACGAGCCGCAAGAGGTTGCAACTCTTCGTCGACGAAAGAAAGTCGGAGATCATAAAGATCCTTAACCCAATCTTTCCACTCGGGAAGTTCCCCATACTTTCCGGTTAAATAGTCGTGGATCACGCGAGTTGAAAACGCTTGTCTCCCCATGTTATAGTTGTTTTCATCATAGGGATCTAACACGCGATCATAGAGAGACGCGCGCTGTTTGTCGTCCAACTCGTTATTCCAACGATCCCAGATCAACGATTCGCGAGTTACGCCTTCTGGTAAGAAGGAAACAAGTTGATTCTCGTAATCTTCTATCTGCTTCGAAGCTTCATGATGGATATTCAACGAAGTCGATCGATACTTATTTGGGTCAACTTTGTCAGGAATGGTGGTCTCTACAACTTTATTGGAATAAACCTCCCAGTCTTCCTGGGCCATTCGCCACGCTTTCGCACAATTTTCCTCGTCGAAAAGTGGAGAACTATCTTTAGTAACGCCGCAACCGTCGATACTCATCCATTCGGCGTAACGAATTCTATTTAACGGCGCGCGTCCAAAGAAGAGAAGTCTCGTTTCTTTACCAATATCTCCTTGATGGTTCTCGTAAAGATCCTCCGCCTTTTTGTAGAACGCGTGTCCCAACAACCAGTTATCGCGGTTCGTAACGTATATTTCTTGTTCGGCTTGACGAGCGGCCAATTCATCGTCCTCACGGAAGAGGCGACGATATTGCTTCTTCTCGTCGGCAATACCAATCTTTTGAGAAATGGTCCAACCGGTTCGCACGTACAATTTCGGAGCTGTCCTATTATAAACCGTTCCCTTCTGAACGAATTCGAAACCGCGAATAACCCAGCGATAGCGCTCTCGATAATCGTCGAACATTGCGGAAGCGTTATAAGCTAACTGCCAACCGACGAAATCCCAAATCGTAATAAAATGGGGTTCAAGAGTAATGATTTGATTTGCGGTTGCAATCACGTTATCCCAGTCGGCGCGTTTCTCATACTCGCGAGAACGATTCCATAAGAGAGAAATTGCAACGCCTCGCATCCCGAAAGTCGCTAATTTCATGGCGCTTCCGGTAGGATCGATCTTTCCAAGATTAGCCTCGGAAAGATCAAGCTCAGACCGGGTCTGCGCAAGAACGCCGCCAGCCGACATGGAACCGTCGGCCTCGCGTTGAGACGGACTTCCAAGTCGATACAACGGAAAGAGTAAAATCGCAATTAAAACAATATACGCGATCTTACGGTAAAAAAGCGTCTGCTGCGTCATTATTTAGCCACCTCTCGATTTCTTAGAATAACATATGCCGCCACGAAAAGTGGAATCACAAACGATAAGGTTGTTACAAGGTGCACCAGTATCGAATTCAACGGAATATTATAACCATTGGCAACGCAATCCGCATAGTAGTTGAAATCGCTAAACGACGGTAATGCAAGACCTATCACGCTCAAGAAAGCGCTCGCGATACGGTCGAACGCCTGCCCCAAGTGTGTTGAGAAGGTGTTGGGAAGATCGACCATCATGTTTTCATGCGTAACTAGTCTGTTAAACGATTCGATAGGACCGCCGCCAAGAGCCTGAAGGTGCGCGATCTCCAAAAAGAGATCCTTACAGAAACCTGCAATGAGAATTCCAAAGGTGGAAACCATCGCGACAGGACCGCTCAAGAACGTGCTGAACAAAACGCCGAAGGAAATAAGAATCAGCATTTGCTGCCAAACGCCCAAATATCCCTTGACGAAGTTAAAGAAGACGTTCGCATCGGACGCGCGCAGGTACAAGTCAGGACCGGCTGCGCCGAAGTACTGTTGGTCGTTAATGCACTGAAGCCAAATCTCCACCTTGCCGTCGACAACAAAATCTTCGAAAAGATTATAAGTATCTTTCCTCGGAAGCTCCGTTTGAGATAGAGCCTCGAAAGAAGATTTATCGTTCATCTTCTTCACGAGCCAAGGCTTATCCTTGACTTGAGATTTGTCAAACTCGACAGGAATATGTAAGGCTTTAGTCGTATACTTCTCAGAGTTAAACACATGGGTTTCAGCAATCAAACCTGTTACGGGATTGCGGACATATAACGCTCCCATGATCGTTTCTTCGATATTACCCATATGGGTGCGGAATACGCTGATCGTCATTTCAACCGGCAGACCGTCGGCAAAACGCTCGGAGGTTATGTCCTCAAAGGTCCATATGATCGCTTCGTCTGTAGCGCCGGCGACATAACTACGGTACTCCCATTCTTCGCCGACGTTGATACCGCGTTCGCGTTCAAATCCATCGGCATTGCGGAATTTGATTTTCCCATAGATCGGCACCTTGGCCTGCATCGATCCTTGAGAAGAACCAACTTTATAACGAACGATCCCTCCTTCAGAAGACTCTTCAACCGCGTGGGAATGTCCGTTCTCTTCGTAAACGCGAACAGATCCATCAGCATATTTCTCAACCATATGCTTGTGACCGTTCGCCAATCGCGTATATCCCTTGGCGATCACGGTATCCGAGGGCAAAGTCGAAGGATCTTCTTCGACTATTTGAGTCAAATCCTCTTTGTCATTGAGAACATGCGTATGTTTCAACGTGCTCGAAACAAAGAAATAGCTACAGATCGCCATTAACAACAGAACGCCCGTACCGATAGCGCCGATACCGATAATTCGTCCTAAGACGATCTCGCTTGATCGAACAGGCTTCGTCACGATCGTATAAATCGTCTTCGACTTGAAATCGGAAGGAAGGCTCAATGAGCTGAGGAAAAGAGCCAACAACAGAACGAGGTACGTTGTTGTTTGATAAACAAACGACGCGCACAAACGCGCTGGATCCTTACTTCCCGGATCTAAAAACCATCCGGCAAACATAAGAAGTATGAGAAAGACGACGCATATGACGACGACCTTTTTGCGAATAGACTCACGGATCGCCAAAAGAGCCATTGCGAAGCAGCGCTTCCAGGAAAAATGAAACAATTCCTTCCAAGCTTCGGCAATACCGGACGCCAAACCTTGACTTCCTCGTTTTACGCCTTTGTAAATAAACAAAATTACAAGGCTAATAACGCAGGCCAACAAAGACAATGCAACGACAGCCATCAGCCAATTTAAGACGGCAGGTCCTATCCATTCAAGAAAAGGTGGGATTGGGTTTTCTAAAATCATTTCCCGTTCTCTCCTCCACGAACGCGTTTACCAGGACGAGCTTCGCTTTCAGCGATAATATCGTGGAACAAATCTTCCAGCGAAGTTGTAGGATTACCGCAGAAGACCAGACGAGACTTGTCTTCCTCAATGACTTTCTCAATCTTCCGCTTCGCTTCTTCGCTAAGACCAGCAACGCGAATTTCAGTCTGTTCAACGATTTTGAGAAGATCTTCAACGCGACCAAGCTCTTTCAGCTCGCCCTGATACAAAATACCGACGCGATCGCAAACGTCTTGAACGTCGCCGAGCAGGTGGCTTGACATGATGATCGTCTTCCCCTGCTCTTTAAGTTGAAGAATCAGCTTCTTCATGTTGCGCGTACCGATCGGGTCTAGACCGCTCGTAGGTTCGTCAAGAACGATCAGGTCAGGATCATTGATTAGAGCCTGGGCAAGACCGAGACGTCGCGTCATACCCTTGGAATATTCGCGTAACTGGCGCTTATTAGCCGTATCCAAACCGACCATCTGAATCAGCTGCGCAACCTTTTGACGTCGAATCGCCGAAGGAATTTTGAAGAGACGGCCATAAAAATCCAAGGTCTCTTCAGCATTCAAAAATCGATAGAGATACGACTCCTCGGGCAAGTAACCAATGCGCTCGTTTTCACCCCTTCGAATTTCAAGATCAAGAGCTTTAAGCGCACGAACTTTTTGCCGACCCCAAAAGTCGCGGTAGGTTTTGGTCAGGTTCTTAGTTTCGACAATGACGTCGGATTCATTTCCCATTGCATCGCCTCTTCAATGTTACTAACATGGATAAAAACTACCCCCGCAGGTATTAAATGTAATCCTCTCTCTCAATCCCACAGTTGAATTGACAACTATAAAAACAACGGCGACGTAACTTACTCTACAAAAAGAGAGCCAGGTCGCTTAACCATGGGTGGGGAGCCAAGGACGCATCGTTCTGACGACCCTAATTTCCTACAAAGGCACTCACTCGCACATTCGCAACCTCCTTCAGCAAACTGAACAGGGTATACGAACGGCCCGTACATTATCGCCTAAACCCCTTCTCTTGTCTATATCCGGCTAAAAAAAACAACTTTCGTCCGGTTGAGAGTATATTGGGCTTTAAATCTGACGGGACTTGTTTTTTTCAAAAAAACGCGATAAAATTGTTTCAAATGAATTCAAAGACTTTTAAGGAGCGACTGTCGCATTTTCCACAAAAGGCTTCTTCTTAAAGTTTGACGTTCGTCTGGGTCAATGGTTCAGGAGTTTTTTCCAGACTAGTCAATGAGGCTGTTATCATTTTGAGGATAAACTAAATGGCTGTTACGCGAGAAAACCTTCTCGAAAAGTTACGTCCGTACGGGCAAGAACATCTACTCACCTTCTGGGACGAACTAACGGAAGAAGAGCGTGTTTCATTAAGCGATCAAATCGAAAAGATCGACTTCTCATATCTCGAGAAACTTTTCATCCATCGATATGATCCTCCGGCAGCGGCTGCCCTCGCTGACAAGGCCGAAGACCCCGTAGCCTTTAAATTGAGCGACTTGCGCGACTACGACTGTTCTCCAAATTCGCCTTTTCCTCAATCCGCTGCGACCAAGTTAGACGAAAGGACGGATGAAATCACCCCGTTGAAGGCCGTTAAGGCTGGTGAAGAATTTCTTCGCGCTCACAAAATCGCGATCGTAGTGGTCGCGGGCGGGCAAGGCACGCGTCTTGACTTTCCTCACGCCAAGGGTATTTACCCGATTGGCCCCCTTTCTCAAGCGACCTTGTTCCAAATCCACATCGAGCGTATCCATGCGATGTGCAAAAAATACAACACTCGCCTGCCCTTCTGTATTCAGACGAGCCCCGCAACCCATCAAGAAACGATTGATTTCTTTAAGGAAAACGACAATTTCGGGTTGCCCGCTGACGACGTTCTGATCTTCTGCCAAGGAACAATGCCTTCGGTCGACTTTGATTCTGGAAAGGTTTTGTTATCCAGCAAGTCTCAAATCGCCAGAAGCCCCGACGGACACGGCGGCATGCTCGCGGCGATCAATTCTCCGCAACCCGATTCTCCTATCCCAACGGTTCGCGAACACGGTATTCTTACCGAACTTAAAAACCGAGGAGTCGAGGAAATCTTCTATTTCCAAATCGACAATCCTATCATCGACATTTGCAGTCCGGAGTTCATCGGGTACCATGTTCTGAGCAAATCCGAATTCGCCACCCAGGTCATTAGGAAACAAAACCCCAAAGATCGCGTTGGCAACATGGTTCTCGTCGACGGGAAGTTGCACGTTATCGAATACAGCGATTTGCCAGATTCCGCGGCTGAAAGACGCAAACCGGACGGTTCGTTGGCGATTTGGGCCGGTTCCATCGCCGTCCATATGATGAATCTTGACCTACTCCAGAAGAACGCGTCCTTCTCCTCGTCGCTCCCCTTCCATCTGGCGAAAAAGAAGGTTCCTTATATCGTCCTGGACAAGGAACTCAAAGACGAACAGGGCGAACCTCTCTTCGGAACCAAAGTCAAGCCTGAGACGCCGAACGCCATTAAATATGAGAAATTCATCTTTGATCTTCTCCCAATCGCTAAAAATCCTATCGTGGTCGAGATCGAAGAAGAGACCTGCTTCGGACCTCTGAAGAACCATCCCCGAGAGGCCAAGGACACCCCCAAGACCGTACGCGAGCATCTCAGCGGTTTGTACAAGAGATGGCTCTCTCATCTTGGAATCGAGGTTGCGCAAGACGCCGTGATCGAAATATCTCCGCTCTTTGCGAATAGTTGCACGGAACTTGCGTTGCGTCTGAAGGAAACGAATCTCGTTCCTCAAGACAAAAAGATCAAAGAATCAGTATACTGGTCCTTGGATTCCATTCGTTGATCTTCGTAAGACTGCTTAACTAAGTAAACTCCGGAGGAATCTTCGGAGTTTATCTTTTTAAGCCTCGACAAAGACTTCTAATATCTCTGTAGCCCCCGTTATTTAATAAGCGCCAACCCCATAAGATCAGATGACAGCAAAAGAAACCAAGACGGGCAAACGTTCCGGCAAACGAGTTGTAACAAAAGCGCATGCTTTTTGGTATCACATCTGCCAGTTCTTTTTGTATTTATTCATTAAGTTGTATTTCCGAAGCAAGTATATCAACTCGCGCAATGTTCCTAAGTCCGGTCCAACTTTACTTGTCGCCAATCATCAGAGTTTTTTAGACCCTCCTGCAATTGGCACAGGGTATTATCGCATGACCAACTATTTGGCGCGGAAAACTCTCTTTAAATTCAAACCATTCGGCAAACTCATCGACTCCGTCGACGCGATTCCACTCGATCAGGACGGTCTTGGATTTCAGGGAGTTCGCGAGACGATGAAACGTTTAAAGAATTCGGAAGCCGTTCTTATTTTCCCTGAAGGGAGCCGATCTTTTGACGGAGAGCTTGCGCCCTTTACTTCTGGTTATGTCGCAATTGCGTCAAAGACAGACTCCGTGATTGTCCCTGTCGCCATATCAGGAGCGTTCGAAGCCTTTCCGCGCACCAAAAAATATCCTTCGCCATTTAAGAAACGCGTTGTGATTGAGTATGGGGAGCCAATTCCTCCGGAAGTCTATCGGTCAATGACGGAAGAGCAGGCCAACGAATACATCGTCAAGAAGATTAGTGAAATGTACGAACGCAATCGTCCAAGACCCAAATCTAATCCTAAATGACCATTATTTGCCAATTCGTGAGACACGTTCTGTTTAACCCCTTTTTCTGAGGAAATAGAATGAATATTTTAAAAAACCTTCTACTAGTTAGTCTCTGCATCGTCCTTCAAACATTTCTCCCCGTATGCAATGGACAAACGGCTGGAGAAATCGAAGCGCCCAACAACGATTTGACGGGCGCGGTCGCTAATGTTCTCGATTTTGGAGCTAAAGGGGACGGAACGACCGATAACACGGAAGCTTTTCAAAAAGCCCTTGACTCAATCGATCCTCAAGGCGGCGTAGTCGTCGTCCCCAACGGACAATATTTGTTTACAGGATCGCTCGTTATTCCCCAGAGCGTTACGTTAAGAGGCCCGTGGAATTCGGTTACCGCCCACAATGGGTGCCGCGACAAGGGACTCCCTAAGCCTACGGACGACGGAGCGACATTCCTTATCACGGGGAATGCAAACAATGAAGAAGGGGAAGCTTTCATTACATTGAATACGAACAGCGTTCTCCAGGGGATCGTTATGTATTGGCCCAACCAAAACGAAAACGACGTCCCCGTCCCTTATCCGTGGGCGATCAAAATGCGTGGGAAAAATCCTGCGGTATTGGACGTGGAGCTTCTAAACCCTTACAACGGCATTGACGCTTCGCAAAACGAACGGGCGCTCATCCGCAATATCCACGGGCAACCTTTACGCAGAGGGATTTTTGTCGATAAGATCTATGATATCGGTAGAATAGAGAATGTCCATTTTAACCCCTGGTGGAGCATGAAGCCGAAACTTTTTAAGTGGCAGCAGGAAAACGGAGAGGCCTTTATTTTCAAGCGCACCGACTGGCACTACGTATTAAATACGTTTTGCTTCGGGTATTCCGTTGGATATGAATTTGGCGGAAGCGAAGCGGGAATATGCAACGGCAACTTCTTAGGAATCGGCGCCGACGCCTGCCATACCGCAGTCCTCGTAGAACAAAGCGCCCAATTCGGTATCCTGATCACCAATGGCGAATTTGTGGCGATGAACGGAGAGAATCCGACGCAAGTCGTTGTCACGGAGACCAATACGGGATCGATACGTTTTAATAATTGCGCTTTCTGGGGCCCTTGCGAGCAAATTGCGCGTCTTTCGGGACGCGGATTAACGGCCTTTAGCGACTGTGAATTCGCACAATGGGATCGCAACGCGAAAGGAAACTTCGCGATCAACGTCGAGGGCGGTTCAGTGATGATTCGCGGGTGCAATTTCCAGGAAGATAAGAACCATGTGCTCGTAAAAGAAACAGCCCAGAAGGCGATTGTGTCAGAAAATATACTGCGTGGCGCCGCCAAAATTCAAAACGGTTGTCGCAAAGCCTGCATAGTCAATAATATTGACGACGCGGAGTAAAGAATTATCGCTTTTAAGAGAGCCGACGTCAGCAGGGGAAAGAACGATCGAACGAGCCGTTCTTTCCCTTCTTCATTTTTAGGGTTTCAGCGCACGAAATTCGTCATGATAGGCTGCTCGCGTTCAGGTAAACCGAACTCCTTTTTGCCTAAAGCGATCGCCTTCATTAAGAAAACCATATTGTTCGCCAGCGTTCTCATTCCCTGAAGACCTTCTTCGTCGTATGTCGCTTCTCCAGGGACGCGACCATGAACGCTGTTCCAATATTGTCCGGAAGCTATAGGCATACCGCAAATCGAGAAATATTTGTTCAGGCCGTCGAAAGTTGAAGAAAGACCCCCGCGACGCGCGGCGACAACGCTCGCTCCCACCTTCATTCGTTTATCAAAGGAAGAGCTAAAGAAGAGGCGATCAAGGAAAGAGATCATCGTTCCATTAGCGGAAGCGTAATACACGGGACTACCGACCACCAAACCGTCGCATTCGGCAAATTTGGGCGCCGTCTCATTGACGACGTCGTCAAAAACGCACTTTCCCTTTTCTCGACACTTACGGCACCCGATACAACCGCGTACGACTTTATTGCCGACGTGAACAATCTCAGTCTCTACATTGTTGTCAGCGAAGACTTTGACCATCTCGTTTAGGGCAATGTAGGTATTTCCAGCGGCGTTAGGGCTACCATTTATAAGCAAGACTTTCATTTTAAACCTCTTTCTCTCTCGATCCTATCTGAAAATTCTCCATCTTATTTCTCATGCGGCTCTATTTCGCTACCCTTCCAAAGAATCTTTTGAAAAATGAAACGACCAGTCTCAAAAGAACGACCGTCTAAGATTCCAAGAGCGCCAAACTTAGCGGGGGAAGGGGTAAATAAGAGAAAATCGGCGTCCGCGCCAACCTGTAAGAAGTCTCCTTCCCCAGAACTAAAATCAGGAGCTCCGAGTAAGCTCGCGGGAGACGTCGACGCTAATGGATAAACCTTATTTAATGGGAGATTCTCTATCGACACCAAATTCATTACGCAATTCGAGACAGGAAACGAAGCGCAAGCCAGAAGATTCGGATCGCCCGCCAATGTAACTTTACCGTTGGGTTGAATCTCAAAATCGCAGAGTTCCATCGAATACTTACCAGGAGGGAAGCCCGCAAGAGGCGATTGATCGCTGATGAGAATGAGATTCTCTAGCCCTTTGGTTCGCACAATAATTCTTACAAGCTCTGGGGAAATATGAAAGCCGTCGACGATAATACTTGCCTTAAGGCGATCATCGGCAAGTTGAGCGAAGAAGTAATTCTCCCATTTAGGTAACAGATGTCGCGTGGCGTTGCTCAAATGCGTCGATAAGGAAGCCCCTTCCCTCACCGCCTCGTCAATCTGTGAGGCGTTTGCGTCCGTATGTCCAATAGAGACGACGATTCCCATCGACCTCAAGAAACGTACGAAAGCCCCGACCTCCGGATACTCCGGCGTCAGAGTGACCAGCTTGATCAATCCCCCGCTACATTCTTGCATCTGACGAATAAAACTCTCCGAATAATCGCGACAGAAGCGTTTCGGATGCGCGCCAATAGCGCCTTCGGCGGAAGAAATAAATGGTCCTTCAAGATGAATTCCCCAAACGACCGGTCGATACATTGGATATGCGTCAAGCGCGTCGGCTATTGTCTTAGCCGCATGAAGCATGACCTTCTGATCGTTAGTCGTGAGGGTTAAACAACATCTGAAGACGCCGTCGCGTAGCATCTTTTGGAGAACCGCCACAACACCGTCTACGGTAAGTTTGGACGAAGAAAGCTCAACGCCGACGGCTCCGTTGACTTGAATATCAAAAAGGCCTGGCGCTATGATAGGCAGTTCGTCGTCGACCGAGGTATCTGCGAGATACTCGATAGAGGAAATTTGTCTATCTAACACGTTGACTTTAACAGGTTCTAACGTATCATAACGTCTCCCGCAGTAGCACGTCATTCCTTTCAAACTCCTCAGCCTTCTTTTACAACAGACTCAATAATTTTTTTATCGAAGTAGTTTATGGCCATTCCGGCGTCGACCACGATCTTTTGGGCCACGATACCGCTGGATCGAGGGCTTAGCAAGAAGACGACGGCGGCGGCGGCCTCCTCTGTCTGGACAGGACTTTTTCTCGGAATCACCTGCTCGGCGTAGAGATATGAATCCAAATATCCTGGAATCCCCGCTGAAGCCGAAGTTTTCAACAACGACGGAGCCACTGCGTTAAATCGAACGTTAGAGAAAGAGGAAAACGATTTCGTCAAAAAAGCGAGAGAAGAATCCAACGCCGCCTTAATAGGCGCCATGTATCCGTAATTCTCGCTTGCCATCTGCGTTGTGGAGATGGACATCGTCACAACGGACGCATTCGGGGTAAATAAGTCGGAAAAAGCGTTTGAAAGTTCAACAAGCGAAAAGCACGATATTTCCAAAGCCTGTAAAAAGGCGCGTCTGGGCGTCTCATGGAACGGCTTCATTCCGTCGGAATAATCCGCAAACGCAATGGAATGTAACATTCCGTCAAAAGATTCATACTTCTCGCCGACTTTCGTTCGGAGGTTTTTGATATCTTCTTCTTTCTCGACGTCGCACGTAAATATTTCAGAATCAGGAAATAACTTTTTAACTCGCTCAGAAATGGCGTCGTTTTGAACGACGAAAACACACTCGGCGCCTTCTTCTTTCAACAACTTTGAAACGGCATACGCGACGCTTTTCTTATTTGCGACGCCAAAAATCAAAAATCGCTTTCCGGATAATTGTAAAAAGTCCACGAGTAAATTCCCCAAAATCTAGCTATTTGTTACAAAACGTCTGACAGACCTGCCAGACGTTTGTTCATCATGCCCGCTTAAGGAACGGCAATCACTCCACTTCAACGCCGTTCAGGGCGCGTTTATAACGTATCGCCGCCGCCACAAAAGCTCTAAAGAGCGGATGAGGAACCGTAGGCTTGGATTTGAATTCTGGATGGTATTGAACGGCGACAAACCACGGATGATCTTCTATCTCAACGACTTCGACCAATTTACCATCCGGACTCGTTCCCGATATCGTCAATCCGCCGTCGATAAAACGATCCCGATACTCATAATTAAACTCATACCTGTGTCGATGACGCTCTTCAATGTCAAGAGTTCCGTAAGCGCTCGCCGCTCGCGAGCCCGCAAGGAGACACGTCGGCTGAGCGCCAAGTCGCATCGTCCCGCCCATATCGGTAACCGAGCGTTGTTCGTCCATAAGGCAGATTACAGGATACTCGACGTCTTTATCAAATTCTGTCGAATTCGCGTCGCGCATACCCAATACATTTCGAGCATACTCCACAACAGCGCATTGCATACCCAAACAAATGCCAAAGAAAGGAATCTTGTGTTCGCGCGCAATTCGGATAGCGTCGATTTTCCCTTCAACGCCGCGATCGCCAAAACCGCCAGGAACGAGGATTCCGTTCACTTTTTCCAACAGCGCGCGCGTCTCTTCACGAGCGACGTCTTCGCTCTGAATACGTAGGATTCGAATATTCGCGATATTCGCAATCCCGCCGTGATCAAGCGCCTCATAGATAGACTTGTAAGCGTCCTTATGCTTGGCGTATTTGCCAACGACGGCAATCGTCACTTCCGCCTGGGGCTTGTGCAAAACGTTCAGAATTTCATGCCATTTTGATAGATCAGGTTGCTTAGCGTTAACAAGACCCAATCGATCGACAAGCATTTGATCTATTTTATGATCGAGAAGAGAGAGCGGCACTTCATAGATTGAAAAATCTGCGTCAAGTTCTTCGACCACATGATCTGCGCGAACGTTGCAGAAAAGCGCAATCTTCTCAATATCTTCCTGCGCGATCGGATGTTCCGTACGGCACACGATGAAATCGGGCTGGATACCGATTTGTCGCAATTGACCGACGCTGTGCTGCGTCGGTTTGGTCTTCAACTCGCGCGCCGCTTTAAGATAAGGTACAAGAGTAAGGTGAATAAAGCAACAGTTTTCTTTCCCTACGTCGTTCGAAAACTGTCGAATCGCTTCAAGAAACGGGAGACTTTCAATATCGCCTATCGTTCCTCCAATTTCCGTAATCACGACGTCGACGTCGTCCGACGCCAGTCTACGAATGCAATCTTTAATCTCATTGGTGATATGAGGAATTACCTGAACGGTCTTTCCAAGATAAACGCCGCGTCGTTCCTTATCGATAACGCTTTGGTAGATTTGACCCGTTGTCCAGTTGCTATCCCTTGAAAGCGGAGAATGGGTGAAACGCTCATAGTGACCCAAGTCCAAATCAGTTTCGCTTCCATCGTCAAGAACGTATACCTCGCCATGTTGATACGGGCTCATCGTTCCCGGATCAACGTTGATGTATGGATCGAGTTTTTGCATTCTGACAGAGAGACCGCGACTCTCCAACAGCATGCCAATAGACGCGCTTGTCAGACCTTTTCCAAGGGAACTTACGACTCCGCCTGTAACAAAAATATGTTTTGTCATAAAACACATCCTGAGTTGAATGAGTGTCTACCCATAAAGGAGATCACACAAAGACTTTAACGGACAAATACAAAACAGCCCAGAAAGAAGAAACACAACGTGCGCTCGTCGTTCTAAGCGTAGTTTTTTTTTTACCGCCATATTTATCCACTCAACAGAAGGAATAATGGGGCGTCAATCACAGCGACAAGCGAAAAAAAAAAAGGGCGCGGCAAGGTAACTTTACCGCGCGATATCAAAGTTACTTCAAGTATTCTATACCGAATGGACTTGTTGTAAAGGGGCGCATAGAAAAACGCCTGCCTATCAGTGAAGTCTCATTCCAGGTTGAGCGCCTTCATCGGGAGAAAGCACAAAGACGTCGGGTCCGCCGGGACCGGCGGCAACGATCATTCCTTCGCTAAGTCCAAACTTCATTTGACGAGGCTGTAAATTAGCGACGAAAGCGACAAGACGTCCGATCAATTTTTCGGGCTCCGGATAAGCGGCCTTAATCCCGGCGAAGACCTGTCGCGTTTCAGCGCCGCCGAGGGAAATACGAAGTCGCAGAAGCTTGCGCGCCTCTTTAACTTGTTCTGCCTCGATGATTCGGCCAATGCGCAGATCGACCTTCGCAAAATCGTCAATGGTGATCGTTTCCGCAATAGGCTCGTCAATTAAATTCTGAGCCGTATCGTTCCATTTGTTCGTTTCGACTGACTGCTCTTCTTCCGTAGTCGCTGTCGAATTAACAGTATTTGCCTCTTTGGATTCTTCCAACATTGCTAAGATTCCTTCCTTCGGAACGCGCGTCATCATATAGGAGTACTCGTTTACTACGGTTCCTAGAATTTTAGACTTAACGTCGTCCCAATTCTTAATCGGCGTATTGAGCAACTGTTCGGTCTTACGAGCTAAATCAGGAAGAACAGGAGCCAAATACACAACAATTTGACGGAAAAGATTCAAACTTACAGTTACGACATTCTGCAACTTGGTTCTTGCAGAAAGACGAGCTTCAGGGGACGCCGACTCGTCCGCCTCAAGTCGAGCCCACTCTTTCTTCAAATTCCAAGGCTCGTTATTCGCGACATATTGATTCGCCCTATATCCGCACTCGAGAATGAGCTTTATCGCCTTAGCAAAATCGCAAACTTCATAGGCGGCGGCAATTTCATCCGATAACGCGGCGGCTTGCTCAAAAAGACCGCCGTCGTCCGGATAGGTCTCGGCCAACCCCGTCATCGTCGCAAATTTTGCCGTTCGACTAGCAAGGTTGACAATAACGCCAACAACGTCTGCATTGACCTTCGTTTCCATCTCCTCCAAATTCAAATCGAGGTCGTCGACATGACCGGAAGTCTTGGAAGAGAAGAAATATCTCAAATAAGAAGGATCAAGATGCTTCAAATAAGTTCTAGCTAAAATAAAAGTGCCCTTAGACTTCGACATCTTCTCCCCGTCCACGGTGAGGAACCCGTGGATGTGCACCTTCTTAGGAAGATTGAAGCCCGCCGTTTTGAGGGTCGTCGGCCAGAAAAGGGTATGAAAATAAGTAATATCCTTCCCGATAAAGTGATGGATTTCCGTATTCGGATCGCGCCACCAATCGTCAAGATTTTCGTTATTCTGCTCGCACCACTGGGCGGTAGAACCAATGTACCCGATTGGAGCGTCGTACCACACATACCAGTAGTTGTCGGGAGAATCGGGAATTTTAAATCCAAAATAAGGAGCCGGTCGCGACACGTCCCAAGGACGGAGCGCGTCGGATAAAAACTGAGCCTTTAGGTAATTTGCTATCTCCGGCTGAAGCGCGTCGGAAGAAGAAACCCATTCCGAGAGGAAATCATGGGCTTTTTCAATATCGACAAAAAGGTGATTCGCCTTGCGAAGTTCCAGTTTAGCGCCTGAAATGGCGCTATGCGGCTCTATTAAGTCAAGCGGAGAATAGACCGCCCCACATTCGCAACTATCGCCGTACTGTTCTTTACGACCACATTTCGGGCACGTGCCTTTAATGAAGCGATCCGCTAAAAAACGTTTCTCCACTGGGTCATAAAACTGCTCGATTTCGCGCTGTACGATCAGATCAGCCTTCTTGAGCTTTTCCCAGATCTCCTCGCAAATTTTCTTGGTCTGCGGAGAATTAGTGCTTCCATAGTTATCAAAGCAGACGTCAAAGCCGCGAAAATCTTCCGTGTGAGATTTCCAGACGTCGGCGATAAACTCTTCTTCGCTGATTCCCTTTTTTTTGGCAGAAATGGTAATAGCGGCGCCATGAGTATCGTCCGCACAAAAATAGCGACAATCCTCGCCGCGCAATTTTTGAAATCTTACCCATACGTCAGATTGAATATACTCAACGAGATGTCCTATGTGGATATCGCCGTTGGCATATGGGAGAGCGCTAGTGACAAGAATTTTTCGACGGCTCATAACTTCTCCTAAACGCCAAAGATCTGAACTTGTTTCGCAAACGCTAAATAAGACGAAAGCGTTCACCCGCCGGAAACATGGGAAATTTCCTGATAATGAACGCTCGTGCTTTAGATTTTAACAACGACTAACTGTTAGTCAAGAGTTCGGACGCGACGCGAGTACGCGTCGCTCTGCTTTACTCCTGCGAGGACTCGCATACCACGCGGAAACCGACGTCGAAAACGCGCTGCCATGGATAATACTCTTTCACAAACGACGCGGTCGCTCGATAAGGACGATCTCGCCACGATCCTCCGCGCGCTTCATACAAAGGCGCTTGTTGATCCATCAAATCGACTCCATACGACGGCGATTGGCTACTCGAAGTCCACTCGGAAACGTTTCCGTGCATGTCGTACAAACCCCAGGCGTTCGGCAAATAATGTCCCGGTTTTTCCGAAAGGAAACCGTTGTCGCAGTAACGTCGATCTTTCGGAACCCAATCGTCGTAATACGTCACCGCAGGGTTCGGGATCCTTTGACGAATGTAGTTGTCGCAGATAAATTCGATTAACGTTTGATCGGCCAGATTGGCGTACCGCGTGTAGTTGGCGTCCCAGTCGCCGAAACTAAACGGCGTGTTCGCGCCGGCTAGACACGCATGTTTCCACTCTTCGCCGCTGGGAAGTCTGAAGACTTTTCCCGTTTTTTCCGAAAGCCAGTCGCAGAACGCCGTCGCTTCATTCCATGAAACGCGGCAGACGGGCAACTCAGGCTCGTTGACGAAGAAGCCCCGGAATCCGTGCGACAAGCCCTGACGCGACTCGACGCCGGAGTCGTGCGTCGGATCAAAGATTTCAAATTGCGCGTTTGTTACCTCATAAGTTCCAACCCACAGAGATTTCGACTCGCTGTTCAACGGTTGAATCTTTTGCAGCTTCAAACTCACGGTTGGAGTCAACCGAACGGTCATTGTATCGCCGTCCGTTTCAACCGCAACCTTTGCGTCATCCGGAGAGGAGACGACGTCCTTGCGTTCGTTGGGAACTAAGTACGGTTCGCTCATATTCCAAACTTCAGTTTTCTGGGCGACTCGATTCCAATCCGTACGATTCGGATTTTCCCATCCGGGTTCTTGAGGCTTATTCTTAATCGCTTTGACGTCGAGAGGGAGCAATTCGCGTTCAAGTCGATCGCGCAACTCCTCCCCGCTCGGGAAGCTTCTCTTTCCTTCTGAGACCTCTTGGAAAATTTGGCGTTCCCAATCAGACAGACGCGTATTAACAGGAACGCGCATCCATGCCAGCTCTGTCAAGGCGCCGGAAAGCTTTGGATCGTACATCGTTCCGCGAACTTCCTCGGAGACGTCCTCAAAGTTTGCATACAACTCCAGGAGTTCCTTTCGGCGCTTATTCCAATAATTAACGTTGTTGTCGCCCGCAAATTCCGTCCACGTGCCGTGGTACGGGGTATTCATATCAATCCAGGTAATGATACGATCCCACGCGTCGGCGTCCATCTGCAATCCATAGTGGCCGTTAGCTAAGATCTGATACAACTCTGTTGTATTTGCGCTGAACTCCATTGGATTAAGCAAGAAGTAATCGCTTTCGAGTCCAGGGGCTCGCACATAGGCCTGAAGATTCAGGTAGGAGGTGGAAAACTTACCGCATTTATCGCGAGGTTCCCCCATCTGGAGAGCGCTGACAAAATCTTGAACGATGTTGCCGCCTCGCAAGTCAAAGGCGACGACGCCCCAATTGTGATCCTGTCCGTCATGACATGCGACGCAATAATGATCGAGAACAGGCTGCACCTCTCGTTCGTACGAGAAACCGCGCATTGGACCGTTCCATGGAATGATTTCCGCAACCTTGTCCGATTTAAAAGCCAAGCTCGAAACGGCGTTCGTCGTATTCTCATCTTCGTGACATCCCACGCAAGACAAAGTTTCACCAGGCATCGCCGTAAACCACGAACGCATTTGCTGGAGAGCTTGACCGTTTTCATCGAGAGGCTGAATAGCAATCGGCACGTTCGCGGGGACTTTAAACAAGGCCGAACCATCCTCGTTTACAGGGACGACGCCGAGAACCTGTCGCACGTCCCAAGGGCCGTCGACTCCAATGATCGACGAAGCGCCGCCCACCATCGGATAAAGGTAATTGTAAGAATATAACCGCAAATACTTTACAGTTCCTCGCGGAACGTTCTTCAATCCGTCGCCATAGTAGACGTCGGAACAATAAACAGTCGCTTCCTGACTCGTAAGATCGACTCGATCCTGAATCACGGGGGGACGATCAGTCTCGCGCCAAGGAGACGGTTCAAAACACGCGAAATTCTCGTTCTCCATTAGGAGATACATATTGTCGAAACGATCGACGAGATAAATTCCCCACAAGGCGTTCCTATCAGGCTGAGCCGCGACCAAATAATAATCTTCGCTCAATGGGAACGGGTGCAAGAATTTCGGCCAGCTCTCGTCGACGATATTATCTCCCCAAAGGGTTGAATGATATTTTGGATCAGTTCGAGATTCAACTTGTTTCGGATAACCGCAGATTCTTTCAACAGCGCCTTGATTCTCTTTACGTCCTTTTTGAACGTCGAAAAGAACCAATTCCCCCATTCTGGAAACCCCGTGATGCCCCGTCACAATGCAGCAAAACTTTGAAGTTGAATCGGGGATCGGACGCGCGTACATCATCGAAACCGGCCACAGGGAATTTGAACCATAGTGGGCGCGCTGATTTGTGCCGTCGGGATTCATCTGGAAAAGCAAACGACTCGGAACATGCGGAATGTCGGTATATTCCCAGCGAAGATACAGAACTCTTCCGTCGGGCATGAGAGTCGGGCACCAGTTATGCTCCTGATCGAAGGTCAACCGGCGAATAGAGTTGTCTTCCGCGTTAAGCTTAAAGGTGTTCGTCACTCTTGTTGTTCCGGAGACGCAAGGGACGGCAATATAGCACGCAGTCGACATGAAGATAACCGAGTCGTCGGGCATATAGCACGCGTCGTAGTTGTCGGCGTCAGGCATTTCCGGAAGCTTCGGCTTCATAATTTCGTCGGTAGTCTTACCCTCCCTCGCGGCGTTAAGATCCAGCTCGAAGACGTTCCAACGACGTTCGCGAGTCAGCGATGAAACCAGCGCTTTATCGGCGTCAAAGTGCAAATCTAAATCGCCCAAGAAAGTTGGATAATCCGGCTTGAAGAGAGAATGAGAAGAAGGCGCGACGTCCTTATCTTGGGAAATTATGTCGTCGACTTCATCCGGATCAGACTTATCAAAAACGAAGGGGAAAGAGAGCGTATTGAGCGAATCGTCAAAGCCGTTGGGATTGAGAACGCAGTTGCTCTGATAATTTTGCGGTAAGCCAAGATCCCTTGCGTTTCTCAAAACAAAGAGGAGTTGATCAAAATCCAAGATCGGATTTGCCCATCCGATTCTGGCGTACAGACGTACCGCTTCAAAGTAAACGCGGCAACATTCTTCGGCGTCTTCTGCGGAAGTCTCAGAGTTTAATCCGGCAAAACAACGTCGACCATTCTCGCGAATCGTTTCGATGCGCTCGTACGATTTCGCCAGATAGCTATCGTCGCCAATATCTTGACGGAAGCGCTCAATACTTTCTTTAGAGCGGTTTAAGAGGGATTCGAAACGCTCTGCGGTGAGAATAAAGGATTCGGAGTTTGGAAGCCGCGCCGACGTTTCATCCGTCGAACCGTCTATACGCGCGCGAACGTACAACAAAGTTCCGGAGCCCTGTTCGGCGCTTTCCGCCGCAAACATTCCCGGCGTATAGGTAAGCTCGTCGAACAAATCGATTTCGCGATCGTCATCCGAAATCGGCGACGTCGAAACGACAAAATGCACGCTATCTTTGGGAGCTAGCGCGATCGCCGTTTCGCGCGCGAAATGATCGCTAAAGGTCTCGCCGCTTTCCCTTTTCTGGTAACGATCGCGCGCGTACGGTTCGTACCATCCGCCGCTCCAGGGACTTGGCTGCCAGGTCTCTTGTAATTTTTGTTTTACAATGGCGCGAGGCGCGTTCCAACTTTTTTTCAGATCAAAGGTGGGCACAAGTTTAAACGCGCTGAAATGAGGAATATCAGGAGAGAATGCGTGGATGGTTAACTCGTGGACTCCCGCCGTTACGTTCGTTAAAAGAACTTCTCGATTCCAGGTTGAAGCGCTGGTCAACCAGCTGCCGTTCGTAGCGGCTAACGCTTGCTCAGAAACGACCTTGCCATCCAATTCGACGGTAAGAGGTCGAGAGTCGCAAGCGCTATAAAATCCCCACAGTTCATAATCGCCCGTTTCGGGGAATTCCAGTTCATACGTCGCTCTTGAATCGGAGGAATTAGGACCGGGACTTAACGCGACATATCGATCGGAATAAGGAAGTCCTCGAAGGGTCATGTCCCCGCCGGTAAACCATTCGGCGCGAAAAGTGAAAGATTGTCGCGCCGACGTTTCCCCCGCCTCAAGAGAGGAAAAACAGCCGACAAGACAAAGAGAAAAAACACTATAGGCTACTATCTTTAGGACGTCGAGCTTACTAAAAACTTCGCGTAAAGCCAGTCCCCTCTTACCAAAGATCCATTTCAACGATAGGTTCCTTACTTAATGACAAGAAGAATTACGGCAAATCAAAAGTTGCAGGAAAATTTTACTGTCTCGCTTCTCCAGCGCGCAACCACGTCTTTACATAGGTTTTAGTATTGGAAAAACACCCTAATCATAGCGACGCCCAAAGAAATAGTCAATTAAATGTTAGAAAAAACGCCTTTCTTTTCAAATTATCTCAAACTTTTATAATTAGATCCAGGAAACACAGACTCCCCCTCTTTCCACTCAAATCGGGTCTTGGACGCTAAATTGCGCCAACGCCTGACAGCTTGCTCTAAAATCTGATAACTCAAAGTCCAGCTCTTTACGTTCCGAAGTCCAAAAACTTTTATCTACAATGGCAAACTTCAAAGAAAAAAATCAAATAACGGCGGAAATAATTCTCATAGAAGATGAAATCGTGTCCGAAGCTCTCCAATATAACGACGTTAAGTTAATGCGTCGCGCTCTTGAAAGAATGGGATTGCGCGACAATTATTTCACACTTGTTCGAGGAGAATCCAAAAAACTTGGAGACGTCCTTTCGACGGCCTCGCAACGCGTCGAAGTCGTTCTATGCGTTGGAAGCCCTCAATTATTGCGCGAAGCTCTTGTAGAACAAGTCGCCGCCCAATTGACGGCGGCGGGATACTCTTCCGTCAACGGGTACTCCTTTTCCTCGCGTCCCAAAGAAGCGCAATCGCCTTCCGCGGACGCAATCATTCAAGACGCGCAAGGCGTCTCCGCTGAAGATAAAACAGTAGGAATCCTTCTTTTAAAGACGTTCTGTAAAGATACGCCTCCTTGGCAAGATTCTCGATTGAACGAGAACGCGTCGCGTCTACTCGTCGCCTTACCCTCCTTGCCGTCCAATCTTGGCGAACTATTGGAAGATCCTTCCCTTCAGTCGGAAATTCGTCGATTTTTATACGAACCTCAAACCTTAGCGACCAGGCGTTTTCAGACCAAACGCCTTCACGCGTTTGGACTAGATGAATCTTCAACTGAACGGCTTTTAGACTTTTTGAATACACAACAATCGAGTCCTACGGTGAGAATCTCGTCGCACGACGGGATCGTTACGCTTTTGATAGTCGCCGAGGGCGCTACGGAGACGGAATGCGAGGCTCAAGTCCATGAAATGTCGGAGATTATTTATCGCAAGATAGGACGATTCATTTTTGGAGAAGATAGCGAGACGTTCCAAGAAGTCTTTGGTCGCAACCTGCGCGCGCAGGCGCGTAAAGTTGGCCTGCTGGATTGGGGAGCCCAGGGAGCGCTGGCCCAAGTTGTCGACGCGGATATTCTCACATTCGGAATGACTTTTGGCGCTGGAGAACGCGAGCGCTACGAACGACTCTTTGCCGACGAGTTATTCGTCTCCGAGCCGTCTCCCCTTTCCGACGACGAAATGGATTCCGCTTTGAACTTGGTCTCTTCGACATACGCGATCGACGCCTCTGAAATACGCCAACACGCCGATCTTGGACGCTATCCCGACAACGTAGACTACCTTCTTGCCATAGGCCCCCGCACGTCTCTTTCAGATACAGATTCGCTCAAACAAAAAGTAGACGTCGTCTTCGTTGACTTACGGGAGCCTCAGGCTCCTCTGGCATACAGAGAAACCTACGCGTTTGAGGAATCAAAAGGAATGTCGGACGTCCATATTTGTAATTGCGCGCTAAATCTCCTTCTAAAGAGGCAATAAAAAAGGGAGTCGTCGTCGACAAACTCCCTCGAATGAGTCAACTTTCTGACGAAAATCAGACGTCGCAAAGTTTGACGGCTTCGTACAACGAATCGACGCCGTGTTTGGGGATGAACTCGTGCGCAACGTACCCCTTGTATCCAAGCTCCTTGATCGCGCGCATAATTGCGGGATAGTAGAGTTCTTGTTGATCGTCGAGATCGTTGCGACCGGGGCATCCCGCAGTATGGAAATGACCGATGCAATCGATGGCGCGGCGAATGTTATAGATATCGTCGCCGTCCATGCGATGCATGTGATAGATATCATAGAGCAACTTGACGCGTTCGCTTCCGACGCCCTTGATAAGATCAATTCCCCATTGCACGGAGTCCGCCATGTAATCGCCATGATCTTTCGAATTCAGCAGTTCCATACAAATGTTGACGTTATGCTTTTCAGCAATGAGAGCAACTCGTTTAAGAGCTTCAATGCAGTTCTTGAGACCTTCTTGAGGATCCATTCCGTTGCAATTGCCTGACAACGAAATCAAATTCGGAACGCTCAGTTCCGCCGCCATGGGAATGTATTTCTCGTAGGAAGCGACGATGCGGTCGTGATTCTCTTTACGGTTGATTCCCACAGGAATTTGCACTTCAGGGACGTTACCCATCGTTACGGTCATGCCGTGGTCGCGAACAAGTTCCCAATCGCTAGGATTAATGAGGTCGACGCCAACCATTCCCATGCTCTTGCAGAGGTCGCAGAATTCGGCTAGCGGGTAAGAACCGAAGCACCATTTACTAACCGACTGCTTAATATCGCCCTTGAAGCCTTCAGGAATCGAATATTCCTTATCCTCGGCGACAACGCGACGCTGTCCGCCTAAAAGACTTGCGGCTGCGCATCCGGCGATTGCGCACGAAAGAACTTCACGCCTTGTAATATTCCTATGCATTTATAGACCCTTTTAACATCATTACTATAGTTAAAGCAATTAATAACAAACGCCAGCAGATTTATATTCTAAACCGAAACGTACTGAAGTTCATTTTACACAAAACAAAATGCCCCGTAAATAGTCGTAAAAGATTCGACTCGGCATAGCCTAACAACGCGCTACGATTGATTTTGGGCGGAGGCTTGCAAAAACTAAGGCCAACGTTTCTCTTTTTCATTTTCACGTCGTGCTTTCACGCGTGAAATTACGATCTCTCCTCAATTTTACTTTTTGCGATTTTCGCCATTTCTCTTGACTCGTTTACTTTCTTCGTGAGTTCGCTAAATTTGTCTACAGGCGGTTCGAAAGCTCCATATTTTAGAGCGTCGCTCATTCCCTTGATAGAATCGCCGGCTTTTTTTGCGCGGTCTTTCTTAGATCTTCAAGCTCTTTGGCGGCTTTCTTTGCGGCTTCGGCGGCTTCTCTTTCGAGCTTCTTGGCGGCTTTGTCCGTTTGTCCTACCAATTCGCCCATCGCGTTATAGACGTTGCCTACTTCGTCCGCATACATGCCAAGGGCTAGTTGAGTTCTAGAAAGTCCTTCGGTAAAGCCCCCTTGAAACGTCCGAATATTCCCCAACTCGTCGGTATATTGTCCTAGCTTAATTTGGGCGTTAGATAATCCTTCTACACATTGCCCTAGACCATTCGTTAAAAGCCCTTGTTCGTTGTAGAAAAGGCCAAGGGCTCTTTGACTCTTCGTCAACGATGCGTTCAGTTGTTCAACGGATTTAGTAAACTTTATATCGATATCGCTAGTATCAACCGTGATCTTTAC